>DYHQ01000043.1 GCA_020724065.1 Candidatus Puniceispirillum sp. | reverse complement strand
AGGTCTTCAAAAACCAAATCCCGCCAGAAATGGTAGGGTTTGTCAGCAATCTGAAAGCAGCGATTGATTGAAGTCGCTGCTTTCTTTTTTGTTGCGGTGTCGCCCCCGATTCAATCGGGAGTCGCAGCCGACCCATCGAGTCTTGTCGGCGAATCACCTGATTCGCCCCATTCTCCTCGGCGTAGGGGCACGGCGCGCCGTGCCCACCAACTGCCGGGCGCGCGAGACGCGTCCCGCGGCGATTCACCGAAGATCTCCGCCGCGCGTGGGTGCCCTCACCCCGCGCGCCGCAAAATGAAGAGGCGGACACATTGGTCCGCCCCTACAATTTAATGATTCATGTGGCTCTTGCTACGGCGCGACCCAAGGCCGCAGCGCCGTGACGCGATGAAAGTATTTCATCGTGGTTCCGGCAATGCCGGAATGTGTGTATTGCCTCTGTGCCGTTGCACCCAAGAGCGTGTAAAGTCCCGTGTAGGGGTCCACACCGTTTCCATAGATGCGATAGCCCGTCGCCCACGGGATTTTCTCCCACCAAAGCTGCATGTCAGGCGTGTAAGGGAAACGCAGAGTCACCAGCGAATCCACATCGCTCAAGATAAGCGGCAACTGGTACCCTGCGTACAGAGTCCAAAATGGAAGCGCAAGCTCTGTCGAAATACCCACTGCCGACGGCTGTCCGAGTGTGAAGTTCATCGTGTAAAATCCACCCGACGGACTTTCCGATACACGCCCGCCAGCGCTGGCCAGCACGGAACTGCGAATCGTGCAAAGCTCATCGCTCATCGGGCCGACTGCCAAGCACGCTGTTGAGACAACCAGGAGCGCCAGCACTGTTAGGATGCCTTTGATTCGATTTATTCTTGACACTTTCAACACCTCGCTTTCCTCAAGGTTTTCTCTTTTCAACTCCCGCCAGACCCTACGGGTTGATGGGGAGACCATTCGAAGTCGCGTTGTAGGAGCCTTGTGCCGCACCGGGAGCCGTATCGAATGTGTTGTTGTTGAAAGTCAGGAAAGGACAAGGGGGTAAGTTGTAGATGATGTCCTGGATGCTATTCCGAATAATGATATTGGAACTGAAAATTCCGTGTGCACATCCCAGGCCGCCTCGGACACCGTAGGTATTGTCCCAAATGTTGTTGCCTACAATGTGCGACGGCATGGCTTCCGCATTGTTCAGAAAAATTCCGCAACTGCCGCAATAGGTGATAGTATTGCCGACAATATGGGCAACACCTGCATCCGAGACCTCGATGCCGACGCTCATCCCCAGCGGGAAGCTGCCAATGTCATTGCCCGTAATGCGTACCTCGCCGCTGAATACGCTTACGCCCGCTGTAGAATGACCACGGATCTGGTTGTTGTCAATCGTTAGAATATTGCCCGGTATCGTGCCTCCTGTGGTCATGACACCATAGTGACCATTTAGGGAAATGTTGTTCTTGGCAACTCTCCCGGAAGCTCCGTCGAAACTGATCCCACCCGCCCTGTTGTCATGGATGTAGTTGTCGTGAACGAACGGTTCACAGCCAAAGCGTGCCTCCACGCCCCACCCCACACAGTTGTGAATCCGGTTGTCATGAATGATAGGATTCACACCGTCTCCGTTGACCGTGATTCCGCTCTCCGTGGAGCTCCTGATGTCGTTGTCACAGATCGTTACATCCGTTGCACTAATGTAGATTGCGCAGGTCATTTGAATTGTGAATCCGCTCACCTCGACCGAGGGCGCGAAGATCTCAATTCACCCGCAGTCCATGCGGCAGGATTCTCTGCCGGCTCCTTGGAGCGTTACATTCTGCGGAAGGGTCAGGGGCTGCATCGGCGGTTCGATGTAGTATCCCGGCATGACGCGGACGAGCCAGCGCTCACCAGGTGGAATCGCGAGAATCGCCGCCCTAACCGAAGTGAAATTGCCGCCCCACATGGCCACCGTGTAAACTCCCGCGTATCCGGGCGGCGGAGCTGAGAGTGCTACTCCGGATGTGTCCGCATACGCCGAGTGAAACGCGTACGCCACGGTGGCGATCTGGTGGCGCGGATACATGGGAACGCTGTAGTCCTGTCCCACTTCCAGCCACACGCTGTCCATATTGAATACGGAGCGAGGAATGGGATTGTAGCTCCCCAGCAGCACATCGAAAAGTCCTTCCCGAACGGGCACACTGGCGTGCACCTCGCTCCAGAGTAAGTTGCCTAAGACCGAATCGTCCCACATGTTGAAATAGAGTTGCATCATTCCATCTACCGGCACGCCGTTCAAGTCTACAACGGCGCCCTGGTAGTTGATCATGGGTGGAACTGCCCACGCTCCCGTCGCAGAAGCCCATCCTAAGAGAAAGATTCCGATGAATTTAGCAAAAATTCTCATCTCATACCTCCTGATAATGCCCTTTTTGCGCGCCCAGCCACCGGCGCACTAAACAGAATATAATTGATGTAGTCCCGAAAGTCAAGAAGTTTTCTATTTCGCGCAACCTTTTTTAGAACATCTTCTATTTCACTGAACTCCAGTCTTCTTTCGTAATCATTTGATATTGCGCAGATTGGACGGAAACGCATCGCGAGACTGACTTTTTCGAATCAGGATTTCGGACTTCACAGGAGAGAGCATTCCTCCACCCCTTTTTGTCCTCAATTTGCCACAGGCACATTTTCTGGCAAGAAAAAAGCCCCATCCTTTGCGGAACGGGGCTTCCTGATTCTACGCTGCTCTGGCTACGGCGCGACCCAAGGACGCAGCGCCGTCACGCGATGAAAGTATTTCATGGTGGGGGCTGTCCCATAAGTATGGAGCAGCCTCTTTTGTTGATGTTTGGAGCAGTTTGTGTAATCCGAGACTTGCCACCGGTTGAGTGAAATCGAGTGATTCTGAGTCAAGGAGCCACGATTTTCAAACCACCAAAAATGCGAAAGGGGCCAACTCAATACTTCTGAGTCAGCCCCGCGTATATTGCCTCTGTGCCGTCGCACCCAAGAGCGTGTAGAGTCCCGTGTAGGGATCCACACTATTTCCATAGATGCGATACCCTGTCGCCCACGGAATTTTTTCCCACCAAAGCTGCATGTTCGGCATCGCATGGTAGGTCACCAGCGAATCCACATCGCTCAAGATGAGCGGCAACTGGTACCCCGCATAGACAGTCCAAAATGGAAGCGCAGGCTCTGCCGAGATACCCACTGCCGACGGCTGTCCGAGTGTGAAGTTCATCGTGTAAAATCCACCCGACGGACTTTCCGATACACGCCCGCCTGCGCTCGCCAGCACGGAGCTGCGAATCGTGTAAATTCCATCATTCATCGGGCCGACAGCAAAGCACGCCGTCGCGAGCATCAGCAGCACGAGTACAGCCGAGCCATTTTTGACCTGATTTGTCTTCGACACTTTCAACACCTCGCTTTCAGGAAAGAATCACGGTTTCAGCCTTCAATGTCATTCTCATCATGGAATGACGGCGACTCCTTGCGAGTCAACATTGTACAGGCCAGGTGCAAGGGGATTGGGCACGGTTGTGTCAAATGTGTTGTTATTGAAAGTAGGCAGAAGGGCAACAGGATCAGGATAGTTGATGTCCCGCACATTATTCCCAACAATGATATTAGAGCTAATGACTCCCTTAGCGCCATCGGCGGCTGGGCAATCTATCCCATACTGAAGATTCAGCCAAATGTTGCTCCCAACAATTTTGGCCGGCCAAGTTGTTCCCCCGTTGTCTATGGCTATTCCTGTGTTGCTCCTCGTGATGGTGTTGGCAACAACGACTGGCGAGCCATCTATGATTTCAACGCCGATATCGTCATTGTCGAAGATGTCGTTGCTCACGACCCGAGAGTCGGGCCAGCCCTGCCGAAGGCTAATTCCCACGAAGTTGTGGCCAATCTTATTGTCGTCAACGATTAGACCGGATACTGAAGTGACTATGCCCACGACCTGAACTCCGTAGACATCATTGTGGAGGACTTTGTTGTTGCTGACGCTCCCACCGGCCTCGTTGAACAAGACTCCCCCCGACCCATTGTCATAAATCAAGTTGTCATGAATGAAGGCTTGGGCCGCATCGCGAACAACGACACCCCAGTCTTGGCAATCGTGAATCCTGCAATCGTGCACAACGGCATTTACTTCCACGCCACGAATTTGAATTCCGTCCGCGAGGGGATTGGTAATATCGTTATCGCAGAGCGTGATGTCCATCGCGGTGATGTCAATGCCCATGGCCCGGATATCGAATCCTTCTATCGTTGCGGACGACTCACTCATGGCTACTGCAGCAGAGATCATTGTCAGATCCAAGATGCAGCAGTCCCGCCCGGCTCCTCGGAGGGTTACATTCGCAGGAATCGAGAGGCCGGGTTCCGGGTAGATTCCCGGCATGACTCGTATGAGGTAAGGCCCGACACCGCCGGGTATGGCCGCAAGTGCAGCCGCCACGGAAGTGAAGTCGCCTCCGCTCTGAGCCACCGTATAAACGAGCGCGTAGTTGACACCGCCTCCGGATAGCGCGACAGCCGCGGTGTCAGCATAACCAGAACGAAACGCATAGGGAACAGTGGCAATCCGCTGTCGCGGAACCATGGCCGGATTTCCCATCGCTTGAATTTGGAGCCAAAGACTGTCGTTGTCGAAGACGGTGCGCGGAACAGGACTCACACGACCTAACAGGACATCAAAGAGTCCGTCGGTCACCAGCACATCTTGCTGCTCGATCCAAAAGATAAGTGCCTGAAACCGAATCGTCCCACATGCTGAAACGAAGTGTGACAGTCCCATTCAAAGGGACACCGTTGCTGTCCACGATGGCACCTTGATAGTTAATCATGGGGGGAACTGCCAACGCTGCGGCGGCAATTAGCCCTGTCATTAGGCAAAATCCAACAAATTTGGCCATAACTGTCATGGCACACCTCCTGAAAATTCTCTTCCTTACAATCGCCAAGCTGATAGCACAATGCTAAAATATAATAGGTAGATTTTCAGAATTCAACAGGTTTTTTCATCCGTACAATCTTCTTAGAACTACTGCTATTTCAGCGACAGCTCACACTTCCTTTGCAAGAATTTGATTTTGCAGCGATTATGCAACGGTGTGCTGCGTCTTGCTGGGCTTAGGGTCTTGGATTTCGGATTTTGGATTTCTCCCGAAAGAGGATTCCTCCACCCCCTTTTGTCGCTTTTATGGCGGGAGCGTTCATGGCAAAACAAAGAGGCCGTACATTGCCCGGTGGCATTGCACGGCCTCGCACTGTGTCGTCGCAACGATGTCGCTAAGCCTACTTCGCCAAAACTACCTTCATCGTCGCATGAAAACCTTCCATCTTCATCGCAATCAGATAAATGCCTGAGGGCAGCGCGCTGCCGTCGAACACGACCGTATGGCTGCCCGCCGAATTGTATTCATCCGTGAGAGTTGTCGTAAACCTTCCCGTGATGTCGAAGACCCGCAATCGAACTCGCCCGTCCATCGCCATATCATACTGGATGGTAGTCTGCCTGTTGAAGGGATTGGGGTGATTCTGATGGAGTCCGTATTGGGTCTTGATTCCATTTCCTGCTGAAGGTACGCCTGCCCATAGACTTCTGCCATCGTAGGATAGTGCCTTGCGCTGGCCGAGTTCCACCGCCCAGATACCATATTCATAGCGGCGATCATTCATCACATTCCTGTCTTCATAGGCATAACTGCCGTTAGCCACCGTAAGATCTACTACTCTGGCACCATTTCGAACAATTTCGTAGCGGGTCACATCGTGTTCGTCGGCCACGAAGAAGCACAAAGTCAACCGACCGTCACTGGGAGTCAGTGTTGGCTCGGCTGTCAAATGTACTGGCAGGATTTCGTCGCACTCCTCTTCAACAAGGTATCCGTTGCTTTGCTCTCCGTCATCGAAGTCGTTGTTTACGGCATCAACCACATCGTTCAGGTCAGAGACGGAAATTCCCGCAGGCAACGCCGCTGCATCACCGCCCAAAACAACATTGGCCAGTGCAAAGACCTCACTTACCGTATATCCTGCAAACGGGCCCCAAGGTTCGTGGAAACCGGTGGGTACGACGAGGTTGCCGAGGTCGCCGAAACCGGGCACGCTGACTTCGGCAAAGCCAAGTGAAATTGCCAGGGCCACGACTTGCCCTGCGAAGACTCCCGCTTCCGTTGAAAGCGGGTCCACATAATTGGAGGTCAACATGCCCGGCTCGCCGCCCGCGGGAAGAAAGTTGACCACCGCACCTGAACTCGTGAGATGTATTCCAAAGGTTCCGCCAACGACCAATCCTGCTGGGAAAGCCTCGTCGAAGTGTTCGTCGCGAAGACATCCTGCGTTTTGCCCGTGGCAAGCCTGGCCCCATCCTCCCTGAGTCTGCGTACGATAGATTCCGGGAGGGATGTCGCACGGATCATATTGAGCCATGACCCTGCCCGTCACGGAGCCCAACATCACGGCGAACATCACAAGGACTTTTGTTCTCATTATCGCCTTGTTACTCAACTCGCAGAAGATCAAGAACCTCCGGCTATTTCATCATCATCATCTTCTTTTGGTCCACGAAGCTGGCCGTCTCGAGGCGATAGAGATAAACACCTGACGGCAGCTCTGTGGCATCCAAAGCCACAACATGGTGACCACTTTCCCTCGGCTCATTGACCAGCACCGCGACACATTGTCCCAAGAGGTTATAGACCTTCAAGCTCACATGGCCGCTTTCAAGGAGATCAAAGGTGATGGTAGTGGGCGAGTTGAATGGATTGGGGAAGTTCTGGTAAAGTGCATTCGTCAACGACTTGCGCGGCTCAAGAATCGTGACTTGGCATATCTTGTCCGTCGCGCGTGTCTCAGTCCCCACATTGTCCACATCCGCCAGCATGTATTCATAGGCCACGCCGATTCTCACATGCTCATCTCGATGGGTATAGTATCGCATCGCGGCACCCTCGCCTTGCGAAGGAATGCGCGCGATTTCTTGCCAGTCCATCCCCCCTTGCCTTCGGTAGATTCTGAAAAAGGCATTCTCCGTCTCGCTCGCCGTAGCCCACTGGAGAGTAACGTACTCGTTTTCGGGAATTGCTTGGAACGAGACAAGCTCGACAGGCAGCGGTGCGTCGCAGACGGTTTCAAATACATCAACCGGCCTGGGACCGCAAGGCCATCCATCCAAGCTGGTCACAAAGAGCTCGCCGCGTTCACCTAATCCACCGTCCACCAGAGCGCACCCCCAAGGCCAGTTCAATGGGACCAGTTGGCAGCAGCCCAACGGAGTCAGCGTACCGTCTCCATTGTCCCGAAAACATTCTTGTGCGCCCGCATCCTGATTGATGAAAACGACAATATCCGCATAAGGGCTGTATTCAAGACCTGCACTGTTGAAATTCGTTCCAAAGAAAGTTCCGCCGCACTGCCAAGGCACCGGCGTCGGTCCCCATAGCAGCGTCGGAGCCATGGGATGATGAACATCGAAGACTAAGTATTTGTCGGGCACATTGTTCGTCACGGCCCAGAGTCGTTCATTGTCCGGATCATAGGCGAGCCCGGCATAGCGGCGCTCTCCACCAAAAGAGTGAAGCAGGTTGGCGTCATTGTCGAGATAAGAAATCGTCCTGTTCCACCAACCGGCGACCCACAGGTTTCCGTTGCGAGTGTCCACTGCAATGCCGTGCTGGGCCGTCGAAGTGAATTGGAGTTGGTAGGTGCGCACGATTTCACAGGTTTGCGGTTCGTAGACAATAATGTCCGGCGCCGAAGGAATAAATCCGCCGTGATAAATCTGATAGATAAGCCCGTCACGCGAACTCCATTCGCCGTCGGCGTACCAATCTACGCGGCCCAGATCTTCCGTGCATTGGCGCACATAGTTGCAGCTTGCCGGCGGTTCGTCACACTCAAACTGGAGTTCGAATTGGTAAGGGCCTGGGGGGCAATCCTCCCATCGGTCTACGACGACATAGACTGTTCCGGGCCCGACATGATGGACGGTCCGCGAGTCTCCCGTCTGGCAACCTATCCATAGACAAGGTCGTTCATTACAGGTTTCCACGAAATAGACATCAATACAGCTCATCTCGTGATTGAGGACGGTCACCGTGAGGTCAACGACAGTTTCGAGGAAAATCGAATAGACGAGTTCTCCTCCGGGGTCAACGAATCCGCACGGCCAGCTATTCACACCGTTGGGCTCTTCGATGCTCTGGCCGCTGACCGTTTCCGGGCACGACACGACGATGGCGCTCGAACAATCCAAGTCGCACCGCAGAGAGTTGTCATGTTCTCCTTGGCCAGCTTTCATGGGGGCTGTTGTCGCGTCCATGCTGCCATAGGCCGCAAAGGCAAAAAGAAATCCCGCGAAAGCACCGATGCACCACCGCACTGCCAGGGACATGTGAGAAAGTCTCCTTAGCCTCTAAAAGCTTCTCTGTGTGAGATTTCTCGGTCTTTTATAAGACTCTCCTTATAAATTACTCTTCGCAAGTGTTACATTCAATGTTTTTCTTGTCTTTCTTACCATGAATTTCCTAAGAGGTACGCTTCGGCGATACGAGTAAGCATAATTGCTCTTTCTAATAGGAGAAGAAAGAGTGGGCGAATAATAGATGCAATTATAGCGAAACCCCGAGCCCTCCTGCGTGGCCAGGGCTTCTACATGAGAAGAGAACGCAGCAGAATCATCGCCGCGTTCGGTCTGTTGGTTTCAGAGTAATGATTGGGAATGCCTGATTACCAAGGAGGTAGGAAGAGCTTGCTAAGCAGCCTTGTCGGGGGATTTGGGTAGATGAGCCAGCAGTTCGCGACATATGTGGGCGGCGCATCGCGGGCCACGGTAGACAAAAGCAGTGCACACCTCGATGAGGTTCGCGCCCGCTGCGAGGAGCTGCGCCGCGTCGCCTCCCGTGAACACGCCTCCAGAAGCGAAAAGGATCGCCTCGGTACCCAAAAGTGCTCGCGCCTGCTTCACAAGCTCTTGCGTTCTGGGGAAGAGAGGCTTTCCTGACAGCCCGCCTCGGTCGAGAAAGACCGCGCTCGGTGCGAGGGGCCGATTCGTCGTCGTATTTGCTACGACAAGTCCCGCCAATCGAGTGGCTGTAACCACTTGAACGATGCCCTCCAAATCTCTCACCGTGATGTCGGGTGCAATCTTGACGAGCAAGGGTCTGGGGCCACGGGCGGTCAGCTTGTCTAGCAACGAATTGGCAATTCGCGTCAATGATTCCGCTTGCTGCAGGTCGCGCAGGCCGGGTGTGTTGGGCGAGGAGACATTGACGACAAAGAAATCCCCGAAGGGATGCAGGATGTCCAACGAAGCGCACAAGTCTTCGTGGGCTCGGTTCAGAGGCGTGTCCGCGTTTTTCCCAAGATTGATGCCTACGGGAATTGAAGTCGCCATGCGCCTTTTTTCTAAACGGCGAGCGACCGCCACAGCTCCGTCGCTCGGAAATCCAAGGGCGTTGACGAGGGCTTTCTCTTTCGGAAAGCGCCAGAGGCGAGGCTTCGGATTGCCTGGCTGCGGCTTGGGAGTGACTGTGCCAATTTCCACAAAGCCGAACCCAAGGTCCTCAGCGGCAGGAACAATGCGGCCATCCTTGTCGAATCCCGCTGCAAGGCCAATCGGGTTGCGGAAAACAAGACTGCCCAACTGTCGCTCAAGCCTCTTGTCCTGCACGCGGCAAAAGAACTGAAGCGTTCGCCGCGCGAGAGAACATCGCTGCCCACATTCCAGCCATTTGAGAGCGCGCTCGTGTGCTCGCTCGGCGTCTCCGAGGAAGAGAATGGGACGCACAAGAGAGTAGCTCACTCGCTCCTCACTTTGTATAGCTCGATCATTCCCTGCTCGGTCACTTTCTTGCTCAAACTTGGCAAGTCTCGAAGAAAAGACTTATCCCAGCCGTGCATCTGCTTTCGATCAAGCAGAATGTGAGTCACGCGGTACTTCTGAAGCAGCCTCCATCGCTCTTCCAGTGGCAATATGCGTCTGAAAAAGAGACGCACTTCTTCGCGACGCTGCTTCACTTCCTGGGAGATGAGAGGATTTCCCTTGAGCTGCGCAACCAATTTGGCTCCCGTGATTGCTGGAATGACCCATCCCGTCGTGTCATCGGCCATAACCACATCGGACGAGCCGAGGTAGTGGGACAGAAAAAGGAACGGCTGCGCCGGACTCTCGTAGGCGTGTCTATGAAAGGGCGGACCTAACAGCGGTTCGATAGTCCATTTCATCTCGCGGGCTCGGAACCACAGCGCCGGCACAAGCAAAACGAAGACAAACACAAACGCAAGGCCACGGCCTTGAAGTGAAGTCCGCAGGTTATGCCACGACAGCAGCTTTTGCTCGCGGACATACACCGCAATCGCCATGTGCATGAAAATGGCTGCGTACAAGATAAATCGGCTCCCGATCTGTATGTTTGCTTCCTTGCTTACCATGTAAATCAATAGGCAGAAAGCCAGTCCGTAAACAAGAAAAAGATGCCGCCTCTTCAACGCGTACCAGAGTGCGATTGGAACGCCGGCAACAGCCATGCCAAGAGCTTCAAATTGACTCGAGAAGATGGGATCCTTATACCACGCTTCGGTCGTGCCCTTCGTGAGTACTGCTATGTAATCGAAGTAGGGCCAGAAAACTGCGGCAATTAGTGCAAGCAGGGGTATGACCTGGAAAAGGATTGCCCGCTTGAAGCTCGTTTCACCAAGCAACATCGCGGTGGCGGCGACAAATCCAAAAGCTCCCGTAATTGGGTGAGTCACGAAGGCGATCAATGAACACAGCACATAGATAACAAGTGATGGCCATCTTGGTTCGTCAATGTAAGCGCGCAGAGATGCAAGCGCATGAAAACAGACTCCATAGGCAAAGATCGCGACAAGCGGCAAAGTCTGAAGGAACATGGCAAGCTGATACGCATTAGCCTCACCGTATCCTGTTCCCCAAACGATAAGCATTGTAAGCAAAACATAGGCGGGGAGAGCTTGGTCCTGGAATTGCCTCCGCGCAAACCGGGCAAGTCCTGTAACGAGCAACAAGTAGTTCGCTATTCCCGCGAGTCCGATAATGGCGAATATGTCCAAGTCCGTCAGTCTCATTAGAGCTCCCCACAAGACCGTATACGGTGTGAACCGTGGGGAGGTATATCCGGGGAGAGCAAGCATCGGATTGGCGGGATGCGCAATGTCTTCGGAAACAGCGCGGATCGTGGCGGCCGTTTCCCATAGGTCGGCGCCGAGCGTCCACAATTTGCCGAAGGAAAAGAGCACGGCCAAAGGCAGCAGCGCAAGGCAGACGATGAGATATGTTCTATTCATATAAGATGCTCTCCGCGCCTGGAAGACAACCGAAGTGTTGAGATCGCAACGCTGTTCGCCGGAACACTGCTATCGCCTCGCTTGTGGGCCGCCGAAGATGCCCATATCCGAGCGCGATCCGTCAGGATCCGTTAGAGCTGAGTCGCCTTTGTCTATGCAGGGAGAAGAGGGCGCCAGATGGAAATCGAGCGAATCTGTAACTTGGGGATCCACGCTGAGCGCTCCTGGCATGCGGGCCAGCGGCAAGGGTCCTTGAAATTCCCCTTTGGCATTGGCCCATATATCGTTGAAATCAATGCGCCACTTTTCAGCTCTCCCAGTGCTCCACAAACCCACGCAAGGACACACCCATTCTTTCCGATGACCATTTCCCGTTACGATATTGTTCACGATTCGGCCGCTGGATTCGTCGGACCAAATGGCCATGCCGCAATTGCCATTGCGCGTGACGACATTGTTTTCCGCGACCAAATGGCTTTCGCCCGTGGCGATAATCCCCCATCCAAGATTGTCAAAAACCGCATTATTTCGAGCGACAACCGTCGAAGTGCCGAAGCTGCCGAGGCCTTTCCAATAATTGGAAATCCGATTGCGAAGGCAATTGGCTGATGCATCCCAGGTAATGCCGATGCCCGCCCCTCGACCCGAATCAATCACGCAATCCGTAATGACGGCGGTCGCGCCGCGATAGAGAGCCACGCCATCCCAGGAATTGTTGGTTATCTGGCAATCCTGAATCCACAACTCCGAGTTCTCGCGGCCCATGACGCCCCCAATTCCCACAATGACGGAGTCAATGAAACTTGTATTATCGCGGATGTGACAATGATGAATTGCTACGGTCGAGAATTTTGCAACGATGGCGGCGTCAGTCGCGTTGCCGTCTCCGTCACGCACGCCGCCGGTTATGGCCACATCTTCGATAACCGAACCGCGGCTATTCAAAAAGAGCACGCCATAGCCGGCACCCGTTACGAGAACCGTTTTCTCCGCTCCTGAGCCCTGAATGCGCAGCGCCTTGCCCTCAATCAGAAATCCGCGAGTCGCCTGAACTGAGGTCCGATGCTCGAGGCAGTTTCCGCAAAGGTCTTCAAGAAGTGGCGCGGGAGCTGCGACATATTGCCCGGGTGCAACTTGCAGCACATCGCCATCCGTCGCATGCCCGATAGCATACTGCAGATTCCCAAAGGGTTCGGCGACGGTTCCTTCTCCCGGCAGCGTGTCGGTACGAGGCGACACATGAAGAGTGGCGCATAGGGTGTACCCTGTAATGGTCGGCAGAGCGACAAAATAGGCAAGTTTCATTTTTTCCTCATAGGGGGTGGAAAAACCGGACAGCTATTTCAATATGGCCGAATTCGCGCAGGAAAAAAAGCGTGGCCGGAGGCAAGGCCACGCACTATGAAAGAGAAGAATGCGAGAAATGTGAAAACATCCGTAGTCTATCACGGATTCTAAGATTCCAGCGCCGTCTCCTTAACGACTTCGACCCGAATTGTCGCCGTCACATCACTGTGCAGCTTGATGGGAACATCGTATTCCCCCAGGGCTCGGATGGGTTCCTCCAGATGGATTTTGCGGCGATCCACATCCATGCCTTTTTCTCGCAGCAATTCGGCAATATCCTGACTTGTGATCGAGCCGAACATGCGGTCTTCTTCGCCCACAAGCGCGGTGACGGTGACTCGAAAGCCTTCGAGTTTCGACGCCAAATCGCCCGCGACCCGCTTTTCTTTTAAGCCGCGATGTGCGAGAACTCGCTGGTCCTCGGCCAGCCGTGCCAGATTCGATTTCGTGGCGGCGTAAGCGACCCCGCGCGGAATCAGGAAATTCCGTGCATAGACGGCCTTCACCTGAACCACTTCCCCCATCTTGCCCAATTTCTCGACATCTTGACGAAGTATGATCTGCATGGGATTCTCTTCCTCAGTTCTGTTGAGCCTTTGCTCATGGATTTCTTGGATGCTATATTTTCAGATCTCGATACCCGAAATCGAAATCCGAAGTACCCGGTGCCTGACCATTGGGAGATTTTCCATCGGGGTGGGCGGGTTCCGTTTCTCCGGAATTCAGTTCACTGCAGGGGCTCTCCGCAAAACGCTCCGTCTCCTCTTCCTCAAGAACCGGCAGAGCGGTCGTGATCTCTCGTTTGTTCAGGAATTGGATTCGCCGCGCCTTGATCTCGACAATGTTGCGGTTGAAACCATCCTCCGTCTTCCAACTTCGAGATTGGAGTTCTCCCTCCACAAGGACCGCGCTGCCTTTCTTCAGATTCTCGTAGCAGCTTTCCGCAAGCTTGTACCAGGCGACGACGCCGATGAAACAGACATCTTCTTTGATCTGACCGGTGCTGTCTTTGAACTTCCGATTGGAGGCGATGGTGAAATTCGCAACGGGCGTTCCCGTCGTCGTCGAACGAAAAGTCGGGTCTTTGATTAGATTCCCAGCGATAATCACGCTGTTGACCTCGGGCATTCTTAAGTCAATCATAGGGCACTCCCCGTAGCATGCATAAAACAAATTCTTTTGAAGAAGCACTTCCAAGACACTGGACAAAAGCCTTATACACTGCCGAGAACGGGCGATGCTTTTTCGTCAATAGGACCGCGGCATTCGCTTGGTCGTTCTCTTCCGTCGCGAGGGAAATTTCCGTCGGCTCTTCGAGTCCTTCCTCGGGCACTTCCGTGTCCTCTTCGACGAGCTTCGTGACGGGTTCTTCTTCGAGCTTCTCGGTCGCCAACGGAAGCTCCGCCGTGGATTCGACCGGTGGAATTCGATGCCGCTCCACCGAGACAATCAAGTGCCGAAGGATATAAGGACTGAGCCGCAAGTAGCGATTCAGTGTTTTGACGGCAGGGGGTTCCACATCGAAGACAACGACGGCGTAATAACCGTATTGCTTGTGCTGGATTTCGTACGTCATGCGCTTCTTGCCCCACGAGTCCCACTTTCGGACAAGTCCTCCGAAATGGAGAATTTGTTCCTGGAATTTCTCGAGTTGTTCTCGAATCTTCTCGGCATCCAATCCCGTGTCCAAGATGAGGACGCCTTCATAAGTTCTTGTGGTCATCAACACTCCCTATGGCCATTGGTACCCGGCAGCTCATGGCATGCCGGGAGGGTTCTTACTTATCAGGAGACAGGGTTGCTATCTCCGCATCACGATTGAACTGATTCATTGCTCGCTGGGCGCCTTCCCGAAAGTAACAGAGTACGGCATCGGCAGCGCGCTGCACCACCTGCTCCACCTTGTCGTGGAGGTCGGGCGAGAACTTGTGCAAAACATAATCGGTCAGATCCGCACCGGGCTCTCCTCCTCCCACTCCGATACGCAGTCGAGCAAACGATTCCGTCTCCAGCGTGTCAATCAAGGACAACAGGCCATGATGCCCTCCCGCTGAACCGGACAGGCGTAGCCGAAGTTGCCCCAGAGGCAGATTAACATCATCGCAAACAACCAGCATCTCCGCCATGGGTATTCGATAACGCTCGAGGGTTCTGCGAACCGGCTCGCCGGAAAGGTTCATATACGAGTACGGTTTGAGAAAGATCATCAGCGGATGGCTCTCGGTCCCCTTCGCCACCCGTGACTGCCCGCGCTCTCGCTTCCAGATGGCTCCCGCGCGCTTGGCAAGAATATCCACGACGACAAACCCAACATTGTGGGGCGTATTCTGATAGGTTCCGCCGGGATTGCCGAGACCAACCACCAGAGGCATGGAGCTACTTTTCTTTCGACTTGCTTTCGCCCTCTTCCGTGCGGCGCGCCTTGATGACCTCGGGTTCCGCAGGCTCTGCCTCGGCAGCCTCAACTTTCGCGACCGGCGCTTCTTCTATCCGTGGGTGCGCCACATGGGCCACAACCGTATGAGGGTCATTGAGCAGGGCAATATTCTCGAAAGACAAGTTTTCGATTCGCAGCGAATCGCCAATCTCCAGGTGAGAAATGTCCGCTTCAAGGTGGCGCGGAAGGTGGCGCGGAAGACACTCGATTTCTATTTCACGGAAAGCATGCTCGAGGATTCCGCCGTGCTGCACTCCTGCAGGTGTACCTGTCAGTCGAAGAGGAACCGTCGCCCGGAGTTTGTGACCACGCTCCACGCCGTAGAAATCCACATGAATGACCTGGCCATTGACGGCATGGCGCTGAATCTCCCGAATGATGCAAGGCAAATCCTCACCATCCAGCCTCAGATGAAGCAATGGAGTTTCCTGCGACACCATTCGCGAGAAAGCATGGCTATCTACGGCAATGTGGCGCACCTCGCGGCGCTCCGTATAGTAAACGGCCGGAATGAGCGCTCTTTGCCGAAGTTCTTTTGCGGCGGCTTTTCCCGTGGGCCGTACCCGGGTTTCCAAAATGACTTCTTCCATACGATGTTCTCGATATCCTGTTTTCGATTCAGTGATTGTGTCAACGATTGTATCGCGGCGGCGTTTCGCCAATCCCGCTCGGAGTCATCTCGTCACCGACAAGAGACTCAAGTCTTCAACTGCTGCACGAAGAGCGAACTCAATGAGCGATTATGATGAATCGAAAGAATCGCCTCGGCAAAGAGTTTAATCTCACCCTACCGCACCAATTGCAGCCTCACGGGTGCGCGGTTTCCGACTTG
>DYHQ01000042.1 GCA_020724065.1 Candidatus Puniceispirillum sp. | reverse complement strand
ATCGGCTAACTTCCAAATAAATAATTTTCAAGGATAAACATTGAGACAGCTGTGGGTCTGTGACCCGCCCTTCAGCATTGATTCGGCCGGGTTAAGAACCTGTCTCGGCGCAGAAGATCGCCGTTGTGGCTCTCCAGAGCCGCAATGGCGCCATCGTGGGTCTGGAGATCCTCGACGGCGACCGTGAGTGAGGAATTCTCTCAATGAAATCTCCTGTTTTGAGAAGTGTGCTCTTCCTTGCCGTCTTGCTGGCATGGAAGGGCGAAGCTCATCCGGCAGGTAAGACATGGAGCATCGAGCCGTCCGGGCGGATGTGGGCGCAGGTCTATATGCCGCACTCGAGAGATTATTATGCGGACTTGGGTGCGGAGATCTTGGGGCAGGTTGACAGTCCAAAGCGAGTGTCCTTTTTTCTGTTCCTCCACTTCCGCAGTGGTTCGGGATGGGCGCCGAACCCACAAGGTCAGCACTTTGATCCGAACTTTCAGTATTACCAGCAAGGACTCGGACTCAGTTACGAGGCCCGCGTTCCCCTCCATCTCTTTCTGCATCGCGACTGCAATCACATGATTGACATGGCCGACAATCGCGCGGAATACTGGACAACGCTCGTTTTCGGTGTTGGCACCCTGCCTTTCTATAGCTCATCTCCATTCATCCGTAAACAAACACTCCGGCACGGCCTTCAGTTTCGCTATTTCCTCGGAGGCGGGCCGGTTCTGAAGGACACGCCCATTGTCATTTTCGATTTCAACAATCCGGTCACAAGCGAAAGCTTCGCACGCGCACTGCTCGTCTGGCCGCGATGGCAACACGCAAGCCTCGATTTGCATTTCCACAGCGGCGTGCAAACGACATGGAATGAACCGAAATGGCACGGCCACATTGCGACGGAATTGGGACTTACTGTGCACGCGGGAGGAGGAGGTTGGCGCTTCTATGTCGGGCGGCGGTGGCGAGACACGCGCTGGCTGCGCCCCATTGACCAGCGCAGCTATTGGGGATTGTCATTTCTGTTTTGAGTGATTGAATAACAGAAAGGCCGACCCCGCATTCGGGATCGGCCTTCTACTACCGGAGAACGCTCGATTTACTTGAGTAGCACCATCTTCCTTGTGCTCGTGAAGGCGCTTGCCTGCAATCGGTAGAAGTAGATTCCGGATGGCAAGTCGGCAGCATCAAAGGTTATCGTGTGCTGAGAAGCGGGCAGCTCTTCGTGAAGCAGTGTCGCAACGAGACGCCCATTGATGTCAAAGATGCTGAGGTCAACGAGGCCGCGCTCTGTCAAATCAAAGCGAATGGCTGTTGTGGCATTGAACGGATTCGGATAGTTCTGATAGAGCGCATAGGCTGTGGGGATAGCTACCTCAGTAGGAGTAGCCGCCACGGTGCCAAGCTCGTCCAACACCCCGGCCACATCTTGGGCTGTCAGCCGATATTCATAGCGCACACCATTTGTCAGATTGCCGTCCATGAATTCATAAACCTGCTCGACCGTGCTATTGCCATAGCTTGGGATGCGCGCGATTTCGGCCCAGTCTCCCGCAGAGCGCCGATGGAGAACGAAGCGCGCGTTATCCTGTTCACTGGCGGTCACCCATTTCAAAGTCACTTCTCCATCGCCCGGCACGGCATCAAAGCTCTTCAGTTCAACGGCGAGCTGCATCTCCTCCCAGATGTAGTCTTCTACTTCGCCCAGCACCCAATCAATGTCATAGGTGCCCAAGCTATTGGGGCCAGCGTAATACCATGCGCCGCCATAGCCGAAGCGACCAACAGCCTGACTTGTCAAGCGGAACCGCATGCGAAGATCATAACGGCCGAGGTCAAAGACGCCGGGGTCACAGAAGCTGGCGAGATACGCGCCGGACGCAACCGGGATGTCCTGAGTGACCCATTCGCTGCAGCAGAGCCAGTCGTCTTCATTGGCGCCCGGGCCATCATCGAAGTCACCATCAATATTCCCATCCTTCCAAGCATTCAAGTAGAGCGACTCACGTCCGCAATGCGCCCCAGTGGTCACGGTGACGGTAACGGATACATTGGTGCAGGGCATCCAGGGTAGATTGTGGAAAACAACACCGTCATCGAAGTTGTCCAAGTCTACGGTGTCCGGGTCCAAATAGGGTTCAGCATCAACCGCTTCGCCGAGCCAAGCCTTGTCTGTAAGAGGATGTGCCGGGCCGCAGGATTCGATGTCGAAGGTGGGGTAGACCCCATAGAGGTCACCGTAGTCAAAGTTAGGGCAAACGACGACAAGGTCCTCGATTTCCACATGAACGGGTTGATTGGGCCGGTATGGACGCTGATAGGTCTCCAATCTCTCGGGGGTGTTCTGTCCTTCAAAGTTGGTCCAAGCGGTGTCATATGGCCATTCTTCATACACATGGTAGCCGACGGATGAGATGCCACCTCCGGGGGACCCAGAGGACCCGACGCCGTAATAATCATGAGAGACATTCCCCGCGTCGTTGTGCACACCCACGCCATGCGGGGGTGCTGGGTGGGGAAGTAGGAAACCATCCCACACAACTCCCGGACGGCCCCATTCAGCATTGTCTATGAAGGGGTCGCTAAAGGAGATGGAGTCGTAGACAATGGTCCCCACAGTGTCTCTGCTGACGCCGGCCACGGTCACCCAGTGTCCGCCAAAGCGCCCCCAACCCTCATAGGGGTCATATTGCCAGAATCCTAAGAGCAGAATCTGGTCTTGGCTGGCTTCTACCTGCTCATAGATGTACTCGAAAGTAGGGGCTGTATCGATCTGAACGGAGTAGTGACCCCAAAGATCGACCGAGGGGTCCGCGAGGTAATCCTCAATCATCGTCTTGATGTCGGACGCGGTGACCCCGGCATTCGGAACACCCCCGCTGGGAAGGAATGTCACAAGATTCTGGATGAATGGCATGACATTGTTATTATCATGGTCATCCGTGTTCCACGGATTGAACGAATAGACCAGAGGGTAGTTGTCACTGATAGCCGGGGGCATCGTGGGATTGACATTCCCAACAAGAGACCAAAGGCGAACCCTTTCGAAGTAGGAATCGAACCACCAAAGGCAGTTCGATGTGGCCACCGGGCCGCACCAAGTCCAGTGCCAGACATTTTGCGCGTCCCAGTACCCCCAAGCATCCTGTTTCTGGTCGAAATCTGGCATCCCGTCAGCATTGACCGTGTCTGGCGGAACGCTGTGGCAGGGATAGTCAATGTCACCGCCCTTCGTTACCCAATAGCCCTGGGCGGGCTGATTCACCGCCCAGACAGTCAGTGCCAAAGCTGCTGCCAAAACAAGGAACATTCTCGTGCCCATAATGTCCTCCATTCTTCTGTTTGTTTTTTCTGACCTTATAACAGCCAAAAACTCCTCGACCGTTGGTCATAACTCTGGCTGGACAGTTGCAGTAGAAGAAGCCTAACTACACCATATAATATATGGTGCTCTTGAGGCCTTGTCAAGAACAAAATGCGTCCCGCAAAAATAGTTGTGGAAAGGCCAATTTGCCAAATGGCCGATTTGCGGGAATGTGGGAAAATCGGCCATGAAAAAATAAAACATGACATTTTGGGGAGGAGGAATCCTCTTTGAAGAGACCAAATAAACAAGCCCGCCGTTTGAACATTTTCCGGCGGGCTTGTCTATCGTTTCGAGTGCGTATGCGCAATTAGGCTGTTTTGATAGGTACCGGAGTGGACTTGGAAACCTTCTGAAGAGTGATGGTGAGCACACCATCCTTGCAGACGGCCTTCACTCTCTTCGGATCCACATTAACGGGGAAATTGAAATAGCGCTGGTAGCTGCCCGTGTAGCATTCACTGCAGAAGCAGTTCGCGTTGGAAGGACAGGGTTGAGCCGAAGTCGTGCCAAAAATAGTCAGGGTGTTGCCCTGAAGGGAGAGATGGCAGTCGTTTTGAGTGCATCCCGGAACATAGGCGCGGATGGTGTAGGTGTGGTCTGTTTCCCACCAGTCGCAACGCGGCGTCCATGGGCGCCCTTCCATGTCGTTCTCGACCTGCCAAACCAATTCGTCAAAGATGCGGTTGACCTTCTCCTGAAATTGAGGATGGGAAAACATCGCCGGTATGTTCGTCGGTGAGTAGCCCGAATAGCCGGGCGAATAGCCCGAGGCATAGGGCGTTGGACTTGCGGCATAGCCGGTCCACGGATAGCTCGTGTACGAGGCTGGCCGCTTGGTGGCGTTTGGACCATTCTTGTTCCACTGGGAGGTCCATGATGGATACTTCTGAGAGCTGGACTTGTGCCATTTGGCGGTCCGCGTTTTGGTTTTGGTCGTCGAGTAAGCCATGGGATTCATCTCCTATTTGTTTGACTTCTTTCCGGAGCACCGCCCACACCCAAGCATCGGGCGAGGCGCGCCCGACCACATCGCACGACGGAATCAGCAATGGTCGTGCCAGCTTCGCGATTATCGAATCCTCAGGCGTGTTTCCTGACAGAGCAGGCCTCGAGAAGTAGGCGAACAGGGCAGAAGATTCCGACCTCTATGGTCATATCTTCCCATGACGCAGGAAACAAAAGGGGCTGACTCAGAAGTATTGAGTTGGCCCCTTTCGCATTTTTGGTGGTTTGAAAATCGTGGCTCCTTGACTCAGAATCACTCGATTTCACTCAACCGGTGGCAAGTCTCGGATTACACAAACTGCTCCAAACATCAACAAAAGAGGCTGCTCCATACTTATGGGACAGCCCCTTTTCCATTTCTGAATCCATTTTTCTAACGCAGGCAGAGGACTTTGCAGACCTTTGGGTGGGGAGTTGAGGAGAGTTGCGGAGTGGCCACAACAAAGTAGAGACCGGTCGCGACGGCTTGGCCGTATTCGTCCCGACCATTCCAAGAGACCGAGACCCCGCTGTCCTTGGGCACGATGCCGCGCCACAACCGACGGACACGCTGACCGAGAAGATTGAACACCATGACTTCAAACGGCTGTGGCCGGCTGGAAATTAGGCGAATTTGTGTGGTGCTGTTGAAAGGATTCGGGAAAGCGCCCTCCAATTTCCAATCCTGCGGAGAAAGAGCAAAGGGCAAAGAAGGCACATTGCTTCCCGTGGGAGGTTCAGTCAACCAAGGCTCGAAGAGAACATGATCTCCTACCGTGTCACCTCGGCCTTCAGGATTTTGCGTGGGATGATAAGGGCCGCTCGGATCCCCCCAATAGTTCTCACGGCAATCCAAGTCCTGCGGGTCTGAATAATGCTCAAGATCCACCGCTATTCGCCGGTTGCCTTCGAACCAATTGTTTCGCACCGTGCATGAAAAAGGCACTGTGCCCGTCACACGCAGCGCGGATGTATGGGCATGATATTCCCCTTGCCAGAAGTTCTGGTTGGCAAAGAAATGGTTCCCTTCAATGGTCGCTCGCCACCCTTGCTGTCCGAAGAAGATACCTATAGCCCCTGCAATATCACCCACACATTGAATAAAGACATTATCTCGAATGGTTGCGCTCGCATGAAGCACATTGAGGGCTGTGCATTCCCAGCCAATGTTTCGGATATTCTCAAACCAATTCCGTTCGATTTGGCATGGAACGGCCTGCGGCCGATTTTGGATGCGAATTGCAGGATGGCTCACAAGACAGTCCAGAAAGAGATTGTCACGCAGGGTAATTCGCGAGTGATAGAGATGCACAATCTCGGCAAAGGTATCCGCCCCCGGAAAGGGTTCATAGGTGAGGCGTTCGAAGCGATTTCCCACGAGCTCCCCCCAAGCATGATAGAAAAGACCCCCCAGCGCCCAGGTGCCTCGATAATCATGGAATCGGTTGAACCGGATGCGCACTCCGCACGGATTGACATAAATGATATCTCCTATGAGATAGGGCCAATCCGGGTGAGGGCCGTAGTTTTGACTGATGTCATTCCACTCGAAAATCGTTTCTTCATCGAGATCTGAATCATATCCGAAATAGATCAACCCGCTCTCATTGGCCTGATTTCCGTAGATATGGTTGTTGGCAATATGGGGATGCGAAAACTCCGTGCTAATGGCAGCAAAGTAGTGCGATTCGTTTTCGGTAATGACATTCGAGAGAATCATTGGATGGGAGCCTGTTATGAATATTGCTCCGCCGGAAGTCCGTCCGCTTTCGTGAGTAAACCCGTGACCCCCACGCAGTATGAAGCCGGAGACGACCGTCGCGCGGCTGTTGCCATGGACAAAAGTGAGAACGGACGCGGTATCTTCCTCCGCGAAATCACTGGCATCAATCACAGTGTTGTAAAGGTCGGAGGAATCATGGCTGAAATAGAAGTCGCTGACCAGCAAGAAGTCATGACCGGGCAGGATAAGTCTCTCGCGATAGATGCCGGGATGCACCAGAATCGTATCGCCTTGGCCGCTATAGTAAACGGCTTCACCGATGGTGGCAAAATCATCGGGGACCTCAAAGAAGACAGCGGCGCAGGGGAGGGATATAGCCAGGAGAATAAGGGTAGAAAAGGCTGTCTTTTTCTTCATTCCTTGTCACCTTGGTTAGACGCAGCGGCAGGTACCATGCCCGCCACGGCACTCCACAAGACCCTTCAAGGATAGACGCAATTGAACCTGCCACTCATGATCTTTCCTTTGGTTGGCCCGCATTCGAAGTGTATGGTGGAATTATATGCCAGAACCCCATACTCGATATTCGCTGTTGCATACCAACGATCCGTTACGCAGCATGAGGCAAGGTGAGTCAGCCTCCGCGTACCGGCATAGGTAATTGTCGTACGGCGGCTGACAGGAAGAATAGTTGCAACCGGGTGCAGAAACGCACAAAGTTGCATCACCGCTGCTATTGGCGACCACCCATTCGGTGCAAGGGATCCAACGCTGCCAATCTGCGCGCCACTGGGTTTGGCATTCGGTGGACCACAGAAGGATGGTAGGATCTCCTGGTATGGCTGGTTCGACCCGATAGATTTGGGCCCAAGTTGGCAAGGCCAACAGAGCAACCATGAGCACACAAAATGCTTGTTTCATCACTACCTCCAACAGTAAAGGGTTAATAAATTGGGACTAACAGCGCAACGAGCCAGAGAGGCACAGGGCAAGAAAAAGGGCAAGAAAAAAGGTATCCTTCACCACTCCCCGCAAACACCGCTTTTCAAAGTCGAATATACGGCAGGATTGACAAAAAGTCAAGTATTTTTGAAAAAATTCTTTGGGATTTTTTAAAGACTTCATGCCCAGCATGCCATAAATGTCAAGACAGCAGTGACCCACCACATACCACGATGTATGGTCTGGTTCTCGTTCCAGAATAATGGGGAGATCCAAATGAGCATGATGCTCGTAATAAATCAGTCAAACAAAAAGGGCTGACTCAGAAGTATTGAGTTGGCCCCTCTCGCATTCTTGGCGGTTTGAAAATCGTGGCTCCTTGACTCAGAATCACTCGATTTCACTCAAGCGGTGGCATAGTGATTCCCAGAAGTAAGTTGCGATATCTGTTTCTGATTCTGCCCGGGTTGCGAAGACTTAACCCGGCTCGGCGGGTCCTGACATCGCAGCCGACTTCCGAGAATGACTATGAGTCTCGAATTGCACAAACTGCTCCAAACATCAACAAAAGAGGCTGCTCCATACTTGTGGGACAGCCCCGCAGTAGATGTTGGCGCTTAATTTCTGTTTCACGGCCACCAGAAGCCGACATGAACGCCGAAGTGGGGACGGCAGGGACGCCAGCGCCAGCCCCACCGAGGCGACCAGCAATGCCCATAGCGAGAATGGTAACCATGATACCTGTGCCAATAATGCCTGGGTGGGGGCGGTGGCGGAGGAGGGCAATAGTAGTAGTTCTGGTAGTATACGCTGGTCGGATACCAATCGTCGTAGTACTCATCATCGGGAGCCCACCGCGGATAACCGTTCTCGTCCGCCAGGTCAATGTAAAAGCCTTCCCCTTCAATCTCGTAGGGATAGACATACCCTCCTTCGTCGTCCCCGAATTCGCCGTAGCCGCCAATGTCAACATAGGCGCCGGTGTTCAGGCGGTAGCCGCGTTCTCGCCAGTACCATTGCGGACCCAGGTGCACGGTGACTCGTGAGCCGGAATCGGTCTTGAGCGTGGCCTTTCGGCCCTCAATCCTGACAATTTTGCCGCGAACCTTTACTCGCTCGAGATCGTCAGTAGAACGCCGTTCCCGGTATCGAGGGGCCGCTGAAAGGGTCGTGGCAAGGATGACGCTCGCCAACAACATGAGGATGAATGAATGCTTGGTTCGCATAGCTCCTCCGGAAAGGTATCAAACTCTCCCCTGTCCACCCGTTTGACATAGCCAGCCTGGCAGAAGTTTAACCTTTGTTTCCTGACTCCAGTTTCAGCAGGTTTGTGAAAGAAGTTGTAAGCTATTGTAATTTAGAGAGACAGTCTGATTACAAAATCCCGCCGATAGATACGATTGAGATGCGATGGCAGTTTCGCTGTCCGAACCTCTGCGAGGGCAGGAAGATTTTCCTGCAACAGGAGTCCGAAATTTGTTAGAATCAGGCAAAGGCAGGGCCCATGACTCTCAAGAAAATGTAACAACCAAGCCTAATCATGTCAAATGAAACGAAATGAGGTCTTCGAGCGTATCATCAAAGTGCGAGAAGAGTCGCTGGTAGCCTGTCCCCCACCGGTCTGGTGCCGACTGACTTGTCAATATGTACAAAGTGGAGACCTGTGCGCATGCCTTTGCTGACGGTCGCACTACCCATTCACAATACTGAACGGTTTCTGGCTGAATGCATCCGTTCGATCAGAGCCCAGACTTTCGAGGATTTTGAGGTCATCGCTGTGCTGGATGGATGCACCGATGGCTCTGAGGAGATTCTAAGGGATATGCAGGATGGCAGGTTTCTGATAGTCAAGAAAGATCAGAAAGAAGGGCTGTCATCCGCGTTGAACTGGGTACTTGCACACGCGGCGACTCCCCTTGTTGCGCGCATGGATGCGGATGATGTGATGCGTGCTCAACGACTGGAACGCCAATACGACTTCATGCTTCGCGAACTAACGGTTGACATTCTCGGCACCTGGTTCGACTATATTGATGAAACCGGGGAGTTTGTCAAGAAAGCTTTCCCCTTTCCGACGACTCATGACACGATTAAGCAAAGTTTCCGCGTGCAGACCTCGATTGGCCACCCTACCGTGATGTATCGCACCGAGCGGATTCGTCAGGTCGGAGGCTATCCTATGGATTTTCACGTCGCCGAGGACTTGGCGTTGTGGCTCAAATGCTTGGCCGCTGACCTGCGTTTTGCCAACCTTCCCGAAGTTCTGCTTCACTATCGAGTAACCGAGGCGCAGGCGACAAGGAAACGTTATGCGGAACTTGCGCGACTATCCAATCTCGCTTATGCCATGTATGGTCGGGCGATTTGGGGCGAGAATGCTCCGGAGTTTGAACTTGGTCTGCCCCTTGGTCGGCGAGTCCTAAAAAAACTCAGACGGCTTCTGAGGAAGAAATCAAAGTTATGATTGAGCGGATGACGCCCACTTGCAAGCGAGCGCAGGAAGAACCGTCTTCCCCAAAGGCTTACTAATCTCGCGGCATGCGAAAGAGCCGGTGCAGTGTTTCGATTTTCGCTGGACTCAGCTCGCCCAAAACCCACAACACACAACCATACGCCACACCTCCCCCAAGCAACTTTCCCGCGAATGCAAAGGTTCCTTCAAACGGTATGGCCGAGTAGGCGGTTGCCATCGCGACGCCAGCGACGAAGGTACGCACGAGCGAAGGGAAGAAAGTGGGTCGAAAATCGCGCCGAAAATAGGAAAAACTGACCGTCAGCACAACAATTTCGGCTGTCGCCGATGAAATCGCCGCTCCAACGGCTCCCAACAACGGAATCAGTGCAAAGCAAAGCAAGAGGTTGATCAGAGATCCAACGGTGATACTGAGGGAATATTGTCGCTGGCGTCCCGTCGCAAAGAGGGTCGTGCCAAAGATCGAACCGACGCCAGTGAAAATGATATAACCGGCCAGAATTCGAAAAGGCCAAATCGCGGGAGAGTAGGCTGTGCCAAAAACCATTTCAAGTACGGGGTCAGCAACCAGAATGGCAGCCACAGCAATCAGTACGGTGATCTGAGCGACAAGGGGCATGACGATTTCGAGTCGTTTTATCAGGCGGTCATGGTCGTGGGCAACTTCGGAGAGAAGCGGGATGAGCAGCCGATATAGGATACCTTTCAGAGTTAGGATCGCCAAGAGGATTCTGTCAGCCGCTGCATAGAAGCCGGTTTCCCGGTCTGTGCTGAAGAAGCCCAGAAGGATGAGATTGGTGTGAATGTAGAATTCGGACATTGCCTGGGCCCAGAAAATGGGCAAGGCAAGTTTGGCCATTTGGCGCATCTCGGATGGCATCAGCCGTGGACGCAATATCAGGCCCAACCACTTCGCGCCCGACCAGGCAAAACCGACATTGAAAATGAGAAAAACGAGACTTGTGAAAGCGACGACGGGCAGGGTGAGCGCCCTTTGGGTCCAAATGAATAGTCCAAGGAATCCGATTGAGATGGAGCGTGCGGCTAACCGGAAGATGGCGTCCCATCGCGATTGCTGGTGCGCATCAAAGAAGGGGGCAAGGTCGAATGGCATGACGAGAAGCGCGAGGGAAAGCAGAAAAAGCGTTGTCCGACGATCTGCTGACAGCTCAGCAAAGGGCAAAACACCCGAAACGGCGACGCAGAGAATAAGTCCCAGAAGCAGACGCAGACCCATCGCCGAGCCGAAAATGCGCCCCGTGTCATTCGGCATCCTCGCGATTTCGCGCACCACAATTTGGGGCAGGCCGAAACCGGCCACAATGAGCAAGTAACCAATCAAGGCCGAACTGAATCCCCAAAAGCCGAAATTCTCCGGTCCCAGATAACGGCTGGCAAGAACGACGAAGAGAAATTGGAGCGCCCCCTCACCCACGGTTCCCACCAAGAGTCCCAGAAAATTTCGCGCCGCTCTCTGTCCGCGCGTCAGCTCAGCCGCCGACATGGACTGTCCGGCCAATCGTCGAATTGCCAATCAAATCCTGACTGTCCCAATAGGGTTTTCCCAGTATTCAATTCCGGGCGAATCGGGGGATCCGCCTCGGGAGACCCTTGCCCTCCGCCACTCCCGTCTCCTGTGTACCGGCAGTAGGATGGCAAGAAGAGGGTGCGGTCGTTGTGCAAAATAATCCATTATCGTTTGACTGTCAAGTCCACCTCATCGCTTGGCGAGGCTGCGAAGTTCGTGTGAAAAAAGGCGCTTGCTTTCTTATGAGAATTTTTGTAACTTGACGCCGTCCCGTGACATCGGTTTCTGCAGCAAAACGGGGCGAGAAGACGCGAGGAAATCGTCGCGTGTTAGGAGATGATATGACGGAAGATACCTGCAATCATTCATGGAAAATAGCGAATCCCCGAGACGGGTTTATTGTGGCAGAGAAGTGCTTTCATTGCGGTCACATTCGAGAATATTTTGCCAGCGAGCGGACGCCTCCAAAGGAGGAGTATCGCGAAGGGGCCCATTACTACAACTTCATGACAAGCGCTCAAACCGTTCAGTTCAACATGCGTTGTGAGACCTGTGGCAAAGTGGTTTCATTGCGCAATTTGATGGCCATTATGCAGTGCGAGCATTGCACGGGACATTGTCCGCTTCATCTGATTTCGCGGACAGCCCAAGAACAGAAGCTATGGGTATATGGCGCTCTCTGCTATGCCACGCCGGACGGGAGCGAAGGCACTTTGGATTTGGAGCAGCTTCTTGCTCTGAATGCGTTTTTTAACTCACGCTTGCGCTCGCCCGGGAAAAAAATTCTGATCCTTCCCAGCACTTTTCGCGCCAGCCCTGCCACCTGCAAGGCCATCGTCCTGACGGATGTGGGAATGCTTCCCGAAGAGGATGATCTATAGAGCGGAAGCGAGGCTATTCAACCGGACTCTTGCCGAGACAGCCCGCGATTTCTGAATTCATTAGATAGGAGGTTAGCGAATGCTAATCAGCGAACTCATCCAAAAAGTGAACATGACGGCATTGAATGCGGTTTATGACAAAGAGATCGTCGGGGGACTTGTCACAGACATGGTCAGCGATGTGATGACATCGGGGCAAGCGGGGAATATCTGGGTCACGGTTCAAACCAACAAGAAAGTCATCTCTGCGGCCAACCTCGTGGACATTGCCGCCGTCGTCATTACCCAGGGAAAGAAAGTGGAAGCCGAGGTTCTGCAAGCGGCGGACGGCGCTCAAATCACGGTGTTCTCCACGACCCTGACCTCCTGGGATTTCGTGGGTGAACTCTACGCCTTGGGAATTCGAATATCTCCTTATAATCCGATTCGCTAAGAATTCAGGCTATCGTGGAAACAAGAATCCTTTAGGGTCGCGGCAGGAGGTGCCGATAGTGGACATTGAGACAGTTGGGACTATTCGACATAGAGAATCCAAAAGACAATCTCTCATGATGTCCGGAATAGTAGGGTACTATTGCCGAGCAAGAACAAGTAATTTCGATTCCCGATTGCGGGCGGGTGAGGGCACCCGCCTCGGCGAGAAACGCCGTGACTCACTCCAATCCCTGGGGGAAATACGCCGTCACATGCTCCAACCTTTGGTTGGTCGGCATGATAGGTTCGGGGCGAGAACGTTTCTTCTTGAGAGGTGCCTGCATGGCTGATGATGGAATTGGCAAAGAGGCGTGCCAGCGCTTTTACGAGAATCTTCAGCTTGTTTTGAAAGGGCCGAATATTCAGTACATGCCGTTGAGCGATATTCGACTCCTTGCCGAGAAAACGGGCACACGCACGAAACATGGCTCCTACGGATGGCGCTCGATGATCTCGAACCGCTTGGCACCGCGGACGGTCTATTTGGGCTCTCCATCGGTGCGGCTGCCGAATCCATCTGATTTGCACCGCAAGCTCATGGATGGCGCGCCGGATGAACTCCACAAAATCCTCCAAGTGATGCGCACGCTTCCCATGATTTGTGTACGCCGCCAAATGGGAAACAACGGTGAATATAATCCCATCTGCAATCTCTATGTCTCGATGGCGGACGCCAAGAATGCGCGGCTCGCATATATGTGGAGCAATACCATGCGCGAGCCAAGCCGCAGGTCACCGGGGCCCGAGTTCATTATGATTCATATTCCCGAAGAACATTTATTACGGCAGCAGGTGTTGACGATTCCCGAATTCGGGCTGAACTTGGCTCTCGGAACGGACTATATGGGGGAAGATAAGAAGGGATTCCTGCGTCAGGCCATGTATGGAGCCGATGAACGAGGGATGTTGGGATTGCATGCGGGGACGAAGATGGTGACAGTCCGCGATGTCTCAGCAGACCGCTTGAAGAAATATGGCGTCTTTCTCTTCGGGTTGACCGCCACGGGTAAGTCCACTTGGTCTTGTCACCAGCTTGGCCTCGACCACAAGCGCGGCGAGAAGACAGAAGTGGCGCAGGATGACATTGTTTTCTTGAAGAAGGATGGCTCAGCTTTTGGGACAGAAATCGGCTTCTATGTGAAGACCGATGTGGATCCCAAGAGTCAGGAAGCCATGTATCACGCCTTGATCCATCGGACAGCCCTTCTTGAGAATGTGATGATTGAGGCTGACGGCTCGCTCAACTTCCTGGATGAAAAGCTTTGCGCCAATGGACGAGCGGTGATTCAAAAAGACAAATTAGCGGTCAAGCGCGGTCACAAGCTCGTGAGCATTGCCTCGCCGTCCATCAATTTGCCGCCACTCGATGAGATGGACGGGCTTGTTTTCGCTTTTATCACACGGCGCAACACGATTATGGGATTCTCTCAGGAGTTGACGCCCGAGCAAGCGGTGCTCGCGTATTTGTGGGGAGAATCCACGCACAGTTTTGCCACTCAACCGGACAAGGCCGGGGAATCCACGCGCATTGTCGGAACGGACGATTTCATCATCGGCTCAAGAGCTCGCAAAGTCAACCGTTTCTATGAGATTATCATGGGACTGGCTGAGCGCTACCCCGGAAAACTGCGCTGTTTCCAGTACAACACGGGCGGGATGGGGGAGATTTTGGAAGCGAAAGAGGTGGATGGAAAGCTACAGAAAAAGCTTGTGCGGAAGGCCACGCGTGTGCCGATTGACCTAATGGCAGGCATTCAACGCGGAGACCTTCGCGGAACCAATACCTACCAGCCGGGGCGACTCGGCACAAGGGAGATTGTGTCCTGCGAAGGACAAGATTTGAGTTCCTACGACGCCAAGAAGTTGTACACTGAGGAACAGATCCAGGAGTATGTGCGGGATTTGGTGGAGGGGCGGCGGCGTTTTACGGAGGAAATTGCGCGAGAGGGTTTGGACCCGAAAATCGTCGAATTGGCGGAAAGGTCTTTTGAAAGCTGCGGCGCTCAGAAGAAGAAGTCTGTTCCGGTTGGTGTAGATGTGAAGGAGGAGGCTCCGAAACCGGCTTCCGCAGAAATTCGCAGCTTGCTGCCTCGTTCCATTTTCTCCGAGCCGAAAGCGCGGCCTCCGCGTCCATTTCATTCGCGCATTCGCTAAACGGAAAGCTCATTGATTTTTTCCGAATTGAATTATTAAGGTGCGAGAAGGAGAATCGAATGGTCTCGACACTGATTATCATAGCGGTTATTGTCGCGGTTGTCGCCCTATTCATCGTCGCGATTGCTCTGCAATACCGCAAGGTCGGCCCGAATGAGGTGCTCATTATTTCCGGCGGTCGAAAACGAACGGTTGTGGAACCGGATGGAACCAAGAGGAAAGTCGGTTACCGCATGCACATCGGCGGAGGTACTTTCGTTCTGCCTCTTCTGGAAACAGCACAAACGCTTCCCTTGGAGGTCTTCACGATTCCCATCAAGACTCCCGAGGTGTTGACCGCGGCGGGAGTTCACATCATCGCCGAAGCGATTGCGCAGGTGAAAGTGGGCAGCAAGGAGCATTTTATCCGCACGGCGGCTGAGCAGTTTCTCGGACGGGGCGCGACGGGAATCAAGGAAGTCTCGGCACAGATTCTGGAAGGAAGCGTGCGCGCGGTGCTGGGCAGTATGACCGTCGAAGAAATCTATCAGCGACGCGAAGAGGTTGCAGACCGCGTCATGCACACTTCGTCGGACGATTTCGCGCGGATGGGGCTGCAAGTGCTCTCCTTTGCTCTGAAGGACATCAGCGACACCCAGGGGTATCTTGCGGCATTGGGAAAGCCCCGCATTGCCAAAGTGAAAGCGGACGCCGAAGTCGCACAGGCTGAAGCCGACAAGGAAGCGACCATCAAAGCCGCCATCGCTCGCAAGGAGGGCGACATTGTCAAGTTCCACGCTGAAACGGAATTGGCCGAAGCCAACCGCGACTACGAACTGACAAGGGCGGAATATCAGGCGCTTATCAACCAGAAGCGCGCGATGACCGACATCGCCTACGACCTCGAGCGCCAGAAACTCACTCAGCAACTCCGCCGCGAAGAATACGAGGTGAAGCTCACCGAAAAGGAAGGGAGCATTCAGCTCGAAGAGAAGGAAATCGCTCGCAAGGCGAAGGAACTTGAAGCGCAAGTGAAACTCCCTGCCGACGCGAAGAGTTACCAAGCCAAAATGGAAACGGAGGCGGAAAGCTATCGGTTGGCGCTGCTGGCCAAAGGCAAGAACGAGGCAAAGCGCTCCGAAGGCTTGACCGAAGCGGAACTCGTGCGCGCGCGGGGAGAAGCGGAAGCCGCGGCGATGAAAGAGAAGGCTCAGTCATGGAAGGCCTACAACGACGCCGCCATCTACCAAATGGTGATGGACAAGCTCCCTGAACTGGCTCGTGCTGTCTCTGAACCTCTGTCGAAGGTGGACAAAATTGTCATGATGAGCAGTGGCGACGGAAGTCTCGGCACTTCAAAAATCACGGCACAAGTCGCTGAAGTCCTGGCGCAGCTTCCCACGATTGTCGAAACACTGACGGGCATGGATGTGAAATCGTTCCTGAAAAGAATGGGTGAGGAAAAGAAATCGAGCCCGGCGGAATCACCCGAAACATCGAAGAAGTAGCCTTATTCGAAGATTGTACGATTCACCCCCCTTATGAACCTATCTCGAAATAAATTTCCTCTCCCAAGGGGCAGCGTGCGAATGCAACGCAGCGACGATGTCGGTCCCCGCGTAGGCGGGGATCGGCGTCCAAATGGCACCCTTGTCATTCCCGTGAAAGTAGTTCAGTG
>DYHQ01000041.1:14016-16379 GCA_020724065.1 Candidatus Puniceispirillum sp. | reverse complement strand
TGGCATGGACTCGAGGCGGGCAGTCTGAGTCGTCGTAGCGCCGAGCTTGCTGGGCCATGGTGGAGCATTATCATAAGCGATTTCACAGCCCAGCAAGCTCGGCGCTACGCAGTGAGAGCCAGCATACTTCGGGAATTCGCAAAAAAATCCGCCGCTGTGGCGGATTCTGCAAGAGAGCGGAAGGTAGGTTTACCTATTTCACGGGGAGAGCCGATAGTTCCTCAAAGAAATAGTCTGTCGGATCAATCGGACTGCCGGCAACTCGAATTTCATAATGCAGATGGGGCGCTGTTACTCGACCTGTGGCGCCGACAGTCCCAATCTGCTGCCCTTTTTGGACAACATCTCCAACCGCTACGGATATCGCATTCAAATGACCATAGACCGTCTGGTAGTCGTTCCCATGATCTATGATAATCAGCTTTCCGTAGCTATAGTAGCGATCCGCGTAAACCACTTGTCCGTTCGCTGTCGCGACGACTGGTGTCCCCACTTTTTGTGGGATGTCCACTCCGGGATGCATCTCCGTCCGGCGAGTGAACGGATCACGGCGATAGCCAAAACTTGAACTGATGTATCCGCCCTCGACCGGTCTCAAACTCGGGGTGCGATCCATAATTTCTTGGTTGGCCGAGAGTCGTGCGCTTATCTCCTGAAAACTGGCCGTTTGGAGCTGGATTTCACGCTCCACTCTGTCCATCGTCCAGAGCACGGACTGCATCTCCGGGGAGCTCGGGATGCTCCCAAAATCGTCCGGCCCTCCGCCGACACCCACTTCACGCACATCGCGGCTGATCGCAGGCAGATTGGCAAACAGACGGAGAAAATCGTCCGTCTGCGCCAGACTTGCCAAATTCTCTTCTGCATGGGAAAGACGGCCACGAATGTCACCAAGTTGTCCATGGAGAGCATCGCGTTCACTGACATAGGCCGAGACTCTTTGCGCCACAAGGAACTTGGAAACAGAAAGGCTAATGCCCAAGTTCACAAATAGACATGAAACAAGAAAAGCCGCCCCCAAAACGAACATCTTGGTCCGCGATAGGGTCAGCTCGACTTTTTTGCTGAGATCTTCGGAAAAAAAGATAATCTTGAACTTCTTGTTCACCATTCCATATCAAAATACAGCATTCAATGCTGATTAGCGTGAAGACAGATAAAAGAACATTCTATATCACGAAAGAGCTACGGCAATCCCGATTTCCTTATGTGGCGTCAAGCGCCTTCTGACGGGAAAATGTTAAAGCCAAGTATAAGGAACTTTTTGGAAAATGTCAAGCCTAAATTTAGCAAAATCGTGGCCTCCGCTGTTCACCGACGGGGTCTTATGGGAAACCCTCTCCCCGGCTATGTTTCGGGCGGATTAGGGTAAATATAGTTCATGGCCAATGATTTAGTTTTTGCCATAACAAACGGCTTGATCAGCGGGGAGACTCTTTGGGCGGGCGTGCGGCCGTTCCCACGAATCAACCAAGATAGCTGCGCAAAGCCTTGGAACGGGAAGTGTGACGAAGACGGCGCAGGGCCTTCTCCTTGATTTGGCGAACGCGCTCGCGAGTTAGGCGGAACCGCTCCCCGATCTCTTCGAGCGTCAAGGGATGCTCGAGATTCAAGCCAAAGTAGAGACGCACGACTTCCGCTTCGCGGTCGGATAATGTGGCCAGAGCCCGGTCAACCTCCTGGCGAAGCGATTCCTTCATCAGCCCATGATCCGGCGGGGGCTGCGATTCATTCTGAATGATGTCGAGAAGCCGGTTGTCCTCGCCCTGACTGAACGGAGCGTCCATGGACAAGTGGCGACCCGACATCCGCATCGTATCGGTTACTTCAAAGGGCGTGATCTCGAGGACTTCTGCAATCTCTTCGGGTGTCGGCTCCCTTTCAAACTCCTGCTCGAGATTTGAATACATCTTGCCGATTTTGTTGAGCGCACCCACCCGATTCAGCGGCAACCGCACTATGCGGGATTGCTCGGCCAATGCCTGAAGAATGCTCTGTCGGATCCACCAGACGGCGTAACTGATGAACTTGTAGCCTCGCGTCTCATCAAAGCGCCGTGCCGCCTTGATGAGGCCTAAGTTGCCTTCATTGATTAGGTCGCCGAGCGAAAGACCTTGATTTTGGTATTGTTTGGCTACAGAGACAACAAATCTCAAATTTGCTTTGCACAGTTTCTCGAGCGCTTTTTGATCAGCGCGGCGGATCTTCTTGGCGAGTTTGACTTCCTCTTCCGGGTCCAGAAGCTCGACTTCGCCAATTTCCTGAAGATACTTCTCGAGCGATTGATTTGCCCGGATATTTGCCTTTTTCAAAAGTTTTGTCACAAACGCCCCAATCTTTCTCCGCCACTCGGGGATAATTCA
>DYHQ01000041.1:0-14006 GCA_020724065.1 Candidatus Puniceispirillum sp. | reverse complement strand
GCAAAAATATTTAACGCCTTGCCTGCCTCACAAGTTCCCACTTTGCCGCCTCGGTTCGAGTCACATGTCCTCCTTCTATGCCCTCCCGTAAACCTATGCCACCGAGTACCGCTCTCCATCTTTCTGCTCAATCCGCCGTTGTTCGGCTGATGGAAGCATGATCGTGAACACGGCTCCCTGATGCGGTTGCGACCATACTTCAATCCTGCCGTCATACCGGGCCAGTAATTCCCTGCTTGCTGGCAGCCCCAGTCCTGTTCCGGTGGGCCCTTTCACATGCTCGCTATCCGGCGGCAGCTTTGTGGTGAAGAAAGGCTCGAAGATCCGCGACAGGATGTCCTCTGACATTCCAATGCCGCTGTCCTTGATTTCCACGGTCACCCAGCCATTTTCGTGGCTTGTTCGAACTTGGAGAGCCTTCTTTGGCGTGGAATAGATCGCATCAATGGCGTTGTTGATGATATTCAGAAACGCCTGCGAAAAATCGCCGTACACACCCCACACCTCAGGCAATTGGGGATCGAAATCGAAGTGCTTCTCGACCTCATGCTTGAAGAAAAGGTTGGCCTCTAAGAAAGCCAACTCGGTCTTCAAGAGCTCGTTGATCTGAATGCGTCGGGGTGTTACTTCCTCTTGGTGATGAGCTTTGAGCATCAAGGTGCGGATAATGTCTTTGATTTTGTGCACCTGTTTGAGAATGATATCCAGCTCGGTCACTTCCGGGTGGGTCGCGCGCAGCAGTTCCGTGAAACCTTGAATCCCGCTTAAAGGTCCGTTCAAGTTGTGGGCGATGCCGCTGGCCAGAAGGCCGATGGATTCGAGTTTTCGGGCTTGTTCCAACTCGCGCCGAACGCGTTGCTGCTCCGTCACATCAACGGCAAGAGCCAAGCGAGCCGGACGACCTTGAAATTCAATGTTCACCGCCGAGATGGATACTTCAACAAGCGCTCCATCCTTGGTCCGATGGCGGATGTTGTCATAATGGGCGGGGCTTTGTCGAACTCCTTGCATAACGCGACTTCGAATGGATTCGCGATCTTCAGGGGGGTGCAAATGCAGAATGGTCATGTTGAGGAATTCTTCGCGCGTGAAGCCGTAGCGGCGCACGGCCGCTTCACTGATGTCGAGAATTCTGAAGGTCTCAGGGTCATGGACGATGACCGCTTCACCGATGCTATTGAAAAGGGTTCGATAGTTGCGTTCGGATTTTGCAAGACGCTCATAAAGCCGGGCATTCCAAATCGCGGCGGTGCCCAAGTTCGCCAGTCCCTTGATGAATTCGAGATCCGCCGGTGTGAACTCCCACTCGCCGAGCCGGTTCAGAGTCATCACTCCGATGACTTCATTTTCATACTTCAGGGGAGCACAAAGAAGAGACTCGGCCTCAAGCGGTGTGCCGGGGATCAGAAAGCCGCGGCCAGTCAAGTCCACACGATTGGCGATTTCGGCTTCACCACTGACGGCAACCCCACCGCTGATTCCTTGGCCGAGTTGCAGCGGAGTGCTCAGAATTTCCTCCGAGTAGTCTTCCAGGGATACCAGAGGCTTGAGGAAGTCTCCTTCAATCAGGTAAAGCGTGACGCCGTCTGAATGAACGAGGTCTTGTGCGCGGCGAGCCAGAGCCTCCAACAGCTCCTTCAGTTCGAGTTTGCCCGCCAGCTCTTGAGAGGTCTCCAAGAGGGCGGAAAGCCGCGACAGAGACTTCGATCCCTTAGAACCGATTCGATTCTTGGGCAAAATTGTACTCATTCGACTGGGTCCAGAATGCTGATTCAGCCAGCAACATCCTGCTCCGATGGTGGAGCATTCAAGTCATAAGGTTGCAAGACTCGTGCCTCTTTTCCTCGCGGGCAGAGCCGGTAGCCTATGGCGAGATACATAGAGAGTTTCAAGCCCTTCCGTACAATTGCAGCATAGGTCGAGCACGCGGCCGCGGTTCAGCAGGAGTCGCCGAAAGGTTTGGTATTCCTTGCCACGCCAGATTTCGGAAAAGGGGCGCTGGTAGATATTTCCCATCACCAGAGTCTCATCTTTGTCGAAGCAGCAGGGAACCACCGTGCCATCCCAATCAATTTGACAGGAAAACCAAAGGCGACGGCAACTATCGCGCTTTCGCCGCAGCTCCCAGCGGCCCCTTTGATGCCTGTAGCGCGAAAGCCGCAACTCTCTGGGGAGAAATCGCTCAGCTTGCTCCGGCTCATAGATTTGGGCCGTTTTCACTTCAACTGAATCGGCTCCCCATTCGAGGGCTTTCGCCTCTAATTGAGCGAGTTCCGCCTCATTGTGTTTCATGGGCAGCCATTGCAGGATAATTTTAGGCCGTTTAGCCCCGAGGATTTCCCTTTGATGACGCAGAATCTGCATTCCTGAGACAACGGCTTGCAGCTTACCCCCCACACGATAGACCTCATAGGTTTCTGGTGTCAAACCGTCTACAGAGACAATCAGCGCATCCAATTGGGATTGAACGAGTTGCCTGGCATTATCTTCCCGCGCCAGAAGTTGGCCATTGGTGCTGGTCACCGTGCATATGCCGCGCTGGTGAGCAAAGTACACCATCTCAGGTAAGGCGCTGTTCAGAAGCGGTTCGCCCTGATTCCAAAGATAAATTCTGCGAAGCTGCGGGCCGATTGCATCCAGAATCTTCTGAAAATCCGTCAGACTCATGTCACCTACCGGGCGCGTCAGCGTTCCCGCTCCTGTGGGACAAAGTGGGCAGCGCAAATTGCACCGATTTGTCGGCTCAATCATGACACTCGTTGGAAGTCCCCAGACGATGGGCCTGCGCAGAAGATGCGAAACGGCACATGAGAGAGCCGCGAGGCCGATGTTCCACAGATAAGGAAGGCTTGTCCTTCGTGTTCGATGCATGAGTATGCGGAAATGCAAGAACCGTCAGGCTGAGGAACCTGACGGTGCATAAAATCAATGAGTCCCGCCCCCACTGATCATGCTCAGGTGCCCATTTCCCAGGAGGCAAGATATTTTTCTTGCTCGGGAGTCAGGGTGTCAATCGCGATTCCCATCGTTTCGAGCTTCAAGCGGGAAATGAAATCTTCGATATGAGCGGGGACGCGATGAACATGAACTTCGAGTTTGCCCGCGTTCTTGATGGCGTATTCGGCGGTCAGAGCCTGCGTGGCGAACGACATATCCATGACGGATGCGGGATGGCCATGCGCGGCGCTCAGATTGACCAACCGTCCTTCTGCCAAGATGAAGACGCGGCGGTTTTCATCGAGGTAGTACGCATCTACCAGCGGCCGCACACCCCGTTCAACCCGATGGGCCATCTTGCCAAGGCCCTTCAGGTCAATTTCAATATCGAAGTGGCCTGAATTGCAGACAATCGCGCCATCTTTCATTCGAGCGAAATGCTCGGGCCGGATGACATGCATGTCGCCGGTGAGCGTACAGAAGACATCGCCTATCGGAGCGGCGTCCGCCATCGGCATTACCTGAAAACCGTCCATGCGGGCTTCAATCGCGCGAATCGGATTCACCTCAGTAACAATGACATTTGCACCCATGCCTCGCGCGCGCATGGCAAAGCCTTTGCCGCACCATCCGTAACCGGCGATAACAAAATTGCGTCCGGCGACCAGAATATCCGTCGCGCGGATAATTCCGTCCACTGTGGATTGGCCGGTGCCGTAGCGGTTGTCGAAGAGGTTCTTCGTTTGCGCGTCGTTGATGGCGACCACGGGAAACTTCAGCTTTCCTTGCAGTTCCAGCGCACGCAAGCGAATCACGCCCGTCGTGGTTTCTTCCATCGAAACAACGATATCCCCGGCGAACTCGACAAATTCCGAATGAAGTCCATGCACCAAATCCGCGCCGTCATCCATCGTGACCGACGGGCGATGGCGGATAGCGGTCTCAATGTGTTTGTAATAGGTTTCGTTGTCCTCGCCTTTGATGGCATAGACGCAGATGCCAAAGTCCCGTACGAGAGACGCGGCCACATCATCCTGTGTCGAGAGAGGATTCGACGCACAAAGAATGAGATCAGCGCCGCCTGCTTTGAGCGTGCGCATCAGATTCGCTGTTTCCGCTGTTACATGCAAGCACGCGGACATCCGGCGACCCGCCAGCGGCTTTTCTTTTTCGAAGCGCTCCCGGATTTTGCGCAGGACCGGCATATCTATGTCGGCCCAATAGACGCGCTTTCGTCCGCTGTCGGCCATCGAAAGGTCTCGCACATCGTGCGGCGGCAGGTTTTCGGGTGCCGATTTGCCCGGCATGGTTGAAGTTATCGTCAGGGTCATGAGAGTTCGCTCACCTTATCCAATTGTTCCCATGTGAAATTCTCGCCATCTCGTCCAAAGTGCCCGTAGCTTGCCGTATCAAGGTAGATTGGCCGACGCAAGTTCAGTGCATCAATGATGCCGGCCGGAGTCAGGTCAAAATGCTTCCGCACGAGGTCGTGGGCTTCCTTCTCGTTCAGCTTGCCGGTATTATTAGTGTTAATCAACAGCGACACGGGTTCGGCCACGCCGATGGCATAGGCAAGTTGGACGAGACATGAATCGGCAAGACCCGCTGCGACGATGTTTTTGGCGATCCAGCGGGCGGCATAGGAAGCAGAGCGATCCACTTTTGTCGGATCCTTGCCCGAGAAACATCCGCCGCCGTGTGGAACATAACCTCCGTAGGTGTCCACAATCGTCTTGCGGCCTGTCAGGCCGGCATCCGCTTGCGGTCCGCCCTGCACAAAGCGACCCGTGGCATTAATAAGATACTTGCAGTCTTTCGACACCATTTCCGGCGGGACAACCGCTTCGATGACCTCACGCTTAATGTCCTGCTGAAGCTGGCCCATTTCGACACTCGGGTCATGTTGTGCGGCAATCACGATGGTCTCAACCGAACTCGGTTTCCCGTCCATGTAACGAACCGACACCTGCGTTTTGCCGTCTGGCCGCAGATAACTGAGCTTGTTCGTGTGCCGCATTTCGGCAAGGCGCCGAGCAAGGCGGTGAGCGAGGGAAATTGGCATCGGCATCAGCTCGGGCGTTTCGCGGCAAGCAAAACCAAACATCATGCCCTGATCTCCGGCTCCCGCGCGATCCACACCGATTTTGATGTCTTGGCTCTGTTGATTGATGGTTGTCAGCACCGCACAGGTCTGATAGTCGAATCCGAATTCAGCATTTATGTAGCCGATTTTTTCCAGAAGACGGCGCACCAGGTCCGGCACCTCCACATAGGTTGTGGTTGTAATCTCGCCTCCGACTAACACTAATCCTGTGGCGACGAAAGTCTCGCAGGCGACGCGTCCAAAGGGGTCATCTCGCAACACCGCGTCCAACACCGCATCAGAAATCTGGTCGGCGATTTTGTCAGGGTGACCTTCCGTAACAGATTCACTCGTGAAAAGAAATTCGCGCATTGTCGTTTTCCTGTTTCTATTGATTCTACCAATGAACATATCCGTGGCGTCCGCGAGCATAAGCAAAGCCAATCGTGAACATGAATCCTTGTGTCTGTTCATGTTCGAGCTTCCTCAGTGTGCGGGTGATATATTGATAGCGCACATCCGCCGTGAGATGGAAGTCATAAGTTCGAAAGAATACTACACCGCCTCCGACATTCAGTCCAAATCCGGTGCCGCTGTCTTCCCGCCGCTCGCCATCCCATTCCTCTCCAGGCAAAGGCCACTCCTCCCAGGCTGCAATGCTATGAAACCCCAATCCACCACCAAGATAGGGGGATATGTCCGTGACGGTCAGAAAATAATGATAGCTGAAATCGAAGAGCACCCAATCGAAAGCCCCGTTCTCTTCTGTGGTACCTATCCGGAAACCCGACAATGGAACGATTTCGAGCTCCCATTTGGCCGTCTCATAACGATAGACAAAATCCACCACGGTCATCTTGGTCATCCCACCCCAAGAATCCTCCATTGGCCATAGGTACCCGACTTTCAGACCCACCGAGGAAAACGAAGCCCGACGACGCGGAGTCTGTGCCTCGGCTGCCGTAACGGATTCCACGGTCACCGTCTCACTCATTTTCTTGCCTGTCGCCACGCCCTTTGCCAATCGGCGCATCACGGCCTCCAAATCCTCGGTACTTTGGGAGGTCAAGCGGTCGTTATAGACGATCTCGCTTGTTGCAACTTTGACGACATTGACTTCCGCAAGAATCTTGTTCCCAAGCTGGGACAGTGACCCATAGACCGCCATCTCGACATCACTGCCCGCAAGGCGCGCCGCATCCTGAGGGGACTCAGTCGGAGCGACATCCCACTTATCAACCACCGCGATTCCCTGAGCACGCAGCTCAGAAAGCAACAATCCCGAGGCGACTCGCGCGGTGATTGAATCCATTCCAACAGGCACGAAAGGCAATACCGCGTACGGTCCCGCGCCAAGGCTTAAGGAGGCGCAAGATAGAAGTGCGCATAACAAGAGCACTTGTTTCATGGTCATCTCCCATTTTCGAGTGTATCCAGAAACTATCGGAAATCACCCCTTCCGACTTCCCCTACTAAAGTAGGGGAAGAGCCGATTGCGTCCCCCTACTTCAGAGGAATGCGCCCCTCGGTTTGGACAGGAACGGGGGGATAACAGGGGGTTCGTTGATGATTAGTCGGTATTTCGCGCGGAGCCCGAGAGAATCTCGCTTGAATCTCCGACATTGAATCGCTGAAATTGGCCAACGATTTCTGCGTTGTTTCCGACAAGCGATTCTTCGACCAGCGCCGCCCGAACTTCAGCACCTTGACCCAAAATGCTGTCGCGCACCATCGCATCCCGAACGATAGCATTCTCCGCAAGGGTGACATAAGGGCCAATCACGGCGTTTTCAACCGTTGCACTGGGATGAACATATACCGGTGGAACGAGAACGGCCCGTTCGCGCGGGATGGGATTGCGGCACTCAGGGTCTTTCCCCAAAAGATAGCGATGCGTCTCCAAAAGAGTCTCGACCTTTCCACAATCATACCATCCGTCAATGGGGAAAGTGCAAATGGGCTCCCCTTCCTCAAGCATGAGCTGAAGCGCATCGGTTAGTTGATATTCCCCGCGGGTCGTCAGATTCCGCTTGAAGAGCGTCTGGGTGGCGTTGTAAAGAGCCATGCCATGGCGGACGAGGTAGATGCCGGCGATCACCAGATTCGATTTGGGTTTCTCTGGTTTCTCGACCAATCGTACCACCCGGTCGCCTTCGACTTCTACCACTCCGAAGCGACGCGGGTCTGCAACCTCTTTGACACCGATGACGGAAATTGAGCTTGTTTGGAGGAGCGAGGCAAGGTCGAAGTCGAAAATCGTATCTCCCAAAATGATGAGAAGCTCTTCATTCTCATCCTTCAAGGCCAACGAAACCGCATGACCCAATCCCAGAGGCTCCGCTTGAGTGGCAAAAGTGGCGTCGAGGTCATAACGGTCTTGAACATATTTCTCGACAAGGTCTCCCATGGGACCGACGACCAGAGTCACCTTGCGAAGACCCGCGGCTTGGAGGTAGTCCAGGATATGCCCGAGAATCGGTTTTCCGGCGACATTGAGAAGCACCTTAGGGATGGTGAAGGTGTGTGGGCGAAGCCTCGACCCCACACCCGCGACGGGAATGATGACTCTGAGTGGCATGTGCTGAATATTGAATTTATTTGCCGTAGATATTCAGTATAGTCAAATTCCTTGTCAAATTCAAGCCTTTTTCTGCAAGCTCTTCATCTTTGTTATCGTTGGAATCTCCATAGGGTTCTCGTCCGAAATGAGTCCCAGAAAAACCGAGACGGCGTCCAGAAAAAGCATGGTCCTCAATCCTGCCAGTACGCGAGTCAGTCGGAAAGGAGCCTCTGAAGTGAATTCAATATGCTTCCACTTGATTTTCAATTCATCAAGCAAAATCTTAACGGGACGACTTGGGTCTGGGAAATCCCCAAAGAGCCAAGTGCCGACGAAAAGGACATAAGGCGGAGGTGTGAGTTTCGTCAACACAGGAAAGGCTTCCACCTCGTTGTGGGCCATCTCAGGCAGGACGGCGGCGTGCGACCATCTCTTGGAATTTTCTGCGAATTGCGCACACGCCCTCCTCACAAGAGAGGGGCCCAATATGGGATCTGCGGCATAGCAAATCGGCGTTCTGTCTGCGAGATTCTCTGCCAAACGGAGCGCGGGATTCTGGGCGGGATTTGGCGATTGATACTTTTCGGAATCCTCAGTTAGAACTTCAGTATCCTCATTTGACCACGGAAGGCCTTCAAGAGCAAGCTCCGCAAAAAGCGCCATGAACGCTCCGAGGCCGAATCCGACGGCGGCGCGAGGCGGGTAGCCTTCGGGCAGCTTTAGATGAGGGATGCCCGAATCTTGAGCCTTCGCGGCCAGTTGCCCGCCAGAGCTTGCCGTAAGCCACATTTTTTTGGCGGCGAGACCTTCGTCGAAGGCGTGGAGTGCTTCAAGCGTATTGCCGGAATAGCTGTACACAACGCGAGGATTCATGGGATATTCGAGGGTGATTTTCGGCTGCCTCCAGACATGCAGCGGAATAGAAGCGAGGCCGAGACCTTCGATTAGGTCGCCGACAATGGCCGATCCGCCGAGGCCGAACCAATCGAGCTGCGGAGGTAATGTGAGCTCTGTTTTCGCAGCCCAATCCCTTCCCAGACCTATCCCTGTTTCGATTTGCCGTCCGAGCTCCAGAGTTTTGTCCAGCATGTCGCCCGGATCGAGCGTTCGCATCTTCGACGCAGTCAAGTGAGACTTCATTCGAGAATCCTACCGTTCGGTGGTGAACCAGATGGGTAAGTCGGCAAAGCGCCGTTTCATTTCTGCTTCCAGCAGTGTTCGCACCTCTTCTGCTGTCGGAAGTTCGCGCGCTCTTGCCGCAATCTCCTGACAATCAGCAAAGCGTATCGAGCGAATGATCTTCTTAATCTCAGGAATAATCCCCGCGGAAACGGACAGTTCATCCACACCCAAGCCAATAAGAAGCGCGGTGGCCAAAGGATCAGCGGCAAGCTCTCCGCACAGCCCGACGGAAATTCCTGCTTTATGGCCGCATAGGACCGTATCGAGAATCGCCCACAAAACCGCTGGATGATAGGCGTCGTAGTACTTCGCCACCATCTCATTGCCACGGTCGGCTGCCAGTGTGTACATGATCAAGTCATTGGTGCCGACGGAGAAAAAGTCCGCTTCCCGAGCCAATTGGTCGGCCAGAATTACCGCCGATGGTACTTCAATCATGATTCCGACAGGCATCTTCTCGTCAAACGCAATGCCTTCTTGGCGCAATGCTATCTTGGCTTCATCCAAAGCTTTTTTGGCTTCGCGAACTTCCCACAAACTGGCAATGAGCGGGAACATGATTCGAACATTTTTCTTCACGGACGCACGAAGGATGGCTCGCAATTGCGTGCGAAAAAGATCGGGATGGGACAGTGAAACACGAATGCCTCGCCAACCCAGGAAAGGATTGCGCTCCGCCAAGGCGCTTCGACCCGGATGCAGTTTATCCCCGCCAAGATCGAAAGTGCGAATCGTAATAGGACCGGGCCACATGCCTTCGGCGGCTTTGAAATAGGCTTCGAACTGCACCTCTTCACCGGGCGGGGCTTCACGAGTCAAGAAAAGGTACTCGCTGCGGAAGAGTCCTACTCCCGTCCCTCCGTGAGTGCGAACACTTTCAACTTCGTGTGGCAGCTCGATGTTCCCGTGTAACTCGATGGCATGTCCATCACTGGTCTCTGCCGGTAAGTCGCGCAGCCCTGCGAGATTTGCCAAGAGCTGTTGATAGCGCTTATGCTTATCGCGATACTCTTTGAGTGATGCAGCCGTCGGAGCGATAACGACTTTGCCCGAATTACCATTTAAGATGAGAGTCTGGCTCGATTTGACGCGCGCACTAATATCCCCCAGCCCAACAACGGCTGGAATTTCAAAGGAGCGGGCCAGAATCGCCGTATGCGAAGTTGGGCCACCCAAATCGGTGGCGATGCCCATGATGTGAGTCCGGTCAATATGCAGGGTATCCGTTGGGGAGAGATTGGCTGCAACCAGAATCGAAGGCTCATCGGGATGCTCCGGAGCCGCATCCGGCCCTCCTTGCAGAAAGCGCAAGAGTTGAGCGCGGACATCCCTCACATCCATCGCGCGTTCACGGAAGAGTTCGCCCATTTGTTTCTCCAGAAGCTCGATCGTACGCCCCATCGTATCGTAGACAATGAATTCCGTCGAAAATTGCTCGCGTGCAATCCGCCCGCGCACCTCCTTTTGGAGTTCCTGATCCTCGAGAATCAGCAGATGCGCGTCAAAAATGCGTCCGACGGCAGTTCCCGCCATGGCCATGGCGCGCTGACGCGATTGAAGCATCGCCGCGCGGGTTTCTTCAATCGCTCTCTCGAGTCGTTCAATTTCCAGTTCCACTTCAGCGGGCGCGATTTTGCGCGGGGGTACGGCGGCGACATCGCCGCGCAGGAAGTGAACCTGTCCAATCGCAATGCCCGGAGAGGCCGAGATGCCGCGCACGATGATTTCTCTCTCGGCATGATGTGAGGCGGATACTTTTGTTTCGCCGTTCTTCCGTGTCATTTCAGTGGATTTACTCCTCGTAGAACTTGTCTTCGACAAGCTGGACGAGCTTCGCCAGAAGCTCCTCCTCGTCTTCGCCCTGACATTCAATCGTGAGCGTCGCCCCTTTCTCAGCGGCCAACATCATCACTCCCATGATACTTTTTGCATCAATGCGCGTATCGTCCTTCACCAGGACGACATTCGACTTATATTGCGCCGCAAGGCGGACCAGATGAGCCGCGGGGCGGGCATGGAGTCCAAGTTTGTTTTTCAGCGTGACTTCTTGCGCCACCACGGTCGTTACCATCCGCCCAAATGAAAGAGTTGCGCCAGCCAGGCACTGAAAGGGACAAAGCCCAGGGCGACAACCAGCGAGCTGATCAAGGGCCAGCGAGCTGTCATGCAGCCCCAAAGAAGCAGGCAACCAAAGACAAATTGCCCCATCGCCAAGGGAACAAAAAGTGTGGATTTCGCGAAGCCCGCAACCAGAAGCAGCCCCAGAAGCGCCGCCCCGATCCAGTCACCCCAACACTTCGCCCCCTTGAAGAATGGTTTCTCCAAAACCCGCAAGACCTCTCTTCCTCGGTTCCATCCTTCCTTCACTCCCCACAAACGAAGCCCCCAAACCGGCAGGTTGTATAACAGCAGAACGAGAACCGCGAAGAGAAGAATGGTCTGCGGAGAACCGAGAAGAAGCACAACGATGGTGGCCAGCACAAAGACAAGTGGCTTCAAGCCATCCCAAATCAGGGTGTCGCCGACCGTTCCGAGGGGACCGCAAAGTCCTTCGCGCCAAGTCTGCCATTCGTGCTCGTCGAGTTCCTGTTCACCCGCCATCCGGCGCAGCATCGCCCCCATTGCCAGAGGCGCAAGGCAAGGATGTGTGTTCATAAACCCAGCGGACAGGCGAACCAAACGTGTTTGTCTCTCAGGATTTGACTCAAGGCGCCGCAAAAAAGGGAAAAGAACGAAAAGGAATCCCTCTCCTTGCATGGTGCGATAGTTCCAGAAAATCTGGATAAAGAGGCTACGCCATGCAAGGCGAAGTCTATATCCAAGATGGAAACTTATCAGAGGCACAGGAACACGACCAACGCTATCAAAAATCCGCCTATCGTCCATCGTAAGGTACGCTTCCGGATGAATCGCTCCGCTACAATCCCTACCCCTGCGCCCACAAGAGCGGGGCCAAGACCAGCCCACAGCTCATCGGTCAATTCAGCGCTCTGGGTTGGAAGAGGGACTTGCGCTGATACTCCCAAAAGTCCGTGCATGGCAAAGAGAAAAACGAAATAGAGCACAAGAACATACGCCGCGCCTGCCATCGCGTTGAAAGACAGAGCCGCCACAAAGAGGGCCCGCGAGAGATGATTTTGAGTTTCCATCACGGCGGATTGGTAGGAATCCGCAAATCGCTTCATCACCTGACGCACGGTTGGCGTGAGGTGGCGACCAAAGCCCGCTGCAAGCAAACCGGCGAGAGTAGCGCATGCTAAGACGAGCATGCTGGTTTCTCTGCCGGGAGTCGGCGGAATCGTGGCCGCCAAAGCGGTAGCGATGAGCGCTCCGAGGTTCCCCTCCGGAAATCGGGTGGCTCCAACAGGTAACGCCTTTAGCCAAAGAAGCTGGAAAGTAATGCCGAAGAAGAGCCCGATTTCCGGTCTGCCGACGATCATCCCATAGAGGGGACATGCAATAATCGGCTGGCAGAACATGAATTGGAAAGCCGCTGTCGTATCAAGATAGACAATTGCTCCGAACAGCGCGATCCAGCCGACCATCAGAATTCACGCTCCGTCATCAGCTTTGCCCAGTCGGCCAAAAGGTCGCGGTAATACGACACCGGCACTCTTTCCAAACACGGGATGGCCTTCTGAATGCACGCCTTCGCCCGCTCTTTCGTGTATTCGATACCTCCCAAATTCACAAGAAGGGTGGCGACTTCAGCAATTTCATCTGAAGTCGCGTGCTCATTGCCCAAGACTCGGTTCAGCAGTTCGCGCTGGGCAGCGGAAGCCCTGCGGTAGGCATGCTGCACAATCAGGGTTCGTTTTCCTTCGCGGATGTCCGAGCCGACGGGCTTGCCGAGAAGTTTCTCATCGCCGATAATTCCCAAAATGTCGTCTTGGAGTTGAAAAGCCGCCCCGCAAGCACTCGTGAAATTTGAAATCGCTTTGACCAAAGGGTGAGAGAAATCGGAGGTATTCAAACCAATCGCCGCTCCAGCCGCGCCGCAGAATTCATAGAGCGCCCCCGTCTTTTTCCACAACATCTCCTCGATATCCGATTCGGTGAGTGCCTCAATCGGCATTCTCGATTGTTGAACATCGAGCAGTTCACCTTCCACGAGAGTCGTCAGGACATAGGTGTCCAGGGTGTCAATGAGCTTCAGGGTAACGGCGGGGTCAATTCCATAACGCGTCGTCAATTCTGTCATGAGGCTGATGCCCCAGCCGTGCTGGACATCTCCTGCCAAAATCGCCACCGAGACTCCGTAGTGATGCGCGCTCTCATCACCGCTCTTGAATCGGCCGTTTCGGAGCGATTTCTGGCTGAAGAATTCATGCACTGTCGGCTGGCCGCGCCGAAGGGTATCGCGGTCAATGATGTCGTCATGAACCAGCGTCCATGTATGGAAAATTTCCACGGCGGCGGCGGCACTGACGGCTTTCGACTCATCACCTCCGACGGCTCCGCATGCAAAAAGCAGCACAGCCGGGCGCAGTCTCTTGCCGCCGGAACGAAAATAGGCCGTCACTGCCTCTTGCATATCTTCAGGGGCGAACCGCCGGACATAGGACTCGCTCAAGACATAGTCTTGAATCCGTTTCATGCGCTTTTCGATCTCTGCGAAAAGCCTTTCCGACATTTACGCACTCCATTCGCCCAATAAGACCTGACCCCGGCCTGGGATGGGCATAAACGCCAACCGCGCCGGGGTCGCGCAAGCATAAATTACATAAAATATTATCATGAGTCAAGAGGCCGCCAAAATTCGTTTCATGGGACAGACTTTTCTGCATTCATCTATGCTTGACCCGTAGCGTATTCTTTCGTAAATTTATGTCGGAATAGATTCCGCGATTTTCGCGGGAGAAGAAAGGAATTACCCCCTTCTAACTTCCCCCACGCAGTGGGGGAAGGGCTTGAGTCTCCCCCTGCTTCAGCAGAGGGACGGAAGGGGGTGACATCATCTCTCTTTGAATCGGCATTTTTCAGACCGATCCCCCCTTGCCCTCCCGCGAGCAGGGGGGATATAGAGCCTATCTTGAAATAACACTTGACTGGAAGGAGCAGTTTTTCGTATGTTGGAGGCATCATTTGTTTTTGGACCGAGGGAAAAAAGGGGAGCAAGCGGCATCTTCTCGTTGATGAGACGGACACCTGTCATTCCCATCACTGATGGTGTCAGTCCCACCACTGTTGTTGTCATTCCCGCGAAAGCGGGAATCCACTCTCTCCCAAGTCATAATAGGAATC
>DYHQ01000002.1:12238-52343 GCA_020724065.1 Candidatus Puniceispirillum sp. | reverse complement strand
AGTCAAAGCCGTTCGCGGTACGGAACGAAGAAAAAGAAATCGGGTGCGGCAGCTTAGTATGTTCCTCAAGATTTTCCTCTCCCAATAGTCAATTAATTCGAATCACCAGAATGCCTCGTCGTAAGCGTGTAATCAAGAGAGATTTGTTGCCAGACCCCAAGTATGGCAATGTCCTTGTCACTCGGTTTATCAACGGACTATTGCGCCGGGGAAAGCGGAGCGTTGCCGAGGGGATTCTGTATGATGCCCTGGAGCAGATTCGTGAGAAGATCAAGAGCGATCCGCTGGAGGTTTTCCAGAAGGCCGTGAGGAATGTCGAGCCGACGGTCGAAGTGAAATCCCGCCGGGTTGGAGGGTCTACCTATCAGGTTCCCGTTGAGGTTCGTTCGAGCCGTCGGGAAGCGCTTGCCATTCGCTGGATCGTCAGTTTCGCGGGAAATCGCAGCGAGAAGAGCCTGGCGGATAAGTTAGCCGGTGAACTCCTTGCCGCTGCGAAGGGAGAAGGATCGGCCATTAAGAAGCGGGACGATACCCATCGCATGGCCGAGGCCAACAAAGCCTTTGCTCATTTCCGGTGGTAAGGCGGGATTCGTAAGATTGGAAACTGTTTTCGTGCAGACAGAGAAAGTTGAAAAAGCGCCGACGCCGAGCAGTGCGCCCGGTCGAAAAGATTCCCTCGATTTGACTCGTAACATCGGCATCATGGCTCATATTGATGCCGGGAAGACGACGACGACCGAGCGGATGCTTTTCTATACGGGTCGGCTTCATCGCATGGGGGAGGTGGATGAAGGCGATACCGCGATGGATTGGATGGAGCAGGAAAAAGAGCGCGGCATCACCATCACGAGCGCGGCCACAACTTTCTATTGGAAAGGACATCGCGTCAATCTCATTGATACGCCCGGGCATGTGGATTTCACGATTGAGGTGGAGCGCAGTCTTCGGGTTTTGGACGGGGCCGTTGCGATTTTTTGCGCCGTGGGTGGCGTCGAACCTCAAAGCGAAACCGTCTGGCGGCAAGCGGATCGTTATGGCGTGGCTCGTATCGCATTCATCAACAAGATGGATCGCGTCGGAGCGGATTTCTGGCGTGCCATTGATATGATTCGAAATCGCCTGTCGGCGAACCCGGTCCCTATCCAGGTACCGATGGGTTCCGGTGACATGTTCACCGGTATCATTGACCTTGTTTCGTTCAAGGCGGTAGTCTGGCGCGAAGAGACGCAAGGCATGCAATTCGATGAGTTCGATGTGCCGCAGGACATGGTGACTGAAGCGCTGCATTGGCGTGAAAAAATGATTGAAGCGATTTCAGACTATGATGAGGTTTTGCTTGGAAAGTTCGTGGAGGGCAAGCCGATTCCTGTTGAGGACATTCACAAGGCTCTGCGCCGGGCGACCATTGGCAACAAGATAACGCCGGTGCTTGCTGGCGCGTCTTTCAAGAACAGGGGAGTGCAACGCCTCTTGGATGCCATCGTCAACTACTTGCCTTCTCCCTTGGATAAAGGTGAAGCTATCGGCGTGCACCCGAAGAGGAAAGAGCCCATTATCCGCCAAGTTGACGATAAGGCTCCCTTCTCCGCCCTGACATTCAAGATAGTGACTGATCCCTATGTCGGCAAGCTGAGCTATCTGCGAATCTATTCGGGGAGGCTCAAGGCGGGCAGCACGGTATACAATGCGGTGACCGGCAAGCGCGAGAGGATCGGTCGTCTGCTTCTCATGTCGGCCAATAAGCGCCAGGATATTGAGGCGGCCTATACCGGAGATATTGTTGCAGCGATCGGGTTGAAGGAGACGCGAACGGGCGATACGCTCTGCGAGGAAGCTCATCCGATTATTTTGGAGGGCATGGAATTTCCTGTCCCTGTGATTTCGGTTGCGGTCGAGCCGAAGACAATTGCGGATCAGTCCCGCTTGGCAGAGGCGATGGCAAAGCTGTCGGAGGAAGACCCGACCTTTCAGGTCAGTTACGACGAGGAGACGGGGCAGACGATTCTTTCGGGCATGGGTGAGCTGCATCTGGAAATTCTCGTTGACCGTTTGCTGCGTGAGTTTCGTCTTGAAGCACGGGTGGGAAAACCTCAGGTAGCTTACAAGGAATGTATTCGTCAGAAGGTCACTCAGGAAACGCGGTTCGTTCGCCAGACAGGGGGTCGCGGACTATTCGCTCATGTGGTGTTGGAAATTGAACCGAATGCCCCCGGCAAAGGATTTGAGTTCAGGAACAAGGTGCGGAATGGGGCGGTTCCGAGGGAATATGTTCCGGCGGTCGAACAAGGGATCCGCGAAGCCATGAAGAGCGGTATTCTGGCGGGTTATCCCTTAGAAGACCTCGTGGCCACTCTGGTTGATGGTTCTTTTCATGAAGTGGATTCCTCCGATGTGGCGTTCAAAATGGCGGCATCCATGGCATTCAAGGAAGCGGCGGCCAAAGCCGACCCGGCGCTGATGGAGCCAATCATGCAGGTTACGGTGATTGTGCCGGATGTCTATTTGGGGAATGTCGCGGGCGATATCAATTCGCGACGGGGTCGCGTGCAGGAGATGCATCCCCGGCCCGACGCTCAGGTAATTAGCGCCCTGGTGCCGTTGGCCGAGATGTTTGGCTATGCGACGGCCCTGCGCAGCCTCACGCAAGGGCGAGCCATCTTCACGATGCAGTTCGACCATTTCCAAGAGGTTCCCGAAGCGGTCGCGGACAAAATTCTCCATGGAGTATAGGGGACACGAGGCCCCTCGTGGTAGGAAAGATTTCTTTCGTTCATATTTCTTGAAATTGTCATGGCAGCACAATCCTCTATTCGAATTCGGCTCAAGTCTTACGATCATAATCTGATTGATAAGGCCACGGCGAAGATTGTTCAGACCGCCAAGACCACGGGAGCGGTCGTGTCGGGTCCCATTCCGTTGCCGACCCGCCGTACGATGGTGACGGTCAATCGCAGTGTTCACGCGGACAAGAAATCGCGAGAGCAATTCGAGACACGCATTCATAAGCGGCTGATTGATATTCATAATTCGACGAGCAAAACGATAGACGCTCTGATGAAGATTGAACTCCCGGGGGGAGTGGACATCGAGATTAAAACATGACAGGATTGCTTGGCAAAAAAATCGGGATGACCCGCGTTTTTAGTGCGAAGGGTCGGCATATTCCGGTCACGGTGGTCGAACTTGGGCCATGTCAAGTGACGGGTTTACGAACGCCTGAGCGTGATGGATATTTTGCGGTTCAGCTCGGCTTTGGCTTTCGCCGGCCCAAGCTGATTAACCAGCCCATGACGGAACACTTCAAGAAATTGGGCGTCACGGCGTCTCGGTGGACGCGGGAAATCCGCGACATGGCACCGGCCGATGTGAAGGTGGGCGAGATTCTTCATTGCGATATTTTCAGCGTGGGGGATCGTGTGAAGGTCACGGCGACCTCCAAAGGACGCGGTTTTCAGGGGGTGATGAAACGCCACGGCTTTAGTGGTTCGAATGCGAGCCACGGAACACACGAGTTTTTCCGCCATGGTGGAGCCATCGGTGCTCATACCTATCCCGGTCGCGTCTGGAAAAACCTTCGGATGCCGGGGCGTATGGGAGCCGAGCAGGTCACCGTGAGAGATTTGGAAGTCGTCCGCGTGGACCCCGATGCGAACTTGGTCATGCTGAAGGGTTCGATTCCCGGACCGCCCGGCGGTTTTCTCATTGTCAGAAAAGGGTAGAAGGATGAAACTACCTGTTTATGCACGAGACGGATCGCGGCTGAGCGAGGAAGTCGAAATACCTGATGAACTGGTTGCGCAGCAACCGAATGATCACGCGATATGGCTTGCCGTGCGCGAGGAGATGTTTCATCGTCGTCAAGGAACCGCCGCCGCCAAGTCGAGAAGCCAAGTGCGTGGGGGTGGACGCAAGCCGTGGAGGCAGAAGGGTCGCGGCGCGGCGCGTGCCGGAACGATTCGCAGCCCTCTATGGCCCGGCGGCGGACAGATCTTCGGCCCGGTTCCCCGAGTCTATTCGTCGGCGATTCCCAAGAAGGTCAAGAAGCTCGCCCGTCGCTCGGCCGTAGCCTACAAGCTGCAAGAGGACAAGGTTCGACTGGTCGAGGATTTTTCCCTCGAAATTCCCAAGACACGGGACATCCTCGCTGTGTTTCATTCGCTGGGACTTGCCGAGGAGAAAACGCTTTTTCTGACCAATGATTTTGATACGATACTCTACAAATCGTGCCGCAACCTTCCTCGCGTGCAAGTCAAGAAGGCCGTCACCGCGTCAACCCGCGATTTGATGGACTGCTCCACTTTGCTGATTCAGCGAAGTGCCGTCGAATCCTTTTGCGAGGGGCTCCTCCATGCTTCATAAGAGAAATGTGCTCAAGAGGCCTCTCCTGACTGAAAAGATCGCTTACTTGCAGGATGCGAACAATCAATATGCATTCGTCGTGGATCGAGAGGCGAACAAAATCGAAATCAAACGAGCGGTGGAAGCCAAGTATCAGGTTACTGTGCGGGAAGTGCATACGATGTGCTTGCAGGGAAAGACGAAGCGTTTGGGTCGTTTTGTCGGCAAGCGAGCCGATTGGAAAAAAGCTATCGTGACTCTGGCTCAGGGGGATCATATCGAGATGGCGGAGAATGTTTAGTCAGGCGATGGGTCAATCGAAATAGGTATGGGCGATGCCCGTTAGGAAATTCAATCCCACGACCCCTTCGCTTCGGTTCCGGAGTGCTCTGGATCGGTCGGACTTGTCGAAGGAACCGGCGGAGAAGAGCCTCGTGGTGGCCCGAAGCAAGACGGGAGGGCGCAACAGTCACGGCCGCATTACTGCTCGCAGCCGAGGCGGAGGTCATCGGCGCCATTATCGAATCATTGACTTCAAGAGAGACAAGTTTGACATGCCGGCGAGGGTCGCATGCCTCGAATATGACCCGAATCGCAGTGCGAATATCGCCCTGCTCTACTATCGAGACGGCGAAAAGCGATATATCCTTGCTCCGGATGGCCTTCGGGTGAACGATGTGGTTGTCAGCAGCCGAGCGGAGGTGGAGATACGGGCGGGGAACGCACTTCCACTCGAACTAATTCCGATGGGAACCTTCGTTCACAATATTGAGATGAAGGTGGGACGAGGAGGTCAAATCGCGAGAGGGGCGGGAGCGGCGGCTCAGCTCATGGCCCGCGATGGGAAATATGCCTTGCTGAAACTTCCTTCGGGAGAGGTGCGGAAGGTTCAGATGGCTTGTCTGGCGACGGTCGGTCAAGTCGGCAATTTGGAGCATGAGAAGGTGGTTTCGGGTAAGGCGGGACGCAGCCGTTGGATGGGTTGGCGGCCTCATACGCGAGGAGTTGCGATGAATCCGGTGGACCATCCGATGGGAGGCGGTGAGGGGAAGTCGTCGGGCGGTCGCCACCCGTGCACCCCGTGGGGAAAGATTACCAAAGGACTCAAGACGCGACGCCCGCGCAAGCTTTCCACGAGATTGATAGTTCAGCGACGCAAAGCAAGGGTAGACTAATGGCCCGTTCACTCAAGAAGGGACCCTTCATTGATCCACGACTCCTGGAACGCATTCAGGAGATGAATCGGACGAGCACGAAGAAAGTTCTTCGGACCTGGTCAAGGCGATCCATGATCTCACCCGAATTCGTGGGTCACACTCTGGCCGTTCACAACGGCCGCAAATTCCTTCCGGTATTTGTTACGGAGAATATGGTGGGACATAAATTGGGCGAGTTTGCCCCGACTCGCATTTTCAAAGGACACGGAGGCAGGAAGACCGAGAAGACGGTCACCAAAGGGCCGAAGGGAGCGAGTTAGCCATGCCTGAGGCTCGGTGTTTAGTTCGATTTGTCCGTATGGCTCCACGCAAGGTGCGCTTGGTGGCGGATCTGGTTAGAGGTCGAGTGGTGAACGACGCGTTGCAGATCCTTCAATTCAGCCCCAGAGCCGCCGCGCGACCCGTCGAGAAGGCCATTCGCTCGGCGCTCGCGAATTTGTTGCAGGGAACAGGTTCGCGGGATATTGATCCTGACGAGGCCGTGGTGCGCACGATTTTTGTGGATGAAGGGCCGACACTCAAACGCTACATCCAGCGTGCCATGGGGCGTGCGACGGTTATCCGCAAGCGCACGAGTCATCTCACGGTCTGGGTGGCCGGCGAAGCACCCAAAGAGGGGGCAAAAGGCGGAGAAGAAACGAAGAAGCGTCGCCTGAAGACAAAGGCGAAATAGGGAGTTCGTGTGGGACAGAAGACAAATCCGATTGGATTGCGACTCGGGATCAACAAGACCTGGGATAGCAATTGGTTCGATGAGAGAAACTTTGCGGACAAGTTGCATGAAGATCTCTATCTGCGTCGCTATCTATCCAGTCGTTTGAAAGGGGCGGGCGTTGCCAAGACACAGATTGAGCGCACTCCCCGGCAAATCACCTTGACGATTCATACCGCCCGTCCCGGCATTGTGATTGGTCGCAAGGGTGTCGAGGTGGATAAGCTCAAGGCAGAGTTGAGGCAATTGACTCAGAAAGATGTTCAAGTCAATATCTTCGAAATCAAGCGACCCGAGCTGGAGGCAGCGCTTGTTGCGGATGCCGTGGCTCGGCAGCTTGAGGGGCGAGTCTCTTTTCGCCGCGCAATGAAGAAGGCGATTCAAACGACTCGCCGAATGGGAGCGGAAGGAGTGAAGGTCATCTGTTCCGGAAGACTGGCTGGTGCGGAAATGTCCCGGACTGAAGGATACAAGGATGGCCGAATCCCCTTGCATACGCTGCGAGCCGACATTGATTATGCTCTCGCCGTCGCCAAGACGACCTACGGCACGATTGGTGTCAAAGTTTGGATTTGCAAAGGGGAAATCCTGGGAAAGAAGGAAGTCTGAAACTCGTAGCGTTCCTTTTGAATATCGGAACGACAAGTATAGGTGAAATAGTAAAGTGCTTGCGCCCAAGAGAGTCAAATATCGTAAACAGCAGCGAGGCCGCCGCAAAGGCATGGCGGGCCGCGGGGCAGAAGTCGCGTTCGGAGAATATGGTCTGAAAGCGCTGGAATGCTGCTGGATGAGCAGTCGCCAGATTGAGGCGGCGCGTGTTGCCTTGACGCGCTATATTCGGCGTGGTGGCAAGGTATGGATTCGGATTTTTCCCGATAAGCCGGTCACCAAGAAACCGGCAGAGACGCGCCAGGGGAAGGGGAAGGGAGCGCCGGAATTCTGGGTGGCGGTCATTCGCCCGGGGCGAATCCTGTTCGAAATTGAAGGTGTCCCGGAATCCTTGGCACGGGAAGCTCTGCGTTTGGCCTCGCACAAACTGCCTATCAAAACCCACTTTGTCCAAAGGGAGATGCGACATTAGCGTTTCTTTTCCGCACTAGACTGCACGCTCCTGCGTGCGGTATTGCGGGACGCAGGAGCGTCTCGCTTAGTGACAAACATGGCTTAACGGAAAAGCCTCTCTACGAGGCACTGGTAAGAGAATTAGGCGAAAGATGGCCGGAGAAAAAGACACCCCGCTGAAGATGGAAGAGCTCAAAGAACTCTCGCTTGCGGAGCTTCAGCAGAAACTCCACGATTGGGAGGACAAGCTGGAAGCCCTTCGATTCCAACTCAGCTCGGGGCAGCTTCCGAACACCGCACGAGTCACGCTGATCCGCCGGGATATCGCACGCTTGAGGACCGTACTGCGTGAAATTGAACTGGGGCTTCGCAAGCCAAAAGGGGCCGCCGTATGAGTGGAATTGCCGCAGACGCTCTGCGCAGCAGACGCAAAGTTCGCGAAGGTGTCGTGGTCTCCAATAAGATGGACAAGACCATTGTCGTGGCCGTCGAGCGCCGCGTACTTCATACACTGTACAGGAAATATGTCCGCAGGACGCGCACTTTCATGGCTCATGATCCTGAGAATTCCTGCCAGATCGGGGATCGGGTTCGCATTGCGGAGACTCGGCCGCTGTCACGCCACAAGAGGTGGCGTCTTGTCGAGATTCTGGGGAGGCAACAGTAGTCTATGATAAGGGAGCAAACCCAACTTGTCGTTGCGGACAATACGGGAGCAAAAAAAGTCGAGTGTTTCCGCGTTCTTGGGGGGACCGGACGGCGCTACGCGACCGTCGGCGATGTGATTGTCGTTTCGGTGAAATCGGCTGTCCCTCGCGCCACGGTCAAGAAAGGGGAGAAGTCCAAGGCCGTCATCGTCCGGACGACGAAAGAAGTTCGCCGCAAAGATGGCTCCTATATTCGTTTTGATGAGAATGCGGCTGTTCTCTTGGACAATCTTGGAGAACCGCGGGGAACACGAATCTTTGGGCCGGTGGCGCGCGAGCTACGAGAGAAGCAATATATGAAAATCGTGTCTCTGGCTCCGGAAGTCGTGTGACGGTGCAGAGCGTCTGCGGGGCCGCTGAGGTAATTTACAGACAGTTACTGACCTATGAAAATCAAAAAAAATGATATGGTGCTGGTCATTGTGGGCAATGACCGGGGACGGCGGGGACGCGTCTTGAAGGTTTTCCCAGACAAACAACGCATCATCGTCGAGGGGATTCATTTTATCAAGCGTCACATGAAGCGCAGCCCGAAGAATCCGCAAGGAGGCATTGTCGAAAAGGAGGGACCGATTCATGTCTCCAATGTGATGATGATTGACCCCAAGACGAATCAGCCCACGCGCGTGGGGCGCGTCGTGCTGACGGGAGGAGAGAAGAAGCAGCGTGTTCGCATTGCCAAAATAAGTAATGAGATGATACCGGATGGCCGCTGAGAAGACAAAGCCAGAGGCAAAGGCCAAGGTCGGCAAAGAAGTGAAAGCTGGCAAAGTAGCCAAGCCTGCCAAAGGAAAAGGCGGAGCGGCTCCCGCAATCGGCGCCCGCCCGCCAGTACCCGCGGGTTATGAACCTCGCCTACGCCGTGAATATCGCGAGCGGATTGTCCCTGCATTGCGCGAGAAATTCGGATATAAGAACATCATGCAGGTGCCTCATATCGCCAAGATTGTCGTCAATGTTGGCGCTGGAGACGCCAGTCAGAATGCCAAGCTGTTGGATGCGGTCATGGGGGATTTGGCCATTGTGACCGGTCAGAAACCCGCCATTGCGCGTGCGCACAAATCGGTTTCCAATTTCAAATTGCGCGCCGGCATGCCCATCGGCGCCTATGTGACTCTCCGAAGCATGACCATGTACGAATTCTTGGATCGGTTGCTTGCTGTGGCGATTCCTCGCATCCGCGATTTTCGTGGTGTCTCGGACCGGAGTTTTGATGGACGGGGCAACTATACCTTGGGAGTCAAAGAACAAGTCGTATTTCCCGAGATTGATTATGATAAGATAGAGAAGATTCGCGGGATGGACATTACCTTCGTCACGACGGCCAAAACGGACGAAGAAGCCTATGAACTGCTGAAAGAGTTCGGCATGCCATTCCGCAAAAGAGGAGCTGCGGCTGAATCGGCTGCGGAATTGCCCGTGGCGGAGACCGTTGTGGTGCCTCCCTCCGAGGACAAATGAATCATAGAAAGCCTAAGAATGGAGCACTATGGCCCGTCGTGCCATGATGGTGAAGGCTGCAAGGACGCCGAAGTTTAAGGTTCGTCAACATAATCGTTGCAGACGGTGTGGCCGAGCACGCGCCTACATCCGCAAATTCGGTTTGTGCCGCATCTGCTTCCGACAATTGGCCCTCTTTGGCGAAATTCCGGGAGTCGTCAAGGCGAGCTGGTAGAGAAGTGTCGCTCGCATGAAGGCGAACTTGCCCCTTCTTTAATGGAGAAATGATGCCAACGACTGATCCCATCGCCGATTTCCTGACGCGGATTCGCAATGCGATGCATGCCCGGCACATGAAAGTGGATATTCCCTACTCGGCCTTGAAGAAATCACTGTCCCAAGTTCTGTTGGATGGGGGATACATCCGCGATTATGTCTATGTGGATGATGGACGACAGGGGTTCCTTCGCCTCTATTTGAAATATGGCGGAGGCGGCAAATCGGCGATTGCGGGTCTGAAGCGAGTCTCCACACCCGGTTGGCGCCGATATGTCGGCAAGGACGAAATCCCGCGTGTTCTCAATGGATTGGGACTCACGATTCTCTCGACTCCGCGCGGCATTATGACCGGCGCGCGGGCACGCAAGCTCGGCGTGGGGGGAGAGGTGCTGGCCTACATCTGGTAGTCTGCTCAAGGGACTCGAGTTTGTTCTAAGGATTATTGGACATTATGTCGCGCATTGGTCGAAAAGGCATTTCAATTCCCAAGGGTGTGCAGGTCACGATTTCAGGTTCCCAAGTGAAAATCAAGGGGCCGCTGGGTGAAATCGAGCGTGCGTTTCATCCCGATATGGAGATCTCGTCAGAGAGCCAAAGCCTGAGTGTCCGTCGGAAATCGGATACGAAAGCGCAGAAGGCGCTCCATGGGTTGACCCGCGCCCTGTTGCAGAATATGATCACAGGGGTTGTGCAGGGATACTCGAAGGAGCTGGAGATTGTCGGAGTCGGCTACCGTGCCGAGCCAAGGAAGCGGGGTATCTTGCTGAGCGTCGGCTTCAGTCACGGAGTCTTTTTCACAACTCCCGCCGGAGTCAAGATTGAAGTGCCGAAACCGACATCCATCATCATCTCTGGCATAGACCGCGAGCAAGTCGGGGAGATCGCGGCTCAGATTCGACGCATCCGGAAACCCGAGCCCTACAAGGGCAAGGGAATCTGCTATGCGGGAGAGCGTATCCATCGGAAGGCAGGCAAGACGGCTAAGTAGAAATTCCTCGAAGGAAGTGCGGCGTGTCTCAAGTATGGGATCCGCGCTTCGGCAAGGAGGTCATCCATGATTCAAAAACCTGGTGTGCGCCGTGAACAAGCGCGCATGCGCCGCAAGAAGCATATTCACAAAGTCGTCAAGGGAACCGCGCAGTGTCCGCGTTTGGTTGTCTATCGCAGTAATCGGCATATTTTTGCACAGCTTGTTGACGATGGTGCGGGGAAGACAATATCCGGTGTTTCGTCGCGGATGCCGGGGCTGTACGAGGAATTGAAGGGGAAGAAACCGGTGGAGAAAGCCCGGCGCGTCGGCGAAGCGGTGGCGGCGAAAGCGAAAGAAAAAGATATCGAGCGTGTTGTTTTTGACCGCAACGGATTTCTCTACCATGGGCGCGTGCGGGCGTTGGCAGAGAGTGCGAGAGCGGCCGGCCTAAAATTCTAAGAAGCCTATGACTCCAAGAGAAAGAGACCGAAAAGGTCGCGAGCGCGATACGGGCGTTGTAAGTGAAGAAGCCACCTCTGAACTGACCCTGATCGAGAAGGTCGTTCATGTCAACCGCGTGGCGAAGGTCGTTAAGGGAGGGCGCAATTTCTCCTTCAACGCCGTCGTCGTAGTTGGGGATGGTCATGGACGCGTCGGCTTTGGCCTCGGCAAGGCCAATGAAGTGACGGACGCGATCACGAAGGGGACGGAGGCCGCCAAGCGCTCGATGAAGCGTTATCCTCTTGTTGGAGTGACTCTGCCTCACGGGGTGCAGGGAAAGTTTGGAGCCGGGCATGTGGTCTTGAAGCCTGCGTCGCCGGGAACCGGAGTCATTGCGGGTGGAGCGATTCGGGCGATCATGGAATGTTTGGGTGTGCGGGATGTACTGACGAAGGTGCTTGGCACGAACAACACACATAATGTCGTGAAGGCGGCCCTGATCGCTTTGGGCGGACTCATGGATGTTCGCATCGCCGCGGAGAAACGCAACCTTAGCGTGCGTGAGGTCTTTGAAGGATAGGAAGTGTCTCCATGAGGAAATCGGACAAATTGAAGGCCACCTGGGTGCATAGCGCCATCGGTCGCAGCTATCGCCAAAAACGGATTGTGGAAGCGCTTGGTTTCAAGAAATTGAATCAGACACGCGTACTTCCTGATAATGCGGCGATTCGAGGCATGCTCAATAAGGTGCCTCACCTTGTCGTTTGGGAAGCCGCATCGGAGGGAGGAGCTGACTCATGAGTCTTCACCGCTTGACTCCTGCTCCGGGTTCCGGCAAGAAGCCGAAGCGTCTTGGTCGCGGCTCTGGTTCGGGAAAAGGGGGCACATCCGGGCGCGGGGAGAAAGGACAGATGTCCCGCAGTGGTGCCCGCCGCAAGTTGGGTTTCGAAGGGGGGCAGATGCCCATTCATCGGCGTCTGCCGAAGCGTGGATTCAAGAACATCTGGCGCGATGACGTGCAAGTCGTGAATCTGAAGGATTTGGCGAAGCTGCCAGCGGGAATGGATGTCGAACCCGAGACTTTGAAGCAGGCGGGACTGGTTGCTTCAGCGCGCAAACCGATTAAGCTTTTGGGGAGCGGGGACATCACACGCCCTTATAAACTGCGTTCCATTGCCCTTTCAGAATCGGCGCGCGAAAAAATTGTTGCCGCTGGTGGAGAGGTCGTCGAATAATGCTTGATCGCTTCGCATCTATTTTCAAAATTCCGGAGCTGAAGGCCCGAATTCTCTTCACCCTCGGCATTTTCTTGGTCTATCGAATTGGGGGCCATGTTCCTGTGCCCGGGATTGATGCGGGTGCGCTCGGCGAATTCTTCAAACAAAGCGCGAATACTCTTTTCGGCCTCTACGACATGTTTGTGGGAGGAGCTTTTCAACGCGCGACCATTTTTGCCCTGGGGATTATGCCCTACATCTCGGCTTCGATCATCTTCCAGCTCATGGGCACGGTGGTTCCTTATTTCCAGAAGCTCCAGAAAGAGGGAGAAGAAGGTCGCAAAAAAATCACGCAATTGACGCGCTACGGCACGGTCGTCATCGCCGCGCTTCAAGCCGGAGGAGCTTCCGTTTTCTTGACGCGACTCGTGGCCCCTTCCGGTGCGCCGGTGGTGCCGAATCCCGGGGTCGGTTTCAACTTCCTCACGATGGTGACATTGGCGGCGGGCACAACGCTGATTATGTGGTTGGGGGAGCAGATTTCGGAACGCGGTATCGGTAATGGAATCAGCTTGCTTATCTTTGTCGGCATCATGGATCGTTTCCCTTACGCCGTCATGGAAGAAGCACAGATGATTGCGGCAGGCAACCGTCACATTCTGACGGATGTCTTTTTCCTTGTTATGCTCTTCTTCGTTACCATGGCGGTTGTCGGGATTACCCAAGGAATGCGCAAAATTCCGGTGCAATATGCCAAGCGCGTGATTGGGCGCAAAATCTATGGCGGCCAAAGCACGCACATCCCGCTGCGCGTCAACACCGCGGGCGTGATGCCGATTATTTTTGCCCAGTCTATCATGTTCATTCCCTCCTCTGTGGCTACGATACTGCCTGAAAGCGGACTGAGAGACTCGCTCCAAATCTACTTTGATACCAATTCGGCCCTGTACATGGTTTTCTACTTTTTGCTCATTGTCTTCTTCACCTATTTCTATACGGCGATTGTACTGAATCCGGTGGATTTGGCCGATAACATGAAGAAGCAAGGGGGATTCATTCCCGGTATTCGGCCCGGGAAACATACTTCTGATTTTATTGATAATGTTCTTTCAAAGGTAACCCTGCCCGGAGCCATCTTTCTTGGGCTCATCGCTGTCGTGCCGACAATGATCATCAGTCAATTCAATGTCAGTTGGAATTTTGCATCCTTCTATGGAGGCACGAGTATCCTGATCGTCGTGGGGGTCGCTCTCGACACTCTGCAGCAGGTCGAATCACATCTGGTGATGCGCCATTATGACGGATTGATGAAGACGGGGCGCATCCGCGGCCGCCGCCGAATGTAAGCATGTCGAAAATGGTCGTTCTCCTCGGCGCTCCCGGCGTGGGAAAGGGAACGCAGGCCCAGAAGCTCATGGCGTATTTGGGTGAGCCTCAAATCTCAACGGGGGATATGCTGAGAGCTGAGAGCCGCGGCGGAACGGTCTTGGGCCGACATGCTTCCGCCTATATGCGGCGGGGAGAACTGGTGCCGGATGGTCTTATTCTCGAAATGGTGCGCGCTCGATTGGAGGCGCCGGATGCGCGAAACGGCGTGATCTTTGACGGATTCCCGCGAACGCTCGCGCAGGCAGAAGGCTTGGACAGAATCCTGAAGCAACTACAGCGAAAGCTTGACGCCGTGCTCTCAATTGAAGTCCCCATGCGGCTGCTTATCGAGAGGCTGTCGGCGCGGCGGAGCTGCGCGACTTGTGGGGCGGTTTTCAATCAGTTGCTGGATCCCGAAGCTGCAAAGAGGCATCGCTGCCCCAAAGGGCAGACAGTGATTGTGCAGCGGGACGATGACAAGCCAGAGACCGTCGAGCGGCGTTTGAAGGTCTATACTGTACAGACAGAACCGCTGAAGGATTACTATCGTCGCTCGGGTCTGTTGAGCGAAATTTCCGGTGAGGGCTCGGTTGACGAGGTCTTCGACCGGCTGATTCATGCACTTGCAGGGGCGGGAAGTGATTTCCATCAAGACACCCGCCGAAATTGAAGCGATACGCGAGGCCTGTCGAGTTGTGGTCGGTGCTTTTCACGCCGTAGAGCCCCTGATGGTACCGGGAACACCGACGGACAAAATAGACGAGGCTGTCGAGAGGTATATTCGGGGTCAAGGGGGCCGCTCGGCGTTCAAAGGCTACCCCAATCCCGAGGGAAAACCTTTTCCCGCATCTGCCTGTGTTTCCATCGAGGAGGAGGTTGTTCACGGAATTCCCGACGGACGACCATTGAAGGCCGGGCAGATTGTCGGAGTGGACATCGGCGTCGAGAAAGACGGGTTCTTCGGCGATGCGGCGATGACCTTTGCTATCGGTCGCGTAGATGGTTTGAGGCAGCGGCTGATGCGGGCCACCCGCGAGGCACTAATGCGCGGAATTGCCAAGGCTCGCGCAGGAAATCGGATTTCCGATGTTTCGCATGCCATCGAGGAACATGTCACCTCTCGCAGTTTCTCCGTTGTACGGGAACTGGTGGGGCACGGGGTGGGGCGTCAGCTTCATGAGGAACCCCCCATCCCCAATTTCGGTGCGCCGGGGCGGGGACCCGTGATGCAAGAGAATATGGTTCTGGCCATCGAACCTATGGTGAACGTCGGCACGGGAGAAGTGGATACCATCGGGGAATGGCGCGTTGTATCGCGGGATCGGATGCCATCGGCTCATTTCGAGCACACGATCGTCGTCAAGAAGGGCGCTCCCGATATTCTTACTGCAAGCAAATAATCAATAAGAGCAAGGAGAAATTCGTACGGCGAAAGAGCATCCAATCAAAGTGGACGGCGTGATTAGCGAGATGCTCCCGAATGCCACCTTTCGAGTCGAACTCGAGAATGGCCATACAATCTTTGCCCATATTTCAGGAAAGATGAGAATGCATTTTATCAAGATTCTCCCCGGAGATCGAGTGGTCGTCGAGCTGTCTCCTTATGATTTGCGTCGCGGTCGAATCACCTATCGCTACAAATAGAGAAGGGCATACATATGAAAATTCGTTCATCGGTAAGAAAGATTTGCGACTACTGCAAGATTATCCGGCGTCACGGCAAAGTGATGGTGATTTGCAGCCGGTCCAAAAAGCATAAGCAGCGCCAAGGATAAGGGCGCCGAGGTCGAGGTGAAACATGGCACGAATTGCCGGCGTTGATATACCGCGAGACAAGCGTATTGAGGTGGCGCTGACCTACATCTATGGTATCGGGCGGCCTCTTTCGCAGAAGATTCTCGCATCCTGCGGCGTGAATTGGAATAAGCGCTCTCATCAGCTCACCGATGAGGAACTGAACAAGATTCGTACCGCCGTTGCGGAATTGAAAGTGGAAGGCCCTCTGCGCACCGAAATCACGATGAACATGAAGCGCTTGATGGACATCGGCTGCTATCGGGGGATTCGCCATCGGCGTGGACTGCCCGTGCGCGGACAGAATACGAAAAACAACGCGCGGACCCGAAAGGGAAAGAAAAAGGGCGGCATGATTCAAGTGAAGCGTCAAGTCGGCAAGTGAGGGATGCGGCTCGTCGCTGTTGAAATTAAGGAGACTTTTTTGTGGCGGTATTGAAGAAAAAACGGTTGGCAAAGAAAGAGCGTGTGGAAGCCGTCGGGATTGCCCGTATCAAGGCATCCTTCAACAACACGATGGTGACCATCACCGACAATTACGGGAATGTCATATCCTGGGCAACGGCGGGTCGAATGGGATTCAAGGGATCGCGAAAAAGCACGGCCTTCGCCGCTCAGCTTGCCGCCAGTTCCGCCGCAAAAACCGCGATGGAACTCGGCCTGAACAAGGTGGCCGTTTTTGTGCGAGGACCCGGAGCGGGTCGTGAATCGGCGATTCGGGGGCTGGCGGCCGCCGGGTTGGGAGTGAGTTCGATCAAGGACATCACACCCATTCCTCACAATGGATGTCGTCCGCGCAAGCGCCGCCGCGTTTAGTCGGGATTTCTATCGAGAGCAAAGACCGGGAGAAAAATGCTGATAAGGGAACCTCTTGGACAGGTTCTCTGACAATCACGCAAAAGGTGGTGTATGTCGCAATATCATGGGTCGGCGTGTAGGATTTGCCGACGCGAAGGGAAGAAGCTTTTTCTAAAGGGGGATCGCTGCCACAGCCCCAAGTGTTCTTTTGAACGCAAGGGCTATCCTCCGGGCAGTCAAGGACGGGGACGCCGCGGGAAAGTGTCGGAATACGGTATCCAGCTTCGTGAGAAGCAGAAGATTCGCAATACCTACGGGCTCGGGGAACGCCAGTTTCGCCGCTTTTTCTTCGAGGCACAGCGCCACAAGGGAGTGACCGGCGATGTGCTGATGCAGCTTCTTGAAAGCCGGCTGGATAATGTGATTTATCGAATCGGCTTTGCCAGCTCGAGGCGTCAAGCGCGACAACTCGTCCGGCATCGTCATTTTATGGTCAATGACCGAATTGTGGATATTCCATCGTATTGTGTTCGACCCAATGATGTGATTCGCGTCAAGGATCGCTCCAAGAAACTGGCGGCGATTCATGGCGCAATGCAGAAAGTGCATGAAGGAAAAACTGTTCCCTACCTTTCGCTCGATAAGGCCAAGATGGAGGGCTCGTTCTTGGAGCGTCCGAACCGAGCGGAGATTCCTTTCGATGTCAGTGAGCAGTTGGTCGTGGAGCTTTATTCCCGATAATGAGCATCAGAGGGACCTCATGAATGGATTGAATTTTCAAATGCCCGAGGCCATTGAGCTCGATGAGATGACCCATACGGATATCTATGGGAGGTTCATCGTTCAGCCGTTGGAACGCGGGTATGGAATTACCATCGGTAACGCGCTGCGCCGTGTGCTATTGGCCTCTCTGCAAGGAGCGGCCATCGTCTCTATGCGCATTGACGGAATCCTGCATGAGTTTTCCACGATTCCGGGGGTGACGGAGGATGTCACGGAAATCGCCCTCAACCTGAAGAATGTCCGTTTCAAGCTGTTGAGCAAGAAGCCCGACAAGATTCTCATTGATCTGGCAGGGGCCTCCGAATTCACGGCTCGGAGTCTTCAGGAAGGAAATCCGGACTTCGAAGTGCTGAATCCCGACATGCACATTGCGACGCTCAACAAGAATTCTCGGTTGAAAATGGAGCTCATCGTCCGCAAGGGCCGAGGCTATGTGCCGGCGGAGGAGAATCGCGCTGCCGATGCTCCCATCGGCACGATTCCTTTGGATGCCATTTTCTCGCCGATTCGCAATATCACCTACACCGTTGAAAACACGCGGGTCGGGCAACGCACAGACTACGAAAAGCTGATCCTCGAAATCTGGACGGATGGTTCCATCACTCCGGAAGATGCCCTCACTTTTGCCGGGCGCATCCTCCGGGACCATATTCAACTCTTCATCAATTTCGACCTCAAGGCCGAGAAAGAAGAGGAGGAGGATATTGATGATGAGGTGCTGCGCATCCGAAAGTTGTTGCGCAAGCCTGTTGAGGACTTGGAGCTTTCGGTTCGGAGTGCCAACTGCCTGAAGGAAGCGAAGATTCGTACCATTGCAGACCTTGTTCGGCGCGATGAAAATGAAATGCTGAAGTTCAAGAACTTCGGTCGCAAATCCCTGACGGAACTGGCGCAAATTCTCCAGACCAAGAACCTGGAGTTTGGCATGGATGTCGAAAAATATCTCAACCCCGACTACGGACGCAAATGAGACATCGCAAAACCGGCTATACCTTAGCACGAAAAGCAAGCCATCGTCGCGCTCTGTATGCCAATTTGGCTCAGGCTCTCTTCGAGCACAAGCGCGTGCGGACGACCTTGACCAAAGCCCGAGCCACACGGCCTTTTGCGGAGCGTCTGGTGACTTATGCCAAGAAAGGAACTCTGGCGGCACGCCGCCTTGTCCTCCGCTACTTGCGAAAGAAACTTATCGTGAAGAGCCTTTTCGAGGGAATCGCCCCAACTTTCGCGGAGCGTCCGGGGGGCTACACGCGAATTATCAAGTTGGGTCAGCGTGTCGGGGATGCTGCTCCGATGGCCGTGCTTGAATTGGTCGGCTTCGAGGGGACAGCTCCGAAGAAAAAAGAAGAGAAGGCAAGAACTTCTAAGGGCGAGGCAAAGCCGAGCCGGCCGGCCAGTCCCGCCAAAGCGAAAAAATCGGAAGCCAAGAAGGCGCCTGCGAAAAAGAAAGCCGCAAAGGAAGAAAAGCCGACTCATCGCAAGGCTCCCTCGAAGAAGAAGGCAAAGGAAGGGAGTAAAGAGGGTTGAGCGGATTTCATAATCGAGAGTTTCTATTGCAAAGGACGGTTTGCATGGCATGCCGTCTTTTTTTCTCTTCCATTGATATTCTTGCAGTGATTGGCTATACTGAAGGATAGCTGCCGCAGCCATTGTGTTCATAGCGCCCAGCTTGCTGGGCCATGAAATCTTGCGACGCTATCTCTTATTGCAGCCCGGATTGCTCAATCAAATTCCGATAGTGGATATGGGTCGGAAACTCCCGCGGCCTTAGAGCCCAGCAAGCTGGGCGCTACGCATTCTGTATGCGTATTCTCATCTCTGAAAAAGAGTGTGCGTCTTGCCCGTTCGGGGCATGATTCATAGAAGGACTTAGTTATGATAGATATTCCCAAAACTCCCACAGGAACTACGATTTCGTGCAAAGGCTGGATTCAAGAGGCGGCGCTGCGCATGCTGCTGAACAATCTCGATCCGGCTGTTGCCGAGAAGCCGCAAGAGTTGATTATTTACGGAGGCACAGGCAAAGCTGCCCGCAATCCAGAGGCTCTGAAGGCTCTGATTCATTGTTTGCGGAAAATAGAAAACGATGAGACACTTCTCGTTCAATCCGGAAAGCCCGTTGGGGTGGTTCGTACTCATGAAGATGCTCCCCGCGTGCTCATTGCGAACTCCAATCTCGTTCCCCATTGGGCCACATGGGAAAAATTCAACGAATTCGAGCGCCTCGGATTGACGATGTATGGCCAGATGACCGCGGGCTCTTGGATATACATAGGCACGCAGGGCATTTTGCAGGGTACCTATGAGACTTTGGCCACAGTAGCTCGACAGCATTTCGGTGGAACACTTCGCGGGCGCTGGGTGCTGACCGGAGGATTGGGAGGCATGGGCGGCGCGCAGCCTCTCGCGGTTACATTGAACGAGGGTGTGGCCCTTGTCGTTGAGGTGGATCGCGCTCGTATCGAGCGCCGCGTTTCGACGGGATTTTGCGACCGCTGGACGGATTCTTTGGAGGAAGCTCTCCGATGGGTCAAAGAAGCTCAAAATGTGGGACAAGCTCTTTCAGTAGGTCTTCTGGGAAACTGTGCCGACATTCTTCCGGAATTGCTGAAGCGAGGGGAGCGCCCTGATGTCGTAACAGACCAAACCTCGGCACACGATGAATTGAATGGCTATGTACCTCACGGTATTTCCTTCGAGGACGCGATGAAGCTTCGCAGGGAAAATCCGGCGAAATATGTTGAGATGAGCATGCGTTCCATGGTGATTCATACCGAGGCGATGGTCGGATTTCTCGATGCGGGGGCCATTGTTTTTGACTATGGAAATAATCTGCGTGGCCAGGCACAAAAAGCCGGATTCTCCCGCGCGTTCGCCTATCCCGGTTTTGTTCAGGCCTATGTTCGACCTCTTTTTTGTCAAGGGAAAGGGCCGTTCCGCTGGGCAGCGCTGTCGGGCGAGAAAGACGATATTCACCAAACAGACAAGGGAGTGTTGCGTCTGTTTCCACGCGATGAGCCTTTGCGGCGCTGGATTGAAAACGCAGGGCCTCGGATTCCTTTTCAGGGACTTCCGGCGAGAATATGTTGGCTCGGGCAGGGTGAGCGCGCCGAGTTCGGCCTCGCGATTAATGAATTGGTAGGGAAGGGCAAAATCAAGGCCCCCATTGTCATAGGGCGAGACCATCTGGACACGGGTTCAGTCGCCTCTCCTTATCGAGAAACGGAGGGAATGAAAGATGGATCAGATGCCATCGCCGATTGGCCTATCCTGAATGCGTTAGTCAATACGGCCTCGGGTGCCTCGTGGGTTTCCTATCATCATGGAGGAGGCGTTGGAATCGGCTATTCTTTGCATGCAGGGCAGGTGATTGTCGCCGATGGAACGCCTGGTGCCGCGCGGCGATTGGAGAGAGTCTTGACGAATGATCCTGCGACCGGAGTCATCCGCCATGCCGATGCTGGATACGAGGACGCAATCGTCTGTGCGCAGAAAAGAGATGTCAAGATTCCCGGAATCAATTTCTAATCTCTGGTGGTAATTCCCTCACAACTCAACGGAGAGCATGGCAGTTAAGACTTATCATATTTCCTTGGCGTCGAAGGGTGACGGCGACATTCAGGATCTGACGGAGCGAGTCGCGCAGAGACTGGCCGAATCGGAATTGAAAGCGGGAACGGCGACGGTTTTTGTTCCCGGTTCGACCGCTTCGATAACGACGCTCGAGTATGAGCCGGGACTGAAGAAAGACATGCCCGAAGTGTTGAACCGGCTTGTGCCTGCAGGCGTTCGGTACCATCATGACAGCACTTGGGGCGACGGGAACGGTTACGCTCATGTGCGTGCGGCGTTGGTAGGGCCGGGAATCACGGTCCCTTTCGAACATGGCAGGCTGTGTCTGGGAACTTGGCAACAAATTGTGCTGATGGACTTCGATAATCGGCCCCGTCGCCGGGATGTTGTCGTGCAATTCGCTGGCGAATAGTGTCCCAAGACCTCTTCATAAAGAATATTCGCCGTCTCTACACACCGCTCACGGCGGACGCCGAAGATCCCGCGCGACCGGTTCATGAGGTAGCCAATGCGGCAGTTCTAATCTTGAACGGTCGCATCGCAGAGATTGGCGTCGAGCGAGATGTTTGCCGGAATGCACCGAACGATGTGCCGGTTCTCGATGCTGAGCAGCGTGTCGCTCTTCCCGGTTTTGTGGATTGTCATGCGCATCCCGTGTTTGTCGGGGAGCGGTCTCATGAGTTTCACCGACGAAATGCCGGTACGACCTACCAGCAAATTGCAGCGGAAGGCGGAGGAATCACCGCCTCGGCGCAGGCGTTGGCTGAGGCCTCAACAGAGGAAATGGTTCGCCAGTCTCTGCCTCGTCTTGATCGCTGTTTGCTCTGCGGCACAACGACCCTCGAAGCGAAGTCGGGCTATGGACTTGTCTGGGAGCAGGAACGAAAACAGCTTGAGGCCATTGGCCGACTTCGTCAGTGTCATCCGATTGATTTGGTTCCCACTTTCCTTGTGCATTCCGTTCCTGCATCACGAGAGAACGAGCGGGAGGCGTTCATCGAGGAAGTCTGCGGGAGAATGCTGCCTGCGGTCGCCGAGAAGCATCTGGCTGAAGCCGTGGATGTCTTCTGCGAAGATGGCGCCTTTGCTGTTGAGGAGAGTCGGAAGATCTTGATGTGTGCGCAGGAGCTTGGTTTGGAGATTAAGCTACATGCCAATCAGTTTGGGCATACGGGAGGGGCACGCTTGGCGGCTGAGCTTCATGCGATGTCAGCGGACCATCTTGAGCATCTGAGCGACGAGGAAATTGCCGCATTGGCTGACACGAAAGTCGTTTGTGTGCTTCTGCCCGCCTGCATTGTTTTTCTTGGCAACCTCCCGTATCCGCGAGCGCGCAAATTGATTGAGCAGGGAGCGCGCGTCGCCGTCGCGACAGACATGAATCCGGGCTCCTCGATGACGGAATCCTTGCCTCTGTGCCAGACGATTGCAGCGGTCCATTGCCGCATGAATCCGGCGGAGCTCCTTTGGGCAGTAACCTATGATGCGGCGCGAGCTCTGAGACATCACCACCGAATCGGCTCGCTTGAGATGGGCAAAGAGGGAAACATCACTCTCTGGGATATTCCTCACCTTGAATATCTAAGCTATCACTTTGGTGCTCCGCTTCTGACTCACGCGGTCGTGCGAGCGCAGGTGGTCGTTTCACAAGGTCGCATCGGCTATGGAAATTAGGGTGGGAACTTCGGGTTGGAGTTTCGCGGATTGGGTGGGAGTCTATTATCCCCGCAAATTGCCGAAGACCGATTGGATTCGTTTCTACGCTCGTGAGTTTCAAATTGCCGAGATCAATTCAACCTACTATCGAATCGCATCGCCCAAAACCTATTCCGCGCTTGCTCTGCGCACTCCGGCGAATTTTGAATTTTTCGCCAAATTGCATGCGGAAGCCACTCATGAGCGCAAGGACCCATCGTCTTCGATGAAAGCACTCCGAGAATGTCTGAAACCGCTCTTGGATTCAGGTAAGCTGAAGGGATTCGTTGCTCAATTCCCTTCATCATTTAGGCAGATGCCGGAGAATGAAGACTATCTCCTGCGGCTCCGTGAACTGGCCGGTGACACGCCGCTTTTTGCGGAGTTTCGCCATGAAAGTTGGTGGAAAAGCGAAGTCTTCGATTTTCTGCAAAACGCGGGATTACACTATGTTTCGGTGGATGCGCCGAGGCTTCCCGGACTGATGATTTCTGGATTCAAAGCCGTTGGTGATGTTTTGTATGTGCGTTTCCACGGACGAAATGCCGCGGCATGGTGGAATCGGAGTAAGGGAGATCGCTATGACTATTTGTATTCCGAGAGCGAGCTGCAGGAACATGGAGAGGCCGTTCTGGGGTTTGCGGAAAAAGTGAAACGCGGCTATCTTCTATTCAACAATTGCCACGCTGGCAGTGCAATTCGCAATGCAAAGTGGCTGAAACTTTGGCTTGCACAGAAAATGGGCACTATCCAAGAGGTGGAGCCGAATGACGACCTCTTTTCTTGAGCGCTTCTTCGCCTCCGAATTGCCGGATGCTTGGGAAATGACGAACCTCCGTGGCGGGGAGTTATCAAGGCTGTTACATCAACTGCTTTTTTCCGACAAGGACTGTGGAAAGGGAAGCACCTATCTAATTTATGGCCCGCCCGATTTCCCGGTGCCATGGGCGAAATTCTCAACGGAACGCCCTGCTGGCAGGCCTTGTCTCTTCAGAATCCAACCGAGTGTGAAAGCGTCCAAGGTCGAAATCGTCCGCAATGCGCTACATTTCGACGGTCTTCTCCTGATTATTGCGATAGACGGGGTCGCCATGGCGTTTCTCGCGAAGCGATACCCGTCGAGCTCGAGTCTATTCCGTCCCGGTGAAGAGGTATTTCGTATGTTGGGCTGCGGAGATTCTGAGGCACTGAGGCAATTCTTTGAAAAAGTGAAACCATCGTTGGGAAAGCAGGGAAAGGATTTTCTGGAGAGATGTCAGCCGACGAGAAAGCTTTCTCCGATTTTCTTGCGAATGTTCGACCTGTTTTTTCAAGACAAATCGGAACAACTCTTCGGAGCAGAAATTCGAGCGCGCATTCGGGATTGTCTTGCCGAAACATTGCCCATCGAGCTTGAAGGCGAGCCCCTGTTCCTTGCGCTCAACCGGTTTTTTCGCACCTTCCTGAACTATGATTACCTGGAGTTGCAGCTTCCTACTCCCGATGATTTCTGGCAGGGATGTGGACCGGATTGGGTGTGGCGGGATATGGAACGGACGGGGAAAACGCCTTCGGTTGACCTACGGCCGGACAAGCTTATGGACAATGTCCGTGATGGTGTCCCCGCGGTGATTCGTGAAGTGGCCACGACCGAGTACCTTACGAACGCTTCGTCTCTTGCGGCGGCGAAATTGAAATCGGGCATCTTGTTGCCGTTGCCATTGCGGGGTCGCTCCTCCGGGTGGCTCAAGCTTCTCTTTCGTCGGAAGCTCGTGCCGACGCAGGAAGATATTTCTCTTCTGAGATTCCTTTCAGGCGCCCTCGTGGATGTCCTGATTCGCAGCCGTCTTTATCTGCGCACCCAGCGGCTTGCGACGATTGATGGTTTGACAGGACTGTTCAATCACCGTTTCTTCCGCGAGCAGTTGCGCAAGGAATTTCAGCGCGCGAAACGCTACCGCAGTCATCTGGCACTGATTATGGTGGATGTGGATGATTTCAAGCAGTATAATGATGCCAACGGTCACTTGGCGGGAGATCAGGCGCTTGCGACACTCGCGTCCCTGATCAAGCGGACGGTGCGCGACATTGACTTCGTGGCCCGCTATGGAGGAGAAGAGTTCGCACTAATTCTTCCCGAGGTAAATGCGCGGGGTGGTCTCGTCGTCGCCGAGAAGCTGCGACGAGCCATCGAGGCAAAGGCGTTTGAAGGAGAGCAGCGCATCCGAGCCAAAAAAATAACGATCTCATGTGGGATTTGCAGCAATGCCATGGTTCAGGCTGCTGAGGAGATGATTGAATCCGCGGACCAAGCCCTCTATTGGGTGAAGCGTCATGGACGCAACCGATGCCGGTTAGCAAAAAGGACGAGGGATGCCAAGAAAGCTTAGAATACTCATCGTTTCTTCTGAAGTGGTCCCGTTTGCCAAGACGGGAGGATTGGCCGATGTCTGTGGGGCCTTGCCGAAGGCTTTGGGTGAACTGGGTCATGATGTGCGAATTCTCATGCCTCTGTATCGCGAGGTGAAAATCAGCGCGCATCGGATTCGGCGTGCCCCGGCGTCGCAGGACATGGCCATTCGTTTGGGAGAAGAGGAGACTCGAATCGGTTTTCGAACCGGGAAATTGCCGGGAAGCGAAGTCAAGGTCTATTTCGTGGACCAACCCGCGCTCTATAATCGCAAGGGTCTCTATGTGGACCCGGAGTTCGGCAAGGACTTCCCGGATAATGACCGTCGCTTCGCTCTGCTTTCCCGCGCAGCGCTGGTGCAGTGTGAGAAGCTGGACTGGACTCCCGACATTATCCACTGCCACGATTGGCAAGCGGCACTCGTTTCTTTGATGATACGAGACCGGGAGTATGGCCCTCGCTTTGCCTCTACACAGACGGTGCTGACTATTCACAATCTCGGTTTCCAAGGGAATTTCCCTCCTCAGACTCTTGAACTTCTGCGAGTGTATCAACATCTGTTTTACCCCATGGGACCGCTGGAATACCACGGCAAACTGAGCTATCTGAAAGCGGGAGTCGTTTTCGCGACGAAACTGAATGCGGTATCGCCGACCTATGCCCGTGAGATTCAGGGAAGCGAGGAATTTGGCTGCGGATTTGAAGGGATTCTGCGCGAAAGAAGCGCCGACCTTGTTGGCATCTTGAATGGGATTGATACGAACATTTGGAGTCCTGAAACAGATCCCGATATTGCCGCGAACTACAGTTGCGAGACTTTGAGCCGGAAAGTGGAAAACAAAAAAAGCCTTTGCAAGCGGGTCGGAATTCCGTTTCGGGACGGTATTCCGCTGTTGGGTACCATTTCCCGCCTGACGGACCAGAAGGGATTTGATCTGTTTGCTGACATTCGGGATGAACTCCTGGCTCTGCCTCTCCAGTTCATTCTCCTTGGAACGGGGGACGGGAAATACGAGACGCTCTTCCGAGAGATGGCGCGTCTCAATCCGCAGAAATTCCATGTCGTCGTTGGCTTTGACAACAAGCTGGCGCATCAGATCGAGGCCGGTGTGGATTGCTTTCTGATGCCCTCACGCTATGAGCCGTGCGGACTCAACCAAATGATGAGCATGCGCTACGGGACGGTGCCTCTCGTTCGAGCCACGGGAGGTCTTGCGGACACCGTGATAGATATTGATGCGGTGCCCGAGCGTGGAAACGGCTTCGCTTTTGACCAGTACGATGCGACTCTCTTTCTGGAGACCATTCAGAGAGCCCTGAAGGCGTATGCCGACAAACCTCGCTGGCGCGCGATGCAGCAGCGAGGCATGTCACAAGATTTCTCTTGGAGGGCATCGGCGCGGAAGTATGTCGAACTCTATGAGCAAGCGTTGCAGAGATAGGAATTCTTTGGGCTTCATATCGGCGGAAGTCAAGGGTCTCCTTGGCCTCTCTTTTTGGCGCGCCTGTGCACTTGCAGTTGCCGTGACGAGCGTGTCGGCTTCTGTCTTGGCGCAAGAGACTTTTTCCATTCTCGTGGCCAAGGAGTCTGAACTCCTGCGCGATGCGCGCGCACTCAGCGTGGCCCCTGACGGGTCCCTCTACATTGCCGACACAGGCCATCATCGCATTCTGCAATTTGGACCGGACGGCGCGCTTCTTGGCGAGATTGGAGGCTTGGGAAGAGAACATGGCCAGTTTCAATGGCCGATTGATGTCGCGAGTGAGCATGGAACGAGCATCTGGGTTTCCGATTTCGGCAATCGCCGTATCGAGAGGTTCACGCGCCGCTTCACCTATCAGGGAACGATTGAGCTTCCTTCCTCCAGCGGCGATGTAGCCGGTCAGCCCGGGATGCTGGCCACGACGGCCGCGGGGGACCTTTTCGTCATTGAGCAGGACGGTCAGCGTTTGCTCAAATTCAATCCGTTGGGGATATTGCAGGCGGAATTCACGAGTCACAAAGGGACGGGATGGGTTTCCGCAGCGAAGAGCTTGGCGGCTCAAAGCGACTTTGGAGTCGTCTGGGTGGATGAAGAAGCGAATCTTATACGGCACATGGATGTCTTCGCCAATCCGCTGAGCGATCTTGGCCGCGGCCAACTGCACAGTCCACAGCTTGTGGCTCTCGGTGAAAAAGCTCTGTGGGTCTGCGATTCGGCGGGGATTAAGCGCGCCGAAATTGAGCAGGGCGAGTTTCAACTGGTTCTTGAAATGCGTGCCATGCATAAGAGGGGAATTCAGCAGGTGAGCGATTTCACTCATAGGGGAGATTCGCTCCTTTATCTATTGGATGGTCACGAAGGGCAATTGTGGCGGGTGGCTCTTCGACCGAAATAGACCACTGGATAGCCGAATTGCGTAACGGTGTCTCTGGATTCGAGCATACAAGGCGAGTGCTTTGGCTCTTGCTTTCCGTGCTCGTTTTTTTTGTGGATTTGACTCACGGACAGGTGCCCGTGCGCCATGGCGAGGCGACTTTCGCGTCGGGCGGCCGGCAGGACAGCCTCTTTGTGCTGCAAGCGACTTGGGTTTTGCCCGACTCTCTTTTCGTTTTTCGGAATGGCAAACAGCAGAGCGAATTTGCCGACTGGAGGAGAACGCCCGCCGGAAACGCTATCTGGCTGTACCGACCGCTTCTCTTGGGAGACACGCTTCAAGTCCAATTTCAATATCTTCCGTTCCCCGTAACGCGCAGCTATGCGATGCATCTTTTGCAGGAGGTGAGCGTCGCGTTGCCCAGCGGTGATACCGTGAAAACCTTCGAAGAGGTCACGGAACCGAAATCTGAGGAAACCAATTGGTCGGAGCTGAGCAAGTCCGGCAGCCTCCTTCGAAGCGTTTCCATCGGCACCAATCAGGATTTGGCGATGGAAAGTGCGCTCAATCTGCAGTTGAGTGGACGAGTCGGCAAAGATGTTGAGGTCGTCGCCGCTTTGACCGACCAGTCGTCGCCTATTGAACCTGAAGGGACAACCGAGACTCTGCAGGAGTTGGACAAAGTCTATGTTCAGCTCCGAAGTCCTCATCTCGGCGGAACTCTTGGAGATTATACGCTCGAACTCCCGGGAGGACGCTACGACAATTACATGCGGAAGCTCTCTGGAATCCAGGCGACAGCCGAATGGCCTGGAGCAGCTTTCACGGCGGCAGGCGCAGTCAGTGAAGGGGAGTTTTCTACCAACAATTTCAATGGACAGGAGAATAATCAGGGGCCGTACACTCTGGTCGGCAAGAATGGCGAGACGGGTGTGAAGGTGCTGGCGGGAACGGAACGCGTCTGGCTGGATGGAGAGCCGTTGACTCGTGGGGAGGCGAATGACTATGTCATTGACTATTCCAACGGACAAATTACTTTCACGAACAGGCGCGTGATGACCTCCGACAGGCGAATTGTAGTGGATTTTGAGTACGCGACCGAGCGGTTCCAGAAATTCTACGGCGCCGGGCGAGCCGAGGGCGAGTTTCTGAGCGGCAAACTGAAAGCGGCAATGACTTGGCTCGATGAAGCCGATGATCGGAGTCGGCCACTCTTGACAAGCTTCGATGAGGAAGATAGAAATGCGCTCGCCGCGGCGGGTGATGATCCCCTTCAAGCCGTTGTACCGTCAGCGGACTCGTTGGGACCGGGTCGAGGAGATTACACCCGTCGTGACACCTTGTGGAACGGCACCACCTACTCGATTTTTGTCGTTGCCGGACGCGACAGTACTGATTCGCTTCAGGGAGAGTGGAGAGTGACCTTTGATGATTTTGGGGCGGGAAACGGTGACTACGAGCTCGTGGTTGATCCGTTAGGCCAGACTTTTTATCGTTGGGCGGGGCCGGGACTTGGCCGCTATAAACCTGAGCGCAAATTGCCGCTGCCCACAGACCGCCAATTAGCTGATTTTCGCCTCTATGCCCAAGCGTTGAAAGGCATCAAAGCGGAGGCAGAAGTCGCTCTGAGTCGCTATGACCAGAACACTTATTCAAGTGAAGATGACGATGATAACAACGGACTTGCTATCGCGACCGCCATTGACATGGAACCGAAAGTCCCTGCGATTGGGGGATACCGTCCCGATTACCTGCGACTTCATGGCTCTCTTCGCCACCGTGACGAGCGCTTCCAAGATATTACGCGCTCGGATGTCATCGAGTTTCGCCGCACATGGGATGCCGAGCGTCTCTCCGGAATCAAAGAGACCATTCGCGAAGTCGGCACCCAATTGCGACCTGTTCATGCTCTCAATCTCTCTGGAACCTATGGGAAACTCGTGAGAGGAAATGGATTTCAGTCTCAGAACCGAACCGGACAGGTGCAACTACGACCGTTCAGAGACTGGGAAGCAAGATATTCGATATTTCATTTGACATCGAGCGATACGGCGGTGGAGCGCTCGGCTCGTTGGACACGGCAGCAAGGCGAAGGGAATGGTCGGTGGAAGTGGTTTCGCCCAAGAAGTGGATTTGCCAGCGAGAATCGGCGCGAGGATTACACGGTGCAACACTCCGGGTATCGCTCTCTGGAATGGTACACTGGTCTTGGTGTTGAGCTGCCTTCTCGAGTCGCCTTGGACGGCGAATACCGTCGGCGGACGGATGACCAGTTTGCCGCATCAAGTTTCTTCCGCTTTGCCAACGCGTACACGGCGTCCGGAGAAGCGAGCTGGCATCTGTCTGACATGGGCCGAACGCTCTTACGCTATGTCCACCGCGAGAAGGAGTACGCACTTCCGGACTCCGCCGATGTGAAGACCGACATCGCGCGATGGGAAGCTTTTGTCGTGCCGCAATCGCGCTTAGTCGAAGCCAATTGGACCTGTGAATTGGCAAGCACACGGTCACAGAGTCAAGTGCTGGTCGCTTTGGAAGTCGCTCCGGGTACGGGGAATTATAGGCGAGAAGGAGGCGGTTATGTCCCTGATGACCAAGGAGACATCATTTTGGTGCCGCGCAACACGGGTCTTTTCACGCCGGTCACGGAGATTCGGTTGACCTCGCTTTTTTGGCTAAAGCCGGATGAAGCAAAATCACAGATCCCACTCCCTGAGTGGCTTCATCCCTTTTCATCGGAGACTGAGTTTGAAATCGAGGAGCATACGCGCGAGAAATCGAATCTCCGTCTCTTCTTTTTCGACCCGTCCATCTATCAAAGCGATTCGACGCTCTATGGAACCTTCTCGATTCGAGAAGACCTTCATTTTCAGCGTTTGAGCTCTCGGTTTGCCATGCGTCTTCGCTATCGTCATAGCAGTACTCTCCAGAATCAATATCTGAATGGCGGCGAGGAGCGCCGTTTTCATCAAGGGGCGGTTCGAGTGCGGGCCGTCTATCTGTCAAATTTGCGCGGAACAACGGAGCTCTCGGGCGAGCATGAGATTCACTCCTACCGAATGACGCCGCTGCCCAGCCGAGAGATTCGTCGCGCGTCGCTCGAGGAGACAGCGACCTATAGCCTCAGCCGTCGTTGGGAACTCGGCAGCAGTCTTGGCGCAAGCTATGCCGATGACCAACGGAGCCAAACGGAAGTCTCGCTGATCCATGTGGCGCCGCGAGGCGCTCACATGATGTCGGGGCGTGGCCGTGCCGATGCCGAAGTCCGCATGATCTATGCGCGTTCAACCGCGCAAACCATTCCGTTCGAGCTGGCCTATGGCGCGAATCGCGGTGTGAACTGGCGCTGGGAGCTGACCGCCAGTCAGCAGTTTGCCCGCAATTTCTCGGGCTCCCTGAACTATACAGGCCGAGCCGATAATGGCGAAACCGCTATCCACAGTGGTCGAATCGAAGTGAGAGCCTCCTTTTGAAAAAGATACTTCTTATTACTCTCATTGTCATGCTTGTTCCTGCGGCTCTCGCAGGTACGATTCGGAAGATCAAATTTCCGGGCTTGCGCACTTTTTCGAGCTCGGAGCTCGAAGCTTTTCTGGGCATTTCGCGAGGAGATAGTCTCGATTTCAACAACCTGTCGCGCCGCCTGCGTGCTATGGAAGATTCTCTTGTCGCCAATGATTATCTTCTTGCTCATGTTGATTCAATAAGGCTCGACACTCTGCACCGAGATCGTGTGGACCTTTCCATCTATGTGAATCTGGGAGCCCTTGCACGAGTCAGAGAAGTGCATTGGCAGGGGGATAGTCTTTCGGTCTCGCCGAGAGTTGCGCGCACCGCAAGAATTCGCAGCGGCAGTATCTTCCGCTGGGCGTCGTTGCGATGGGACATTGCAGCCATTTTGGAGGACTTGGGAGATCGCGGTCTACCTTTTGCTCGCGTGACAATTCTCGATGTCGCACCCCAAATGCGCCAAGTGCCCGAAGTGGATGTGACTCTGAGGATTCAGAAAGGCCCGACGGCCAAAGTGAACCTCTTGCGCTTTGAGGGAAATAGATTGACGAAATTGCGAGTCTTGGAACGTGAGACTCGGCTGCGCTTGGGGTCGCTCTATTCAGAGGCGTCTGCGCGCCGCGCAAGACATTATCTGCAGAAGCTGTCCTACATCTCGTCTGTCGAGATGCCCGACATTGTCTTTGACGAGCAAGGACAAACCGGTCTGTTTTTCAAAGTGATTGAGGCGCCCTCGACACGCATTGATTTGGTCGCAGGCTACCTTCCAGGTCGAACTGAGGGTGAACGAGGCACATTGACGGGCCTCGTGGACCTGAGTCTCCTCAATCTCATGGGCACCGGACGGCGGGCGCTCGTTCATTGGGACCGACCAAACCGGACGGTTCAGACGATTCGGTTGGAGTATGAAGAGCCGTGGGTGGCCAAACAGCCGGTCGCGTTAATGGCTGGCTTTGAGCAGCGCATCGAAGATACACTCTATGTCGAAAGACAAATCAGTGGGCGAGCCACGGCGACGCTTACGGAGACCGTGCAGCTTTGGGCGCGCGGTCGTCTCCAAGAGCTCATTCCCGACAGCGCCAGTCGCGAGCTTCTGGGGATTCCTTCCACGCGAACGCAAGGCCTTGATGTGGGATTCCTGTGGGATACGAGAGATTGGCCGGCAAATCCGAGGGCAGGGGCGATGTTTTCGACCTTTGCAGGTGTCGGTTGGCGCAAGTCTGAGGGGACGACCGCCGAAACAAGGTGTCGCTACAAGCACAACTTGGCGGGGCTGGATGCAGAAGTCGCTGTAGAGCTTTTTCCGCGATGGATCGTTGATATGGCGTTTCACGGCAAAATGCTTGAATCGGATGAGCCCGAGATTTTGCTGCCGGACCTCTTTCGACTGGGTGGGGCGCGCTCGTTGCGAGGCTATCGAGAGGAACAGTTCCTCGGCTCGCGCATCGGCTGGACAAATCTCGAACTTCGTTACTGGTTGGGCAGAAGTTCGCGGTTCTTTGGCTTTGTGGATGGAGGAGCCTTCTTCCGAGAACGATTGGAAGGGGAGCATCGCGTCGTTCTGCAGGATTTGAAACTGGGAACCGGTGTGGGCGTTCGCATTGAAACCGGTGTGGGCGTCTGGGGAGTGGATTATGCCCTGGGAGAAGATGACAGACCTCTGTCGGGAAAAATCCATCTATCTCTCCAAAGTGAATTCTAATTAATGCCATTTCCTGGAAGGTTGTTTGTCCTTCAACCGCCAGTGCCATCCTACATTAGGTTAGAGTGGTTTCAGAGCAATCCCTCCATCTCCCCCGCGAGCAGAAGGAAAAGAATCTCTCCCCCCATTTCATGGGGGGACAAAGGGGGGTGAATGCGCCAAAATTTCATAGTTCGACACCAGCCCCACCGTCCCCGGTCGGGGGCATACGCCGAGAAAACACCGGATGAGCTCGACACCGTAGCGCCAGGCGGCAACGCGCTCCCGTTTCTTCTGCGATGATATTCATACGGTACGCGTTCGTTTGTTTTTGGGAGTGAATTTCAGTAAATTATTTCGATAAGTGAAGCGCAACTCGTGAAAAGAGAAATCTATATTAGTTCAACGACCACCGAAAGCCGCATCGCCTTGTTGGAAGATGGGCAACTGGTCCAGCTCTTTGTCGAACGGCCCGAAACGGAGCGCAATATCGGGGACATCTATAAAGGGATGATTCGCCGCGTGACTCCGGGGATGCAGGCGGCTTTCGTTGATATCGGATGGCCCGTTGATGCCTTTATTCATTTCTCGGATTTGAGCAGTGGCGCCGTTAGTCTGGCCGAGGGTGCGGACCTTGAGGACATTGCCGCAGAGAGCAAACGCCAACGCCCCATGGAGTGGAAACGACCCGATCTCAAAGCCGGTCAAGAGATTTTGGTCCAGATTGTCAAGGAATCCTTGGGGAAAAAAGGTCCTCGCGTGACTTCCGAAATCAGCCTGCCCGGTCGGCTTCTCGTTCTCGTTCCGGGAGCGGCTCATATCGGTGTCTCGCGACGCATAGACAGCCTGAAGGAGAAAAGAAGACTGAAAACTATCCTTCTGAAGATTCGGCCCGAGGGATTTGGACTCATTGCTCGCACAGTGGCCGAGGAACGAAGCGAAGACGAATTGGCAAAAGACCTCAAGGTTGTGATGCGGTTGTGGGACATGGTTAGCGCTCGTGTCGCTAAAACAGCGGTGCCGGGCCGAGTGCACAAAGAAGCTCCACTGACCTCCAGTATCATTCGAGATCTTTTCGGTCCGGATATTGAGCGGGTCGTGGTGGATTCCAAGACGCTCTACAATGAAATTCGCAGCTATGTTCGCTCGGTCGCCCGAAACCTCTTGGACCGCATCCAGTTGCACAAAGAGCGTGAGCCGATTTTCGATGTCGCCAAGATTGAAGCGGAAATCGAAAAGGGGCTGGCACGAAAAGTCTGGTTCGGCAGCGGTTCCTATCTTGTCATTGAACAAACCGAAGCGGTGGTGGCCATTGATGTCAACTCGGGTCGCTTTATTGGCAAAAAGCAGCAAGAGGAAAACAATGTGAAGGTGAACTTGCTGGCCGTTCGCGAGATCTGTCGTCAGATTCGTTTTCGGGATTTAGGGGGAATCATTATTATTGACTTTATTGACATGACTGAAGAAAGGAATCGGCGTCGCGTATGGGATGAGATGCGCAAGGAGATGAGGAGAGACCGCGCCAAGTGGGATGTTGCCCCGATCTCGCAATTCGGAATCATGGAGCTGACTCGCCAGAGAACCCAGCCCAGTTTAGTCTATACGCTAAACGAACCCTGCTCTGTCTGCGACGGCTCGGGCTTGGTCGCCTCAAAAGAGACGGTGGTCACGCGACTCGAAGGATGGATAAAGCGATTCCGGAGCCGAACAGGGGAATTAGGACTGACCGTCCGCGCGCATCCGGAAGTCGCTCAATTCATAACCAAAGGGCTCAAATCGCACATTCGACGCATCATGTGGGGGAACCTCATGTATATCAAGCTCGAACCTGATGACAGTTTAAGATTAGAAGAATTCAGATGTTACAGTTGGAAGAGGCAGGCGGATGTGACGGATGAGTTTCGGACTTGACTTTTGTGGCTTATTTTATATATTTAAGTCTTTGAGTCAATAAGGATAGACTATATCTGCCCCCTCAAGGAATGGAGACAAACACCATGTATGCTATCTGCCGCATCGGAGGTCGCCAGCTACGCGTGAGACCCGATGAGATTTTGCGCGTTCCTCGGCTTCATGCGGCCGAAGGGGAATCAGTTGATGTGAAGGAAATCCTGATGGTCTCGGACGACAAGGGCGTCCGATTCGGCAGCCCACATCTTGAAGGTCGTGTCGTGGCGCGTGTTATCGGTCATGGCCGCGCGGAAAAGGTCATCGTTTACAAGAAGATTCGGCGCGCCGACTACCGTCGCAAGCGAGGGCATCGGCAACAGTTCACCACAGTAAAGATCGAATCCATCGAAGCGTAGCATCGTAGCATGAGATACAATCATGGCGCACAAAAAAGGACAAGGAGCCTCACGCAACGGGCGGGATTCAAACCCACAGATGTTGGGCGTAAAACGCTACGGGGGGGAGTTCGTGCGTGCGGGAGAGGTGTTGGTTCGTCAGCGTGGAACGAAAATACGACCGGGCCGAAATGTCGGCTTGGGCAAGGATGACACGCTCTTCGCTTTGATCGAGGGGCTCGTCCAGTTCGCTCCGCACCCCGGAGGCCGCCGACAGGTTCATGTGATTCCCGCTGAAGGTTAATCGCGACATGCAGCCCCCGTTGGTACTATCCGGCGGGGGCTGATTTTATGGGCTTTTGATACACTTTTCACAATCTATTTTTTGGAGTTCAAAATGAAGATCACCGTCATTGGCGCTGGCAATGTCGGCGCGACAACTACCTTGATGCTTGCACAGAAGCAGCTCGCAGACCAAATCGTCCTGCTGGATATTCTGGAAGGAATTCCGGAAGGCAAGGGATTGGATATGTATGAAACGGCTCCGGTTGAGGGATATGATACCCTCGTCCGCGGGACGCTGGATTTCAAGGACGCGGCTGACTCCGATTTGATTGTCATGACCGCTGGTCTGGCCCGCAAACCCGGGATGTCGCGTGATGACCTCTTGGCAGCGAATACGAAAATCGTCAAGGACGCCATCAGTCAGGCGGCGGCTGTGTCGCCCAAGGCCGTTCTCATCGTCGTGTCCAATCCTCTCGATGTCATGACCTATGTGGCCTACAAGGTCTCCAAGTTCCCGCATCAGCGCGTTTTTGGTATGGCCGGAATTCTGGACACCGCGCGGCTAAGGGCCTTTGTAGCCATGGAACTCAATGTGTCGGTGCGTGATGTTAATACGATGGTTTTGGGCGGTCATGGGGACACTATGGTACCCCTGCCGCGCTTCACGACCGTGGGTGGGATTCCCATTGCGCATCTAATGCCGCAAGAGCGCGTGGACGCCATCATGGTGCGCACTCGGGATGGCGGCGCCGAAATCGTGAAATACCTGAAGACCGGTTCCGCCTATTATGCTCCATCAGCCGCCGTGGCGGAAATGGCGGATTCCATTGTGAAGGATCGGAAGCGCGTTCTGCCGTGCTGCGCATGGCTAACAGGCCAGTATGGCGAAAAGGATCTCTACATGGGTGTGCCCGTGGTGTTGGGGCGCGGCGGTGTCGAGCGCATTCTCGAAATGCCGCTGAACGATGAAGAGAAGGCGCTCTTCAAGAAGAGTGCAGACCATGTTCGCGCGACGATTGCCTCGGCGGTTATCTGAGCTGTAGATTCTCCTCATGAAGTCGGTTTGAGGTCTCTCCATGGCGAAAGTAGCGGTTGTTCTTTCGGGTTGTGGGTTTCTCGATGGGGCGGAGATCCATGAGTCGGTCATCACGCTCCTCGCGCTTGACCGGGCGGGCATTTCGTATCAATGCGTCGCACCCAATATTCCGCAGATGCATGTCGTCAATCATCTGATAGGGCAGCCTGTGGCCGGGGAAACACGCAATGTGCTTGTGGAAGCCGCGCGAATCGCGCGCGGCGACATCAAAGACCTGGCCACTGTCAAAGTCGCCGAGTTTGACGGGGCGCTCTTCCCGGGAGGCTATGGTGCCGCGAAGAACTACTGCGACTACGCTACCCAAGGCGATGGCTGCCAGATCAATCCCGCAGTTGAAGAATTTCTTGTTGAGATGGTGAAGGCGCGAAAGCCTGTCGGGGTCATTTGCATTTCACCGGTTGTGTTGGCGCGTGCCTTGAAAGGCAGAGAGTTCCGTCCAAAGCTGACGATTGGGACTGACCCAGGTACCGCGAAATCTATAGAGATTTTTGGGTCGAAGCATATAGCATGCCCAGCGACGGACTGCGTGGTAGATGCCGAGCTTCGCGTTGTCTCGACCCCGGCGTACATGACCGGAAGGAACATTGCCGAGGTCGCGACTGGAATTGAGAGGCTTGTTCAGGAATTTGCGAAGTTGCTACGCGCTTAGGTGCGGCAAGTGGTTTCGCCTATGAGATCATCTCAGCGAACTATTCGCAAGGATTGCAGTTAGATTTTCCGGCAGGTGGCTTGAGCAATGCTAAGGTGTCGCGGAAATTGGAGAAACCGAGAAAAACGGCACGGATTCTCGCGAAAAAAGCTTGCGAAAAGACTGCCCAGTGTGTATATTTAAGTTTGCCGGTTGAGTCCGGGCAGGCTTAGCTTCATCGAAAGCAAATGACCCAGGGGGCCGGCGGATTTTTCCGTTCGGCCCTTTTATTCTCGCAAAAGGACGGAGCATCTCTGATTTTGGAAGCGAAATCCACCACACTTCTGATTGTAGATGATGACCCGCAGATTCAGGAGGTTCTGCGGTCGTTTTTGGAGCGGGAGGGCTACCGAGTTTGGACAGCCACAACAGGTGAAGAGGCGGTCGGATTGTCTCACTTGGGCGAGGTGAACTTGGCTCTGCTTGACCTCCGATTGCCGGGAGCAGTGGACGGCCATGCCGTTGTGCGGGATTTCAACCGCCGATTCCCTCGGATGCTCAAGATTGTCATCTCAGGGATGGGAGACCTCAACGATGCGATAGCCGCCATTGAAGAACACATTTTCGCTTATGTAAAGAAGCCTTTTCCCAGCCTGCGAGAAGTAGGGCTGTTGGTGCAGCGAGCGTTGGAGCAAGGCCGCCTTGCGCAAGAGAACGCCGCTTATCAGGAGCGACTGGAGAAACTCACTCAAGAGTTGGAACGACGAGTCGAGGAGCGATCAGCCGAAGCCACCCATTACCGTGATACGCTTTCCTATCTCTTCCAAATCAGTTCCCATATCCCCACGCTTGAGACCATTGACCGCATGCTTGAGTTCCTCTGTCAGGCTCTGGTGGATGCCGGACTTTTTAGGTATGCCGTTCTATTGGTTGCAGACGAGAGGTTTTTGATCAATTTCGTTGGAGGAGCTGTTGCCGAAGAGTCGAAAGGCGCGTTGATGCAAGACTTGACGGCTCTGCGCGGAACCCCCCTGCGTCCTTATGAATTTCACACGCAGACGCGCGCCATTGGAGGCGCCTTCTATCTTCCGTATGTGGCGATTCCGGTCCCTCCGCGAACCCCGGGCACGGAAGCTTGGCATGTGTTCGACCGCTTCTTCTTTCCCGTATGCCGTCGCGACGGTCGTGTCTTTGGCTTCTTGAGTGTGGCCGATCCACGCGACGGTCGCATTCCGGGTACCGAGACAATCCAGATGCTTCATCTGTTGCTCAGTCACGCTGTGCTTCACATCGAAAGCCACGAGATGAGGCAGCAACTGGTGCATCATGCCGCCACTCTGGAGCGGCGCATTCTTGAGCGTACGCGCGAACTTGAGGAAAGCCAGGAGAAATTCAGCCGGCTGGTCAACTGCACGAGTGATATCGTCTATATTGCGGATGAGAAGGAAATCGTTGTCTACTTAAACGAAGCGTTTCATAAGACTCTGGGTTACAACCGCCAAGACTATATCGGCCGTCCCTTGACGGCTCTCTTCGGAGAACTGTGCACGGACAATCCCATCAATCGGCGAGCACAGAATCCCGCTGAGATGCACGAGGCGGAGGGACTCCTGACCGTTGAATTAGTGACGCACAGCGGGGATAAGGTCGTTTTGGAGATTAACCGCACGCCGATTCGGTATTCCGGTACCTTCCGAGGCAGTCAGGGAATTGCTCGAGATGTCACGGAAAAACGGGCGCTCCTGCAGCGGTTGGTGGCGGCGGAGCGATTGGTGGCGACCGGCAGATTGGCGGCGGGTGTTGCCCACGAAATCAACAATCCTCTTCAGGCCATTTCGTCCCATCTCTCTATCGTCGCTTCGAAAGTTGGGGGCGAGAAATCGGCTCGCCCCAATCTCGATATGATCCGAGAGGGCATTGAGCGCATCCGGGATATTGTGCGTCGGATGTTGGATGTGCACCGACCATCGCCGCAACAACGAGCTCCGACCGATTTGAATCGAATTTTGGAGGATGTCCTGTCTCTCACCGAGAATCAGCTAATCGCTGGTGGAGTCAAGGTCAACAAGGAGTTGACAGAGGAAATTCCGCCGGTGGATGGGGAGAGCCACGAGTTTCATCAGGTTTTTCTGAATCTTGTGCTCAATGCGCAGGAGGCCATGCCTCGCGGCGGGACATTGACCGTTCGCACTCTCGCCTCGAGCGCGGAAGTCATCTGCGAGATATCCGATACCGGCGTCGGGATTCCGCAGGAGCATCTGGAAACAATCTTCGAACCTTTCTTCACCTATCGAACGAGTGGAGACGGTACGGGTCTTGGACTCTATTTGGTGCGGAATATTATTCAGAAATATGAAGGCTCTATCGAAGTGGAGTCACGAACGGGTGAAGGAACGACCTTCCGCATCAAATTTCCCATCTCGGCTGCGGTGTCGTCCACCGAATAGACAAGGCCGCTTTCGCGAACCTTTTGGCTCACCGAGGCGGCTCTCCAGAGGCACCGGGAATTGGAATCGAGCCCACCTGATGTGAAACAACCCTGGCAAAATGTCAGGGCTTTTTCATTGGGATCTCGGTGGAAAGGGTTTTTTCTTCCGTAGCGCGCAGCTTGCTGCGCTTCAATCAGGTCAAGCGCATTGCGCCTGTCTCAGTGACCAAGCCCGCTGTGCCTCTCTCACGACCATGCCCGCGAACGCGGGCGCTAGGGCTGCCTGATCAGATTTCTGTTGAGGATCGCTACAGCAGATTGGTGTCACGGAAACTTGTCCAAGTCCGTTCGGCGATGATGATGTGGTCGAGGAGTTCGATTCCGACGATTTTACCGGCCTGAACCAGTCGCTGAGTCAGCTCGATATCCTCGGGAGATGGAGTAGTATCCGCTGAGGGATGGTTATGACAGAGAATGATAGCCGTTGCACTGTGTTCCATGGCCCGTCGGAAAATCTCGCGAGGATGAATGCGCGCCGCGCAGCGACTTCCTGCGGCGATGATTTCATCATCAATGAGTTCCCCCTGCCGATTCAAAAACAGACCGTGGAAATGCTCTCGCTTCAACTTCGCCATCGGCTGCAGGTAATGGAACACATCCTCCGGGCTGCGAAGAATAGGAGCTTTGCTCTTTCCGAAAAAACGCCGCCCGATTTCAAAAAGAGCGACGATCTGACAGGCAACGGATAGGCTGACGCTCAAGGTCTCTTTGAGTCGGTGAGGATTTCTTTCGTCGGAAATGGCTCGCGAGCCGTAGTCATGCAGAAGTCGCTCGGCCAGGTCTCTCGACGACTCCGGTTGCCCGGGAGACAGAAGAAATGCGAGGAGTTCGGGAGTACGGAGGCTTGCCGCACCTAATTTCAGCAGGCGTTCTTCGAGAGACAGCTCGTCAAGTTCCAGTGCATCGGTGAGCTTGTAGGTGTCTTCGCTCTTGGCGACCGACGCCGCATCCGTCTTTTCCGCAAACAGATTCGGCTGCAGATGGCTGGCCA
>DYHQ01000002.1:0-12228 GCA_020724065.1 Candidatus Puniceispirillum sp. | reverse complement strand
ACTTTCTTTGTTCCAGTGACAATAGCGAACGGATGGACTTCAATCCCAATCCGCTCGATGCGCTGCTTAATCTCGACCATGCGCTTCTCAAATTCCGACCGCCGCGGCCCGAGTTGAACGAGGGAAGGGATCAGGTTCTTTCGGAGAGTTTCCTGCGCTTGCTCCTTCAGCTCAGGGTCGCCGCTGGGTTTCGAGCAGGTCTGCAGAACCTCCTGCAGCCGCAAATGGTGAAATCCGGCCGCCTTGAGCTCTCGCTGTATTTCGTCGGCCGTGAGGATCGGGAAAGACGCATAGTGAAGCGCCGCGTCTCGCTCAATGAGCAATTGCCGCAGCGCCAAGTGGGTATATTGCCGCTCGTTGCCGGCGACGGGAATGCCCTCCACGAGCAGGATGCGACCTTGCGGTTTCAGAATACGGAGCGTTTCGGTGAGGGCGGACGACCGCTTTTCAATGCGGTGAAAAGCCCAATGGAACGCCACCAGGTCGAAGAAGTCGTTTTCAAATGGAAGAGGTGAGGCAGACGAGTCAGAAGAGAAAGAGGCAAGTCCTTCGGCAGTGCCTTTGACGCTCTCGATAGTCTCGAAATGTAAATGGAGATATTGAGTGAGGTCGTTCTCTCCGCTTCCGACATAGAGCGCCCGGCGACCTCGAAAGCGCCCCAGCAAGGTTGCAAGAAGATTGCGGGTGCCGGAGTTAGTGGATGGAAGCACCACTGGGCGTGTCCTTGTCCACCGTGATCAGGGAAAGATCATCGCCGAATGTGGCCGCCAGGAGCATCCCCTGCGATTCTTCCCCGCGCAATTTGACCGGCTTCAGATTGGTGACCACGACAATGCTTCTGCCAATCAAAGATTCGGGTGTGTAGTGTTCGGCAATGCCTGCGACGATTTGCCTTGTCTCATGACCCAAATCAATGCGCAGCTTGAGCAGCTTGTCTGATTTTTGAACACGCTCGGCTGAGAGGACGCGTGCAACTCTTAACTGAACGCGGGAAAATTCTTCGAGGCTGATTTCTTCAGCCTTTTCTTCCTCAGGAGGGGTAGGTGTCACTTCTATTCCTTGAATTGACTTACCTAAGATTTCGGGCAGAAGAGCGGGAAGCTCATCTTCGGCGATTCGCGGGAACAGAGCCTCTCCTTGCGCCATCCGAGTCCCTGCGCGAAGCCGTCCCCACTGCCCATGTGGATCCAATCGAAATCCCTCAATGGGCTGTCCCAAACGAGCCAACAGCTCAGCCGTCTTCTCCGGCATCACCGGAGAGAGACAAATCGCCGCGATGCGGAGAGCTTCAAGGGCCTCATAGATAACCTCACCGGCACGCTTAGGACTCTCTCCAACGAGTTTCCATGGAGCATTCGCTTCGAGGTACCGGTTGGTCGCGCGGACCAATTGCAGGATTTCTTCGATGATATTGTGAAGACGAATCTCCTCCAGTTCCTGAGGGATCGTTTGAAGGAGAGCGGCCGCTTGGTCCGCCAACGCGCCGGGCTCATCGGGTCCCTCGGGAACTCGCCCGTCAAAATGCGTAAACACTAAGCGAGTTACCCGCGATAGCAGATTGCCGAAATCATTAGCAAGGTCGCTGTTCAAGCGAGAGACCAGCGCGGCAACGCTGAATCTGGCATCGAGACCGACCACCATGTCGCGCATTAAGAAATAGCGCAGGGCATCTGTGCCGAAAACCTTCAGCAGCGGCAAGGGAGCCAACGGAGTGCCGACGGATTTGGAAATCTTGGTGTCTTCGAAATTCCAATAGCCGTGGACAGTCAGATGCGCGAAGGGCGGGATTCCGGCGGCTCTCAGCATCGTCGGCCAATAGATGCCATGAGGCTTCAAAATATCTTTCCCGATGAGATGCTCCGCTTGAGCCCAGTAGCTCTCCCAATCGCTGCTGTGCGGGTAGCCGATGCCGGTCAGGTAGTTGATCAACGCATCGAACCAAACATAGGTGACATATCTCTCATCGAACGGAATGGGAATGCCCCAAGTGAGCCGGCTGGTGGGGCGCGAGATGCACAAATCCTCGAGAGGGTCGCGCAAGAAGCCAAGGACCTCGTTTCGATATCGTTCGGGCCGGATGAAATCCGGATGAGTTGCAATGTGATTCCCCAACCATTCCTGGTATTTGCTCATCCGGAAGAAGTAATTCTTCTCTTGAATGAATTCAGGAGCAACCTTGTGGTCGGGGCACAGGCCGTCCACCAATTCCTTTTCTGTGTAGAACCGTTCGCAACCGAGACAATAGAGTCCACCGTACTCGCCAAAATAGATGTCACCCGCATCGTAAACCTTCTTCAGAACATGTTCCACCACTCGAATGTGGTCCGGATCCGTGGTGCGAATGAAACGATCCGGGTGGACAAAGAGGTGAGGCCAAAGTTGCCGGAACTTCTCGCTGATGCGGTCGGCAAGAACTTGGGGATGTTCTCCATTGGTTGCCGCGATGCGAGCAATCCTGTCACCATGCTCGTCGGTTCCGGTCAGAAAAAAGGTCCGATGGCCCAGCAAGCGGTGATAACGCGCCAAGGTATCGGCCAGAATCGTGGTGTAGGAGGTCCCGATATGGGGCTCGGCATTCACATAATAAATAGGAGTGGTGACATAGAAGATTTGCGTCATGATGGCGTTGAACTCTTTGGTGGTTTTTTTCTCTTCCTGTGGCGACGGCGCCGTGATTTCTTTTCAGGAGACTGCGGGGGTTCGCCTGCTTTTGTTCTTGCGCCTTCCGCCGCCGAGGGTGGTTGCTTTTCCACCTTGGCTGGTGCTTGACGCTCAGGCTTTCTCTCTTGTTTTTCCTTCTTTGGTTTGGCTTCAGCGCTTCCTACGAGACTCGCGAGGGATTCTTTGGATGGGGTTTCGGGTGGCGGGGGTTCGCGTTCTATGACAGGCTCCGGCCGAGCGCAGACGGCGATGCGTTGCTCTTTCGGTATCCCGCGTTTCCAATCGGTGATGGCGAGAAATTCATCCAAGGAGAGCTTCTCCGTTTCTCCATTTTCATAGCGGATGCCAATCTGCTCAAGAACCATATCCAATTTTTCGATGACCCCTTCTCCCTTTTTCGGGTCAACGATTTTTTGATCAACCACAGGGCAGTTCTCCAGGAACTCTCGGTAAGTCTCCAGCTCATAGCGGAGACAACACTTCAGGCGACCGCACACGCCGGATAGTCTCATCGGATTCAGCAAAAGGGACTGGTCACGCGGCATCTGGGTCGTTATCGGATAGAACTCAGGCAGCCAGGTGGCACAACAGAGCATCCTGCCGCAGATACCAAAGCCGCCTTTCTTTTTCGTTTCATCGCGTGCCCCAATTTGCCGCAAGTCAATTCGTGTCCGGTAAGTTGCCGCGAAATCCTTCACCAACTCGCGAAAGTCTATGCGACCGTCGGCGGTGAAGAAGAAAGTCATCTTGCGGCCATCCCACTGCAGCTCAACCTCCACGAACTTCATCTCAAGGTTGTGTTCACGCGCCTTTCGACGGGCGAAGAGCAAGGCTTCTTTCTCCTTCGCTCGATTTCTCTGGAGGATTTCGATGTCCTCGGGAAGAGCCTTGCGCACGATGGGGAAGGAGGGAGATTCCTCCGATTGCTCGGCTCCTTTTTTTCGACCCAGATGCGAGACGACGCCCAGGTCTTCTCCTTTTTCGACCTGAACGACGGCCATATCGCCCACCTGGAAGGGAAATTCCAGCGGGTTTGCGAAATAGGCGCGTCGGAGTCCTTTGAACTCTATCTCAAGAAGTGATGTCATTGTTTCGAACTTTGCCTTTTCTTTGGGCAGTCTCGGAATGCTTGGCGGTGGATTTTGTGTCCTGCTTGGGTCCCAATGCGTGATGCAGTCGAAAACTCAGGGCGGTCAGAACGCTGTTTGGAGTATAGCCTCGCTCCAGACTGTCGCAGGCGGTCTGAAGCGCCTGCAACGCTCGCTCGGGGTCCGCAGCTTGGAAAATGTTGAGCAGCTTTTCGGCACGGTCTCGGCAACCTTGATGTGACAGAATCAGATGCATGTCCTTGCCGATTTGTCGCTCCGCTTTGAGAATGGCGACATCGTCAATGAAAAGCTGTAGCGTGCCTAAGGCAATCCGATACCCGCCGAATTCCTCGGAAAGCAGTTTCTCGTAGAACTTCTCGAGTTCACTCGGATCAAGGCGCGCACATTCCGCCAAATAGCCGACTGCCAAGGCCTGCAGGGCTTTCCAATCTATTCGCGCAAGCTCCATCGCCTGCCAAAAATTCCCTCCGGCCAGCCGTGCAATCAGAGGAACGCTCTCGCCAAGTTCCGGCTTTCGCTTTTGCAAGGCTTCTTCGATGTCCGTTTCCAAGAGTGGCGGCAGGGTGATAGGTTGACAACGAGAGCGAATGGTCGGCAAGAGCGTGCCCTCCCCTTCGCATGCCAAGAGGAAGTGCGTGTGTGGCGGAGGCTCTTCGAGCACCTTCAAGAACGCATTTTGCGTATTGATATTCATCCGGTCCGCATGGAAGAGGATGAAGACTTTGCGTCGCGCCTGGAAGGGCATCCGGTAAGTTTGTTTAATCAATATGCGTATCTGTTCGATGAGTATACTCAGGCTGCGAAGCAGAAGAACAGGAAAATGCAGGAGAACGGGGACATAGGGATCCTGTGCCTTTTCCGCAATCGCCTCAAGTAGTTTCTTGTCTACGATTTCTGTGATTGGTACTTCTGCATAATCCTCCGCTTGCGTCGTCGCGGAAACAGGTTTCTCCTCCGCATTCTCTGACCCTGATGCTTTTCTGGCTTCTTCCATACGACGCACGGCCGCCTTGCCGGGGATGGGCGCCACGATGTGAAGATCCGGATGCTGCAAACGGGCGGTAAGTTGACATTGGACGCAAGTCCGACAGGGTGCGTGTCCGGAGTCCGAGTCGAATTTCTCGCACAGCAAAGCCGCGGCAAAATCCAGGGCGATGGCGCTCTTGCCGATTCCTGCCTGTCCGGTGAAAAGATACGCATGGGCTACGCGTTGATTTTCGATGGCGCGACGCAGGTAGAAACAGGCGGCCTTTTGTCCCACGACTTGATAGAAGAGAGGCTCTTCTACCGACCGGTTAGCCAGTTCAGAGGATTCTGCTTTTGCTTTCCTTCCCATAGCTCGAAGTGAATACGATATTGACCGGAAATGCCGTCGAGGCTCGCGGTTCCGAGACCTTGGCTGGCGCGCACCTCGTCACCATGCTGAACACTTGGCTGCTGAAGATGAGCATAGACAGTGAAGAACTCACCGGCATGCTCGACGATAATCACATTGCCGAAACCCCGAAGCCATGTGCACAGCGCCACCCGGCCGTTTGCAACACAACGCACTTCCTCATTCGCCGAGGCTGAAATGTCAATGCCGGGATTGTCCGTTACCGTTTCCAACCGGCGATTTTTCTGATGGCCGAAGGACACAAGAATGTCACCTCCTACCGGCCAAGGGAGAAAGCCCTTCAGGAGAGTCAGCGGGCTGCCTGCAATGGGCCCTTCGACGATAGTCGTGTCCCGGGCCATAGCGACCATTTTCTCGATTTGACGGAACGCTTCCTGAACCTCAATGCGGCGTTTTTGCAGCAGGTCCCTGTCCCGGCGTACGATGTCCAGATCGGCGGCCAATTGAGACTGTTGCCGCTTGAGGTTCTCCTGCTCGTTCTGCAGCGCTCTCTCGGCTTTGGTGACATTGCGGCGGGTATCTTCGAGCTGCACATATTCATCATACATGTGGCTTGTCTGCATGGCAATTTGGTTTTCAAGAAGATCCAATTGCTCGCTTTGCTGTGTCAATTGCGCCAGATACCCTTTCTCGAGTCGGTTGATATTCGCCAATACTTGACGCCTTTTTACAAGCTCGCCCAGGCTATGGGCTCCCAAGAGAAATTCAAGCGTCTCCCACCGCGACAATCGGCACTGCGCGCTCAGGTGGCGCGCAAAGGCCAGTTGAATTCTCTGACGGTTCTGTTCCAAGGTGCTCTTGTCCTGGGATAGGACGACCAAATCTCCCCGGCCCTTTTCCAAAGAGTTTTCGAGCAGCCGCAGGCTGTCGTTTAACCGTTGTCTCTCCCGTTTCTGCAAACGAATCAGCTCGGTTTGCAGGCTAACCTGATGTCTTCGTGCGTCAATATCCTCTAACAAATCTGTTTCGCGGAGATTGCCTTGAAGCAGCCGCATCTCAATTTCCGTAAGTTCTCTTTTGAGAGAGTCCAATCGCGGCTTTTCTTCCGGGAGAGCAGAAATGGCTAATAATAAAGAGGATAACAGTGCAAGAAGCACCTTCAGACTTCACCTCCGCTCTCCGTGGCCTTCTGTATCAATCTTTATAATTTACGCGTTTCAACTTGGAATTGCAACAGGAATTTTTCTGAAGCTTGGGCCCGTCTTGATTTTGGCTACCAGATGCCGTAAATTGCCTAAGGAACTCATCGCGTGTCTGAATAACACCAAAATGAGATTCGTTCGGCAAGGACAACCCCCTTCCGTCCCCCTGCTGAAGGAGGGGGAGACTCGAGCCCTTCCGTTACTTTCACTTTAGTAAGGGAAGTAGGAAGGGGTGTCTTCTTGCCGAATCAAGTCCGTTGCAAGGCGCGATGATCTGGCGATTCGCCGTCGTCACTCGTGCTTGATTCTCCTATGATAGTCTTGGGATGAACTCCAATGCGCATTCCTCTTCTGCTGCTCACTCTTATTGTGTGTCTGCCCATAAGTCTCATCGGTGGACCCAAGCCGCAAGCCGATGTGCTCGAGGCGTATCGCTACATGTGGGAAATGAAGCGCTCCGAAGAATCCACTTGGCGAACGACTCATCTTGACGCCGACAGTGTGCATGAATATGATGTGCTGAGCTATGACATGACTCTCGCTGTCCAATTGGAGCCGGCGCCGCTTGATGGAGAGGTGGAAATCGCCGTTCACATCCGCGAGAATCAGGATACGCTTTGGCTCCACGCGGAAGGCTTGACGATTGAGGAGGTCACCACCTCCCAAGGTGCCCGCGTCTATGTCCATCGGGAAAACTTGCTCGGCATTGCCGGGCCGTGGGTATCTGGAGACACGGTTTCCCTTTTCATTTCCTACCGTGCGCCCGTCGTCGAAGATGGCTGGCAAACCGGGTTTCATTATGGCTGGCATCTCGTCTACACCTTCGCCGAACCTTATGGCGCGCGTCGGTGGTTCCCTTGCTTCGACGAGCCTTTTGACAAAGCAAATGAAACGCGACTTTCGCTGGAGATGCCGGAAGGATGGCACCTTGCCTCGAATGGTTCGCTCGATTCGGTTGCTTCTCCTGCGCCCGGGCGCATCGCTGAAATCTATGAAAACACGCAACCGATTTGCACTTATCTGATGTCCATTTCGGCCGCGCCCTATGCCCGGTGGTATGACAGCCTCCCCGGCGGAGGCCAAGTGCGCTATTTCGCATTCCAGCAAGACAGCGCCGCCGCGGCGTTCGATTGGGCGCGCACGCCACAGATGATTGCTCAATTTGAGCAGCAATTCGGGCCTTATCCGTTCGAGGATTACGGAATGGCCGAGGCTGACATTTTCTACGGCTGGGGAGCGATGGAGCATCAGACTTTCACGACAATGGGCTATCACCTTGTGGATAGCCTGCGAACCTTTGAAGGCATCGTCGCCCATGAACTGGCGCACCAATGGTTTGGTGATGCGCTTTCACCGGTTGATTTCAGGAACATCTGGCTCAACGAGGGCTTTGCCACCTATGGACACGCGCTTTGGCTGGAGGAGGCGGGCGATTCTTTGGATTTCGAGAATTTCATGGGAGGGATTGCCGAAGCCTATTTTGCCGAAGACAGAGAAATTCGCTATGCGATTTTCGACCCCCCCGAAGACTACCTTTTCGGCGCGACGGTTTACTACAAAGGAGCTTGGATTTTGCACATGCTGCGCCATCAGATTCTCGGCGATAGCCTCTTCTTTCAAGCTCTGCGAACCTACACCAACCGCTTCCTATACGGAAATGTCAACACCGAGGATTTCCAGGCGGTGTGCGAGGAACTCTCGGGGCAAAACCTCGATTGGTTTTTTGACCAATGGGTCTATCAAGCGGGTTTCCCTGTCATAGATGTCGTTCTGCTAACCGTTGGGCCCATGCTTGCAATTCAGGTATCACAGCTCCAAGAAAACGCTCCTTGGGTTTTTAGGATTCCGATAACCTTTTATGTGGAGATGGTGGACAGTGTTGTCCAACACACTTCGTGGTTCACGCAGAGAGAGGAAATACAGTTCTTCCAAATGCCGCAGGTCGTTACCGGTGCAGGGCTTGCGCCGTTCCAACCGCTTCTTTATCAGGGAACAGGAGCGGACGCGCCTGAAGTTGCGGCTATGATGCCTTTGCAGATCTCGCTTGGACAAAATTGGCCCAATCCGTTCAACAGCTCGACCACCTTCTCCTTGGCGTTGAACAAAACGGCCAAGGTTGAGCTTTCGCTCTATAATCTTTTGGGACAAAGAGTGCTGAGCATAGCGCAAACCACTCTTCCTCCCGGCTATCATTCGATTTCGTTTGAAGCGCCCCCCTCTTTGTCCACAGGCTTCTATTTTGTGCAGGCACGGGCTGGCGACTACCGAGCGGTGCGTCACATCCTCCTGCTGAAATGAGAGATTCTCTTGGAGATTGTTGAAGAAGAATGTCGGACTCATGAAAATCGTCATCGTTGCAGTCGGTCGAATCCGAGAGCCTTATTTTCGTGCCGGAGTGGATGACTATTTGGCTCGCATTCAACACTATCTTCCTGTCGAGGAGATTGAAGTGCAGGCGGGGAGCAAAGAGGAGGACAACGGCAGGGGCAGCTATACGCTGGTTGCCGAAGGAGAACGACTCCAGAAGGCGCTGGCTCGCGAAAGTTTTGTCGTCTGTCTCGATCGGAGCGGAAAGGAGTTCAGTTCGGAGCAGTTGTCGGCATGGCTGCAGGCTCGGATGAGCGAATCGGTTGCGCGCTTGGCATTTGTTCTTGGAGGGGCGTGGGGGCTCTCGCCGTCCGTTCTGGCGCGGTCACAATTCACGCTTTCCTTGTCGCAACTGACCTTTCCTCATGAACTTTCGCGGCTGATTTTGACGGAGCAGCTCTATCGAGCTTTGACGCTGTGGAAAGGTGAAAAATACCATAAGTGAAAGGCCCCTTCCTCCTTGCGGTCACCTACGAATTCTGCGAACGGCTCCTACGGAGGAAAAGGGCCCAAGATCCGCACAATGAGTGCGAATCAACCACGAAGTAAAGATATACTTTCGTTTGCCCGATGTCAAGCCCCGGGGCTCAAGAGCACGGGATTTCTCTTGCCTACTCCGGTCGCACGAACTATACCTATTGTAGTTGTTACCTTGAGCAAAATAATTGCTCTGTTGACTCAAGTCCTTGACTTTCAGAAAGTCGTTGTGTATATTTGAGCGAATCAGTCGCTGTCAGAAAGAATTTCTGTGCCCACCTCCTCGATGCCTCTCTCCCGTCAAACCATTGAAAATACTCTCAAGAGAGTTCATTATCCGGGTTTCTCTCGAGACATTGTCTCCTTTGGCTTGGTCAAAAACATAGAAATCAAGGGGAGAGATGTTCATCTCACCATTGAAGGAACATCCAAAGAGTCTTCGGTTTCGAGCGAAATAGAAGGACAAGTGCGGCGTGCTCTTGAGGCTCTGGAAGGGATTGGGAAAGTGGAGATCTCGATGAACTGGTCAGAGTCGGTGCCTCCTCCGGTGTCATCGGCGCAAGAGGGAGAGTTCCTGCTCAAACAGATTCGGACGAAGATTGCCGTGGCTTCAGGCAAAGGCGGGGTGGGGAAATCTACAGTGGCCGTTCATTTGGCACTGGCCCTCCAGCAGCGGGATCTTGATGTTGGGCTGTTGGACCTGGACATCTATGGACCAAGTCTCCCGACGATGCTCGGGATTATGGAAAGGCCGCGTGCACAAGACGGCAAAATCATTCCCTTGGAGAAGTTCGGCCTGAAGCTGATGTCCATCGGTTTCTTGATAGACCGGGATACTCCGATGATATGGCGCGGGCCGATGGTGCACCAGGCGGCGGAGCAATTCATGTGCGATGTGGCTTGGGGAAACCTGGATGTTCTGGTCGTGGACCTTCCCCCGGGAACGGGCGATGCCCAGATGACCCTTTCTCAGCGAGCCGACCTGTCAGGCGTCGTCATTGTCTCGACACCGCAGGATTTGGCCCTGATTGATGCTCGCAAGGGCGTCCGCATGTTCCAAGCGATGGAAGTGCCGATCTTGGGAATCATCGAGAACATGAGCACCTTTGTGTGTCCGCATTGCGGTACGATGACACCGATCTTTGGCGAAGGGGGCGCGCAGCGCACCGCGGAGGAACTGGGAGTCCCGTTCCTGGGGCACGTGCCGATTCTGCCCATCCTGCGCGAAATCGGCGATTCGGGGAGTCCTTTCGAGGGCTGGACGGCGTCTCCTCAAGTACGGGAGGTCTTCCAAAAAGTGGCGGAGCAGGTGAGCAAAATGGTGAACCTTCGCGGCGAATTGAGTCGCACGATTCATGAAGTTGTCTCAGAAGTAGATCTCCCCCTTGCCCCCCCGCAACCAGGGGGGAAATAGGATCTCCCCCCGTTCACGGGGAGACAAAGGGGGGTCAGTGGGGTGAACAAGGATGCAAGGAGTGTAACGATGCCAACACAGGACGATATCCTGCAGGCCCTTTCCACAGTAGTGGATCCCGAAGTTGGGCTTGCAATTACGGATTTGGGACTGATCTATGATATTCAAATAGAAGGAGGAAAAGTCGCTGTTAAGATGACGCTGACGACCATGGGATGCCCCCTGGCGAGTCGCTTGATTCAGCAGGCCAAGGATGTTGTGGAGCGCGTGGAGGGAACGACGGAGGCTCGCGTGGAGTTGGTGTGGGACCCGCCATGGAATCCCAGTATGATGAGAGATGAGGCGCGCGCGAGACTTGGAATCATGTGATTCGTTGAAAGTGACCGTGTCTTGGCGGCCCGATTGAGGGTTTGCTGCCAGATGCCAAAACCTGTTCCGGTGGGAAACAAGTTGCCCAAATTGGTACGGAGGTCCTGACATGTATTCCGAACGGTACATGTATCACTTTCAGTCTCCACTCTATGTGGGGGAAATGCTGGATGCGACAGCTCAAGCCGAAGTGTGTTACGAGCAGAATGGCTGCATGGACAAGGTCTGTCTCTATTTGAAACTTGACGATGGCGTAATTTGCGATGTTCGGTTTCGCGCCCGGGGATGTTCGGGAACCGTGGCGGTGTGTTCGGCGATGTGCGCGTTGCTCGTTGGACAGCGCATTGAGACAGCCGCGGAGTTGGACCCCACGACCCTCGCCATTGAATTGGGAGGAGTCCCACACGATAAGGAACATTCGCTGAGCTTAGCAAGAAAGGCCTTGACCGCGGCCATTGAGCGGGCTTCATCTGTGAAAGAAATCCCAGCGGTTGGCCGCGCCTGAGTGAATCGGATACGAGAAAATCAAACAGGGTCTTTCAAAGCGCTCAGTCAATCCTGAAACCTCAAAGAATGAAGGAGAAGGAGTTGAAGAAATGTTGTTTCGAACTCAAATTTTTGGTGCAATTCTCCTGGTAACCGCTATCTCTCTTCTGACGCCACCGGTCTTGGCAAAATCCGACATCGGTCTCAAAGGAATCGGCATCAAGGCAGGCTATGTTATGCCGGAAGATCCCATTGACGCAACCTTTACTGTTGGAGCGGTAGCGGACTTAGGGACCTTCGTGGAGGACCTCCATTGGGATATTTCAGCGCAATATTGGGGCACCGGCTATGAAGAGACGATTTACGGTGCCCACTACGGGTGGTCCTGGTCGGACATTGCCATCAAGTCCACGGTCCGTTATCAGTTCCCCATGGAGGGAAGTGTCAGACCTTATGTAGGTGGTGGCTTAGGTATCCACCTCTACAGTTGGGATTGGGAGTACCCGGGCTACAGTTACGGTGGCTATGCTTGGCCGGGAGCGACGCTTAGCGGAAGTAACTCGGAGTTTGGATTCCATTTCCTTGGTGGAGCCGAGTTTAAGCTTGCTCCGAAATGGAAGCTACAGCTCGAGGCGGAGTATGCCAGCGCCGACATTGGCCAGATCGCCGTTGTAGCGAATTTCATTTACGCGCTCGGCAAGTAGCTGTTTGAGCACGGTCGGGGGTCTCCAGACCTACGATGGCAGTTAGGTATCCCCCTACTTCAGTAGGGGGACGACAGGTGGTTCCTTGATACGACGAAATGCC
>DYHQ01000040.1 GCA_020724065.1 Candidatus Puniceispirillum sp. | reverse complement strand
CTTGTCGAGCAGCTCTTTTCGATTACCGTACCGGATAGCTTCCTTTCCATTCCATGGATTTTGACCCGCGCAATAATATCCTTAAGCGCTTCTGGTATGAAAGCTCGGCTGAGGAGCTATCAGCGATTGTGGGTGATTTCCGTTTCTATGGCGCCTATCCGAATCCGTTCAATAGCGCAGTCTCCTTCGAGTTCAATCTGCCGAAAGTATCCGATGTTCGGCTCCGTCTCTTCGATGTATTAGGTCGCGAAGTGACAACGCTGTCTCCGGGTCTCTTGCATCCCGGAAAGGGAAGGATACTCTGGCAGGCGGATGGATTTCCGTCAGGCATCTATTTTGCGGCTCTCGAAGCGGGGGAATTTTCGGCGGTGACGAAGGTGATTCTGTTGAAGTGCACGGTCGCAGCCTATGAACCGATATGACCCATGAATCTGTTTTGGAGAACTCAGTGACGAAGCACATCTATTTTTTTGGACATAATCAGGCGGATGGCCGGGCGGACATGAAGGCCTTGCTCGGCGGCAAAGGAGCCAATCTCGCGGAGATGAATTGGCTGAAGATCCCCGTTCCGCCGGGATTCACGATCACGACGGAGGTCTGCACTTACTATCAAAAAGAGCGAAGCTATCCACCCGGACTCGAGCAAGAGCTTCTTGAAAACCTTGCGCGAGTCGAAAAGATTATGGGCGCGAAATTCGGCGATACCGAGAATCCGCTTCTGTTGTCGGTTCGCAGCGGGGCGCGCGCTTCCATGCCGGGGATGATGGATACGGTGCTGAATTTGGGATTGAACGACCGTACGGCGCAAGGTCTTATCAAGCGTTCAGGCAATGCCCGTTTCGTCTATGATTCTTATCGCCGCTTCGTCGCCATGTACGGCGATGTGGTGATGGGTTTGAAACCGGAATCGAAGGATGAGGAAGACCCGTTCGAAATTCTCATGGAACGCCGCAAGAAAGCGCGCGGAATTACTTATGATGTCGAGCTCACTGTGGACGACCTGAAGGCTCTCGTGGCCGATTTCAAAGCGGCGATTCGTGAGCGCAAGGGTCAGCCATTTCCCGAAGACCCGATGGAGCAGCTATGGGGAGCCGTCGGTGCCGTCTTCGGTTCTTGGCAGAATCCCCGCGCGGAAGCATATCGCCGATTGAACCGCATTCCGGACGATTGGGGCACCGCGGTCAATGTGCAGGCGATGGTCTTCGGCAATTTGGGGGACAATTGTGCGACGGGCGTGGCGTTCACGCGGGATCCGGCAACCGGCGAGAGAGTTTTCTATGGCGAGTTCTTAGTGAATGCTCAAGGTGAAGATGTCGTGGCGGGAATCCGAACTCCGCAGCAAACGACATTGGCCGGAGCCCGTCAGTGGGCGCAGAGCCGCGGCATGCCGGAAGAGGAGCGAAAGAGAAGCTTTCCATCTCTGGAAGAAGTAATGCCGGAGCCTTTTCGACAGCTCGTCGGAATCGCGGAGACTCTCGAGAAGCATTACCGCGACATGATGGACATTGAGTTCACGATTCAGGACGGGAAGCTCTGGATGCTCCAATGTCGTGTGGGAAAACGGACAGGGCCTGCGGCGATTCGAATGGCGGTCGAGATGGTCGAAGAGAAGCTCATCACAAAGGAACAAGCACTCTTGCGCGTGGAACCTGATGCGCTGAATCAGCTCTTGCGGCCTGTTTTTGATTCAGCAGCAAAGAAAAAGGCTTCTCCTTTGGCGCAGGGATTAAATGCCGGACCGGGAGCCGCGACAGGCCGGATCGTGTTCAATGCACCCGATGCCGAAGCGTGGGCCGCTAAGGGCGAGCATGTCATCCTTGTGCGAACCGAAACATCGCCCGAAGATATTCGAGGAATGGACGCGGCGGAAGGCATTTTGACGGCGCGCGGCGGCATGACTTCGCACGCGGCTTTGGTGGCGCGGCAGATGGGAAAGGTTTGCGTGGCCGGATGCGGGACATTGGAGATTGACTATGCCAAGCGGCACATGCAGGTCAAAGGTCGCACGCTGCGTGAAGGAGATTGGATTTCTCTGGACGGAACAAGCGGCGAAATTTTCGAGGGCCAAATTCCAACGCGGCCTTCCGAAGTTTTGCAGGTTCTCCTGGATAAGACTCTGAAACCACAGGAGGCGCCCGTCTATCAGCGATTTGCCAAGCTGCTTGGGTGGGCTGACGAAGTGCGGCGACTGCGAGTGCGCACGAATGCCGACCAGCCGGACCAATGCGAAAAGGCGATTGCTTTCGGAGCCGAGGGGATCGGGCTTTGCCGCACCGAACACATGTTCTTTGAGGGCGACCGCATTGATGCCGTGCGCGAAATGATTATGGCCGAAACTGCCGAAGGGCGTCGAAAAACGCTGGCGAAGATTTTGCCTTATCAGAAGGAAGATTTCGTGGGAATCTTTCGCGTTATGGCCGGGCGCCCCGTGACGATTCGCACTCTGGATCCGCCGCTGCACGAATTTCTCCCGCATGACGCTAAAACACAAGCGGCTTTGGCGGCGAAGATCGGGAAAACGCCTGAAGAAGTGAAAGCGCGTGTCGAGTCGCTGGCGGAAGCGAATCCCATGCTCGGCCATCGAGGCTGCCGACTGGGAATCGTGTACCCCGAGATTACCGAAATGCAGGCAAGAGCGATTTTCGAGGCGGCGTTGCAAGTCGAAAGCGAGGGGACGCCAGTGCACCCCGAAGTCATGATTCCATTGGTGGGCTATGTGCGCGAGCTGGAAGAACAGGCTCGCATCGTTCGGCGCGTCGCAGATGAGGTAATGAAGAAGGCGGGCAAGAAAATTGCGTTTCTTGTAGGCACGATGATTGAATTGCCGCGAGCCGCCTTAACCGCCGACGAGATCGCGCGTGTCGCGGAGTTTTTCAGCTTCGGAACGAACGATCTGACGCAAACGACTTTGGGATTGTCACGCGATGATTCAGGAAGTTTCCTGCCCACCTATTTAAGAGAAAAAATTGTTTCCTATGATCCGTTCCAATCCATTGACGCGAGCGGCGTCGGCCAGCTTGTCCAAATCGGCACGGAGAAAGGGCGAAAGACAAAGCCCAATCTTAAAGTCGGCATCTGCGGCGAACACGGCGGCGATCCTCTTTCGGTGGGTTTCTTTCACAAGGTGGGTTTGGATTATGTTTCGTGCAGCCCGTTCCGCGTTCCCATAGCGCGACTGGCTGCGGCGCAGGCGGTCCTTCGTGAACGATAGCACCGTTTCAATGAAATCCGTAGGGGCATGGCGCGCCATGCCCGTACGAAGGAAGGCGCAGGCGCGACAAGTCGCGCGCCACGGAAGATTTCCCGAGATGCCCAGCAAGCTGGGCGCTACTTTCAATGCGCAAGTCAAAATCCGGAGCGGCTATTTCGGATTTTTCATTTCAAGGGAGTGCACCCCTACTCCGAATGCTTGAACCTCCGCCGCACAGAGATATGGCGGAAGCCGTCATGATTCGCAAGTGCAAATGGAAGTTGTCATCGTCTGAATCTCTCCTCGCCGTAGTGCCATCCGAACTGACGCATGAGCCGGCGCAGCGTGAGGGCGTCAGCCGGGAATGGATTTTCCGGCTGTTTCGGCAAGTCGAGGCTGCCTGAGCGCGCGAACGGAGTGGCCGCGAGTAGCAGGTTATAGGCCCTAACCAGTAGGACCTCCAGACTCAATACATCCTGCACATTGTAGCGCAGCAAGGTGTCGAGAGCATGAGCGTTGCCATTGTTCTGGTACTCTCCCCAAAGCAATACCGCCATGAATCCGTCCACGCCCTCAAGCTCGCCGCGATTCAGTCCCATTTTGTGTTCGCAGCCCTTCAAGCCGCCCGTGAAACCCAGCCGCTTTAGGATGTACCGCAGGTCAAGATGCACCTGCGGCAGCTTCGTGCGAAAAAACGCCTCGATGAACGGCACATCGAAGCACTTGCCGTTGTAGGTAACCAGAACTTCGTAGCGTCGGATGTCTTTGGGGAAGCGGTCGAGATTCCGTCCTTGCACATAGGTGTGAATCTCTTGCCCATCATATACCGCGACTGTCGTGACCTTGTCGAAGTGCCCGCTGAGGCCGGTGGTTTCGATGTCGAGATAGCCGATGCGGTGACGGAAGTCGGAAAACAGCCGCCAGAGTTGCTGAGACGGCAGATGCTGGGCGAAGTAGTGGGAATCACCGTGATGCAGTCTCGCCAACGACTCATCGAGATTGCGCTTCAGCGTGTCATGGTTCACGCGCGCCACGCCGAGAGAATCAGCCGCGATGGCGGCCTGCCACGAGTGAATGCCCGCCGCCCAAAGCTCACGCTCCTTGCGTTCGCTGATACGATGGATATGACAGAAGGTGTGCTGCAGCATATTGATTTGAACTCTTGGAGACAAAAACCCGGAACGATGCTTCCGAATTTTCTATTTCGACGCTTGGCTGCCGACTAAGGGGCGGCCTCGGCGCGGAAGGAGCAAGGCTCTCAGGAACCGTCGGATGACGATGGCTGTTACTTCTCTCCGCCTCGCCGCACTGGCACGAGTCAGCGTGATTTTGCCGCCGGCGGTTTGGTCATGGCCGCCCGCGCTGCCCAAGCCTTCGGCCAGATGAAGCGCGAGTCCTCCAGCATTGGATTCGGGATCCGCGGAACGAAGTGAGAAATGGAGATTGCCGCGATGTTCCCCGAGGCTGAGCGCCCATGCGATTCCTTCAAGGCGGAGCATGGTTTCGGCGGTTTCGGGGACAATTTCGGGCGTCGGCACACGGCCCATCGGCAACACTAAAGCTCTGCCATGAATGCGCGCGCGTCGCACCGCTTTGCTGATGGCCGTGAAAAAGCTGGCCGGGCGTTTTGCGTTCAAAATTGTGGCAAGCGTGCCAATATCCATGCGAGGGAAGAGACTGAGATAGGCTTCTTTGTCCGCTTTGGACGCTTCTCGACCCAATTCCATCGTTTCGGTGCGAATGGCATAGTGAAGGGCGCTCGCGAGTCTTGCGTCAATCGGTACGCCTGCGGCGATCAAATATTCCCAAAGAATCGTCGCTGTGGCTCCGTAACCCTGGCGAACATCGCTGAAAGGAAACGAAGGCCGCCCAATAGGCGGTGGGTGATGGTCAATGACGGCAAGGATACGGTCTTGAGGATGCAGGCAGTTGTTCCCGAAATAGGGCTGGGTATCCACAACGAGAAAGGTGTAAGGCAGGGGCTTCTCGTTTCCCAGTCTCTCTATGTGCTGCAATGGAATACCGAGAGTTTTGACGAGGGCGCGATTTTCCGTTCGCCCCAAAACGCCGGAGTAGAGGAGTTTCGTGGAAATGCCCCAAACTTTCAACAGTCGGGAGAGCGCCCATGCGCTGGCTAAAGAGTCGGGGTCGGGATTATCGTGAGAAATGATGGCAAGGCGCTTCTGGCCTCGGCAAACCTGAACGAGTCTCTCGACTTTCGATTGATTATGTCGTTTGCTCATCTCCAGAGGTTTGCCAATTGTTCTCAGCTTAGTTCAGTCCTTCAATCACCTTGACAGCCATCTCGAATTTGTTGAAGGGGGGCATGAGATAGACGCCCTGCACCATCGGTCGCGCCACCTCCAAGAATTCGCGTGCAATTTCGATCCCAACTTCGGTTCCGCGTTCGCCGGAGTGGCGCATCCGAAGGCGCACTTCATCGGGGATGGTAATGTCGGGCACTTCGTTATGAAGGAATTCGGCATGCTTGGCGCTGCGCAAGGGAAGAATCCCCACGAAAATGGGAAGATCGAGCGGCTTGGTTCGCTTCAGAAATGCGGTCAAGGTCCGCTCATCGAAAAGCGGCTGCGTGAAGGCGAAACGGGCTCCCGCTTCGACCTTCTTTTCAAATCTCTCCCATTCCATTTTCATATCGGGTGCCATCGGATTCACGGCAACACCAAGGAGAAAATCCGTTGGCTCCTCCATAGGCCTGCCGGTCAAATCAACTCCCTGATTCAAACGCGAGATGAGATGGGCAAGCCCCACGGAATCCAACTCGAAGACGGCTTTGGCAAATGGATAATCGCCAACCAAGGGCGGGTCTCCGGTCACGGCGAGAATATTGCTTAGCCCCAGAGCGTAAGCCCCCAAAAGTTCGGCCTGCAATCCGAGAGCGTTTCGGTCGCGACAACTCATATGCAGCAAGACTTCTACGCCCGCTTCTTGCCGGATAAGATGCGCCATCGCCAGTGCACTCATGCGAGCCCGCGCGAGAGGACTGTCGGCGACATTGATGAGGTCCACACCGTTGGCTTTCAGATATTTCGCCGAACGAACGAACGGCTCGGCGTCGGCGCCACGCGGAGGGTCAATTTCCACGGAAACCATGAAGCGCTTGCCCAATCCGTCGCGGAAAGGAGAAACGACGGGAGCCATTCGCAACTCCTTCGCCGGAGCTTCCTCGGTGACGGCACGCGCTTCAATGTGGGCAGGCGGGCTGAGCTTGCGACCCTTTACAGCTTTTGCGACCGCGGCGATATGCTGTGGAGTCGTTCCGCAACACCCTCCGATGAGACCTGCGCCGAGGTCGGCAAATTTGAGAGCATAATCTGCAAAATATTGGGGCGAGGTCAGATAAATGTACCGTCCTCCGATGATGCGCGGCAGCCCTGCGTTGGGCTGGGCGGACAAAGGAAGGTTTCCTATCGTCGCGAATTGTTCGAGGACTTCCATCACTCCCTGCGGCCCGACACTGCAATTGACGCCGATGACATCGGCGCTCCACCCGTGCAAAGCCTCGTACACTTGCGCAGGTTTATCGCCCACAATCGTCTTCGCCTCTTCCGTGAAGGTCATCTGCGCGATAATCGGCAAATCACACAGCCCGCGCCCCGCCGCGATGGCTTGACCGATTTCCTGAAGCGAGGAGAAGGTCTCGAAAATGAGCAAATCAACACCGCCTTCGAGCAGGCCGCTGATTTGAATTCGGAAGGCTTCGCGCGCATCGTCCAGAGAGAGGGAACCGATGGGTTTGAGTTGTTTGTTCAAAGGGCCGACAGAACCGGCCACGAAGACTTTGTCTCCGGCGATCGCGCGTGCGAGGCGGGCGCCGGCACAATTAATTTCGCGGGCGCGCTTTTCAAAACCATGCTCGGCAAGGCGAATCGGATTGGCGCCGAAAGTATTCGTCTCGATGACATCTGCTCCCGCGGCGACATATTCACGGTGCAGAGCTTCGATGACCGACGGCTGACTTTCGCACAGTTCATCGAAACACGAGCGATACGAATGCCCTCGCGCATAGAGCATGGTTCCCATCGCGCCATCGCAAATCAGAACCTGTTCGCGGACGAGTTCCAGAAATCTCTTGCCGTTAGAGGTGGACATGGATTGAACGATTAATCGAGCTTAAGCTCTTCGCGCAATTCACTGACCGCCTCTGCGATGGCTTTCAGCTTCCCGCGCGCTTCATCCCAACTTCGTGTCTTGAGACCGCAATCCGGATCCACATAGACTCTTTCGGGCGGAATAACTTCCAATGCCTGACGGATGCGGTCTCTAATTTCTTCTTTCTTTTCGATGACATGACTGTGACTGTCAACGACGCCCAGCCCGATTTCTTTGGTGAATTTGGCTTTGCGAAACAGGTCCAGCATGTCCATTCCTGAGTTTGCCATTTCGAGGTCGAGTTGGTCGGCGGGTAGTTCGAGGATTTTGGGATAAATTTTCGTGAAATCGCCGTAGCAAATATGGGTGTAAAAATGAGCTTCCAATCCTTTCACGACTCGTCCAAAGGATTCGATCGCCAGATCAATTTCGTCGGGGCGCACGGAGATGGCCGGTTCGTCAATTTGAATTTCCTTCGCTCCGGCGGCGATGAGAGCTTTGACTTCCTCGCGCAGCGCCAGGGCAAGGGCTCGCGCCAATTCCGACCGCGTTCCATAGTACTCGTTGAATGACCAGTCCATCATCGTGTAGGGGCCTGTCAGAATGGCTTTCATCGGTTGCGCGGTTAGGTCTCGCGCGAACTTCCACCATTCCACTGTGATGGGAGCTTTGAACTTGACTTCCGATGTGCAGACCGGTTTGCGGTAGTAGCGATTTCCATAGGAGCGAACCAGCCCCGAAATTTCAAAGCCGCTCAGATTTTCCGCGAAATAGGTCGCCATGTCTCCGCGATACATTTCCCCGTCCACGAAGACATCTATCCCGATTTCCTTTTGCACGGCAATGACCTCGCGCGTTGCCTTCTTGGTCAAGCTCTCAAGCTCAGACGCGGAGAGTCCTCCCTGCTCGTGCGCGCTGCGAGCCTTTCTCAAATAGGCCGGTTTCGGAAGACTCCCAACACTGGTTGTTCTCAAACACCGATGCAAGGGCTATTCTCCTTTCTGACTAAAAGGTGATTTCATCGTTTCCACGAAAAAGCTTTCAGGACAATGCAGATGGGTCAGTGTTCCATCGAGAATCTGATAGTGTTCGCCTTTCTGTCCGCGGAGAAAATCAAAGAGGTCGCCAAGAAGACTCCTGTCGAAAGTGCCTGCCTTGCGTGCATATATCGCCGCGCCCTTTTCTTCAAATCCGATTGCCCACAAATAGGCCCTGAAGATATCACGGGCAGAGGCTGCGCTTGTCTTGTCACCAAAGCCCCCGACCTTTCGGAAGAGCCTTTCGACGACTATTAGCGCGGGCTGGAGAGAAGGAAAAACGACCTTGTGATTTCGGAAGGCGGAATCTCGGCGAAGTGATTGATGGATTTTTTGAATAGTCTCCACAAATCTTCTTTGGCGGCCAGCGAGGACGGCAAAAGTCGCTTTGGCTATAGGATTCTCCATCGCAACTGCTGCTTTCTTGTACCAGATTTCACCGCGCTCTTCTCTCTTCAAAGCCGCCGTGAGCGCCTCCTGTTCATGCAACTCTGTCATTGCTTACAGAGGAGTCCTTGTTGAATTCCGTGGCGAAGGCGACCATTCTCTTCAGCTTCTCCTCAGCGCGTTCCCGAGGCAAGAACTCCAGACTGGCCGAGGGGCTGAGCATCAAGCGGTCATTTCCATAAGCCGAGAGCAGTTTCTCGACTTTCGGGCGAAAGGATTTGAAATCCTCCATCCGTGTGTTGCGGGCATCCACCAATCCCAGACAAAGTCCTCCCTGCCAACCATTCACCAGTTTCCAAGTAACGGGATTTGTGGCAAGGTCAATGCCAAGCCAACCAACGGGAAGCGCCGTCATGGTGGGCCAAAGAGGTATGGCGTCGGCGAAGTAGGTTTGCAGGACAATCGGACACTTGACTCCTTGAACAAGGGCACGAATGATTTCCGTGAAGAGGGCGGCGTCCTGCGGGCAGCGCAGAATTGCGGGCTCATCAATCTGTACCATCTCGGCACCGGCGCCTTCCAAGGCCAGCAGCTCTTCGCGCAGAGCTCGTGCCAGGTCGCACGCAAAATCGGAGAACTTTCCGTAGTGCCGATTCTCGCTGAGGCGCGCCAGCGTGTAAGGCCCTGTGACAAGCGGCTTGACGGGCTTCGTGCTTTTGGCTTTTGCGAACTTGAAATCGTGCACAGTGATGGGCTGTTTGAAGCGTATCGGTGCCACAGCAATGGGTTGGCGATAGTAAGTATTCGTGTCAAAATAGCGAATGAGGCCGCCGATTTCGAAACCCTCCAAGCCTTTGGCAAAAGGCGTCTGATTGTCTTCCCAGCGAATCATCCCATCGTTGACAATGTCAAGTCCCGTGCCGACGAGCTCCTGAATCGCTTCGACAGTGACTTCGTTTTCGATCTCCTTCAGCTCCTCCGGCGTAATCTTGCCCTCTTGAAGCCTGGCAATGGCCATTCGATATTTCGCCGGACGCGGACGGTTGGGAATCTTCGGGTAGCTACCGACAACGGTTGTCTTCATTTTGCACCCATTCCAAATTCAATCGGTTTGCCTGAGAATAGTGAGAAGGATATTTCTTCTCCCATGGAAAATCCCTTCTCGGATTTGCCCACTTTTGTTGCGGCGCGCAAGGGGTCGTGCTCGAAGAAGAGTATCCATCCTTCATCATGAGCTTGCGGCAAGAGGCGTTTCTTCTCTTCGAGTGTCGTGACCGGAAAGAGGTCGTAAGCCATGATATAGGGCAGCGGAATATGACTGGCCGTCGGGACAAGGTCCGCACAGTAGAGCACCGTCGCGGCGCCATCGGAGACTTTGACAAGCTGCTGCCCGGGTGTGTGCCCTCCGACGATTAGAATCTCGATGCCGGGATAGAGCGTGGCGGGTCCGCTCAGAAGTTCCAATTGGCCCGCCTTTCTTAATGGTTCAAAGTTCTCCGGAAAATAGCTTGCCTGGTCGCGCTCGTTGCGGCTCAAGGCGTGGTCATATTGTTCCTTCTGGACATAGTAGCGCGCTCGCGGAAAGGTCGGTACAATCTCGCTTCCTTTGCGCTTGGTGCTTCCGCCGCAGTGATCAAAGTGAAGATGAGTCAAGATCACATCGGTGATGTCCTCCACGGAGAGTCCAATCTCTCCAAGAGAATTTGCCACAGACTTCTGCGAATGGTCTATGTGGAACATCTGAGCGAATTTCGAATCGTATTTGTCTCCGACGCCATCGTCAACCAAAATTCGGCGCTTGTTTCCCTGGATAAGCAAGGCTCGCATCGTCATCTGGATGCGATTCTTTTCATCGGGCGGATTTGTTTTTTCCCACAACACGCGCGGCACAACGCCGAACATCGCGCCGCCGTCAAGGCGGAAGTCGCCTGTGACTATGGGAGTCAGGATATAGTCTCCGATTCTCATGTTTCCTCATCGGATGCAGAAAAGCGCCAGCCAGAGCCGACGCCGATCCAGCTTCTCACTTGCGGCGCTGTTCTACGACCGCATGCAATCTGCCACGAGCTCAGCGATGTCCTTGACGATAATCGCTTCCTTCTCTAGATCATGCAGGCCATCACGCAGCATAAGCTGACAAAACGGACAGGCGGTGCCTACCGTTGAAGCTTCCGTGGCCAGCAGCTCTTTGACGCGATTGTGATTGACACGCTCTCCGACAGTCTCCTCGGTGAAGAGAAGTCCGCCACCCGCTCCGCAACAGAAGGAGCGCTCACGCCGACGCCGTGGTTCAGCAAGTGTCGCACCCGTATTGGAAATTACTTGGCGAGGAAAACGGGCATGGGTTGCACCGACATAACGGGACAGGTAACATGCATCATGATAGACGACGGAGCTCCGCGCCGTCTTCGACAAGTTCAGTTTGTCTTCGTGAAGCAGGTGAACAAGATATTCCGAATGGTGAAGAATGCGAGTTCCAGAATTCAATCCCAACTCCTGATATTCCTCCAAGGTTCGCAGGCAGTGAGGGCAAGTAGTCACAACAAGTCGGGGAGCGGCCTTATTCAGGATTTCGATATTGTGCTCTGCCAGCATTTGAAAAACAAGTTCGTTGCCGGCGCGGCGCGCAGCATCGCCGGTGCATTTTTCATTTTTCAAGATTCCCCAAGAGACGCCGGCCGCCGTCAATACCTGAGAAAAGGCCAGCGATACTTTTTGATAGTAAAAATCGAAGCGACCCATGCAACCCATCCAATAGAGCACCTCCTGCTCTTTGAAAAGCGGCAGCTTATTGCTTTCGATGAACTCGCTCGCTTGGTCACTCGGATACTTCCAAGGGTTGCCCGATTTTTCAAGATTGTCGAAGAGCGCTCGAAGAGTGGACGGAAATTCCGCCGCGGCGACTCTGCCCCGACGCATTTCAATCAGCGGTATCACCTGGTCAATGCCAACAGGGCATTGGTAAGTGCACGCTCCGCAAGTCGTACATTGCCAAAGAATTTCCTCTTGAATGATTGGGCCGACGGCGATTTCTTCCGGATTCTTGAGAAGTCCGGCCTTCAGGTCGAGCATGAGCTGTTTCGGATTCAGAGCTTTCCCTGTTTGACTGGCGGGGCAATGGTCAAAACAGCGCCCACATTCGACACAGGTGAAGGCACCGAGAATGGAATGCTTGCTGAGATCCGAGAGTCTTTCGGCGCCGAACTCTTCCTTTTCAAAGTCGAGTGGATGAATTCGCGCCAGCTCAAAGTCTTTCAAAAAGGTAGTGAACGGACTCAACGCGAGATGCAAGTGCTTACTGTGAGGGATGAGCACGAGAAAAGCGAGGATGAAAATCGAGTGAATCCACCAATTGGCGTTTTGAGCTGACGCTGTACTTAGAAGGTCGAAGTGGCTCAGTAGGTAGGTAACCATGAGTACTTCAATGAAGAGAGCGACAAGTCCCGAAGTCCACGATAGCTTCCCCAATGTGAGCGGTCTCAGCACAAACCGACGGAAAGCGAGAATCGTAATCCCCGCGATAACCAGTATGGCAAAAAGGGCGACTATCCAGCCGTAGATACGGTAAAAAGCGCCTTGGCCGAAGGGATGCCAACCATACTTCGTGGCGAAATGATGGAAACTCGCCACAAGAAAGACGAGAAAACCCCAGAAGACAAGCGCATGCGAAACTCCCGTCACAGGTCGCTGGAGAATGGTCCTCGATTGGAACAGAACCTCTTGGAGGAAGCGGACAAGCCGCTCCTTGAAATGGTCAACGCGAAGACTGCCTTTCCCCTCAGCCCCCCGCCGCAGCCGCTTCCACACCGGCTGAGCGAAAAGGTAAAGAGAGGCAATTATTAGGAGAGTGAGAGCAATCTGTTCCATCGGGAAATTGCGTGATTAGAAACTCAATGTCAATTGCAGAAGCGTGCGGACACCTGCCCCGGACGCCACACTCTTAGGCTGAATGCTGGATACCTTGGCATCAATCGCTGTACCGGCGATGTCAAGATGCACCCACGGAGTTTTGCCGACGAATTCTTGAAGGAATGCGGCCGCGGTGCAGGCGCCACCCCAGCGACTGGCTGCATTCTTGATGTCGGCGACATCACTTTGAATGTCATCGGTGTATTCTTTATACAGCGGTAATTGCCAGAGCCTTTCTCCTGCATGCTCCCCGGCGCGCTCAACGACTTTGCGAAAACTATCCCGATTGGAGAAGAGGCCGGTGGCATGATGCCCCAACGCCACGACGCAGGCCCCCGTGAGTGTTGCCACATCCACAATCGCGGAGGGTTTGTAGGTCTTGACGGCATAGACAAGCGCATCGGCGAGAATCAAGCGCCCTTCGGCATCCGTGGTAATTATCTCAATGGTCTTGCCATTCATCGCCGTGAGAATATCGCCGGGTTTGTACGCCGTGCCGCTGGGCAGGTTCTCGACAGCGGGGATGATGCCAATAACATTGCACTTCGGCTTGAGCTGTGGAACGGCCTTCATCGCGGCAAGCACGGCGGCTGCCCCGCACATATCCATCTTCATCTCGTCCATTTTCTCATGAGGCTTGATGGAAATGCCACCGCTGTCAAAAGTAATCCCTTTTCCTACAAGCGCGAGGGTTTTTCGTGCCCCGGGCGCACGGTATTCGATGACAATCAATTTCGACGGCTCGGCACTTCCTTTCGCCACGGCGAGCAGAGCATTCATACCGGCCTTGACCATCTGCGCTTGTTCAAGCACTTTGATTTTGAGTCCGCTTTTGGCGAGCTTCTTGGCTTCTTCGGCGAGGTAGGTCGGAGTGACGACATTGGATGGATGCGTGCCCAAATCGCGCGCCATATTTGTCGCTTCGGCAAGGATTCGTCCCACTTCGAGCCCTCGATTTCCCGCGGCGCGGCGCCGTGAATCATCATAGTGAAGCACGACGGATTCAAGCTGTTTCGCTTTTTCCTTCGCTTTAGCGCGGTATTCCATGTAGCGATAATTTCCGAGCACGGCCCCTTCGGCAGCCGCCCGCGCGACATCTTCCGCCGAGAGTTCGGCGAATGCAGCACTGGCTGCAATGCAGGCCAGAGTTCCCGCACCCGAATCCCGCGCCTTGCGCACGGCTTCTCCCATAGCAAGCCGGACAGTATCCCATTCAAATTCCTTGCGGGATCCCAGACCCGCGAGCAAAATAATGCGGGCGACTCCTTCTGAAGCAAAGCTCAGAGTGCATTCGCTGGCCTCCCCTTTGAAATCGCTGACCTTGATGAGCCTTCGCACCTCACGAAGAGTGGACGCATTCAACAGACTCAGCTTGGGTTTTTGGACCTCGTCATCAAAAAGAAAGACAGCGAGGGCACCCAGTTTATCTTTTACCGGGCCGATGGCGGTCGAAAGTCTCATGATTGACCCACTATGTTGTTTGGATTTCTCGGGTTATTAGAGGTTCTATTTCAAAGTGTTCACTGCAGCATTCAATCGCGCCATAGCATCGTCATATTCACGGACCAGCCGGGCAACAAGGTCAGCGGCGTTGGGAAGGTCGTGAATCAGACCCGCACCCATACCGGCCTCGAACATTCCTTCTTCCCAGTCTCCCTCGAAAATGCCTATGCGCTCTCGATGCTCCCCGCGGAGTGCTTGTTGTTCTTCTTCGCTCGCGCCCCGACTTTCAGCGTCTGCGCAGCGCTCCGCAAATGGATTTCGGAGCATTCGAACCGGCCCAATTTTGCGCAGAGCAAAAACCGTACTCGTGTCTGTTGCTTTCAAGACGGCTTGTTTGTATCGCGGGTGGGCCGACGATTCGACTGTGGCGGCAAACCGCGTCCCAATTTGCGCACCTTCGGCACCCAATGCCATCGCCGCGGCAATGCCTCGCCCGTTCACGATGCCTCCCGCCGCGATGACTGGAATCTTCACGGCATCCACGACTTGTGGCACCAGAACGAAAGTGGGAATCTCGTCCACGCCGTCATGACCTCCGGCTTCCGTTCCTTCACAGACGACGGCATCCACTCCGCGCGCCTCCGCTTCTTGAGCCAACACCACAGATGGCACAACATGAACAACGGTGACCTCTCTTTCTTTGAACGTCGGCGTGAACCGACCGGGATTTCCCGCAGAAGTAAAGAGGATTTTCACATTTTCGTCCAAACACACTTGCACAAGCTCATCGGCATCTCCGCGTTGCAGCGGAATATTCACCCCAAACGGCTCTTGGTTTTGCAGCGCCGCTTTCGCTTTTCGAATATGAAGCTGCAGAAGGTCCGGTTTCATCGAACCGGCGCCGATGAGTCCCAATGCACCGGCTTTGGAAACAGCGGCGCACAATTCCCAACCGGCAGCCCAGACTATACCAGCTTGAATGATAGGCCATCGAATACCAAAGAGATTTGTAATCCGATTCATATTTCCTTGGCAAGGGCACGAAGGCCTTCGCGGAAATCTCGCGGCTCGATACCGAATATCTCAATGTACTCCAGCGAATCGCAACAATTGTCGCTGGCAAGCATGCGCAACTGGTCACGACTTATGGGAAAGAAGCGGAATCTGTCGAGGAAAAAGGCCATCATCGCGAGAAGAAAGCGAGGCGTCGGGACTTCCAAAATCCGTTTCTCCATCGCGGCGCTAATGTCATCAAAGATCTGTTTGAAGTGGAAGATTCCACGGCCGCCAATCTCGAAAGTCTTTCCGCCGATGTCCTGTCTTTCGGCGGCGTCCAGGAAGACGCGTGCCACATCTTCGACGGCAATCGGTTGAAAAAGGGTTCGTCCCCTGGAAATCAACGGAGCCACCGGCAAGCGTCGAAAGCGCTTCATGAAAAAATGGGCAAAACCATCACCGGGGCCAAAAATAACCGATGGGCGAAAAATGGTCCAATTCAAACGCGACGCCCTGACGGCCTTCTCTCCGGCGAGTTTGGTCTTCAAGCCGACCGATTTGGAAAGCCGCCCCACACCGCAGGCAGACATGTGAACATAGCGCTGGACTCCGGCCAATTCCGATTCGCGCACAATATTCTCGGTGGCGACTCGGTGCATCAAGTCAAAGCGTACGCGGCCGAATTCCCGAAGGATCCCGACAAGGTGAATGACGGCCTCTGCCTCTCTGAGCGTAGCGGCATAGGTCTCCGGCTTTAGAATATCTCCGGAAATGATGCGAATCCGCTCAGTATCTGCGATGGCACCCAATTTGAATTCGGAGCCGCGTCGCACAAGAGCGAGCGGTTCGTGACTGCGGCGAAGCAGTTCAGCGACAATCGCCCGACCGACGAATCCCGTTCCGCCGGTGAGGAAGATTTTCATCTTCTTTCCTGCACCTTGTGAAGAGCAATCGCCGCGCCGGAATCTTTCTCAGCGCGGCGCTGCGAAGGCATTCGAAAGACGCCCGTCTCAGTCGCTGCCGTGTTGCGTAATTCTCGTATCCAATCAGCTCGCAGCCTTCTCTTCAAATTCTCCTTCGTATTGAGGGTGCGTCGTCAAGCTGCCGTCTCGCAAGAGGAATTCTCGGTCGAGAAAGAAGTCGTTTCTCGAATAGCTTGCCAAATCCAAATCAAAGGAGTCCATGCGTAACGCATCTTCCGGGCAGGCCTCGACACACAGCCCGCAAAAGCAGCAACGCAGAAGATCTATGTCAAAGGAAACAGGGTACTTCTCGACGCGTCCGTCCGGCGTTTCGGCGGCGGTGATGTAGATACATTCGTCGGGGCAGGCGGACTCGCACATCATGCAGGCGACGCAGCGGGGCGTGCCGTCAGGTCGAAGCATGAGCCGGTGGCGTCCCCGCCAGCGAGGACTCACGGGCCGCTTCTCTTCGGGATACTGAATCGTCACGGCACCCGGCGTGACGCTCTTCATCCGGAAGACATAGCGCAGCCAATGCCGCGCGAAATTGCGGAAGAAATGCGATGCTGTAACCCATAAACCCCGAACAACCTCAGGGTAATAGGTCTTCTGCCATGCGGTCAGTTTGACATCGCGAACGATGACTTTTCG
>DYHQ01000039.1 GCA_020724065.1 Candidatus Puniceispirillum sp. | reverse complement strand
AATCGGCTAACTTCCAAATAAATAATTTTCAAGGATAAACATTGAGACAGCTGTGCTCGTAGACCCGCCCGGCGTCCATAATTGAACCTTCAGGGAGGATACCTTGTCCCTTTCACGCGACGACATTCTCCGTATCATCAAAGAAGAGAAAATCCGGTACATCCATCTTTGGTTTGCCGACATCAACGGCCGGTTGCGCGGTTTGACAATTCCCGAGGGCGAACTTCCCGACGCCTTTGACCGAGGCATCGGCTTTGACGGCTCGTCCGTCGAGGGATTCGCCCGAATTGAAGAGAGCGACCTCCTGGCCATGCCGGACCTAAGCACTTTCGCTATTCTGCCCAACCGAATTTCCGAAGGACGCGTCGCCCGTTTCATCTGCGACCTGAAGACGCCGGAAAGAGCTCCCTACCAAGGGGATCCTCGCCATGTCTTGAAGCGCACTTTGGAGAAGTACGCTGCTCAGGGATATACCTTCTACTTCGGCCCCGAAGTTGAGTATTTCTATTTCGCCAATGAAAAAACTCCTACACCCGTTGATCTGGCGGGCTACTTCGACGACAGCGTCGTTGACCTCGGCACCAAGGTGCGCCAGCAAACGGCGGAAGCGCTCATGGAAATGGGAATTCCCATCGAAGTCATCCATCATGAAGTGGCACCCAGCCAGCACGAGATAGATCTCGTTTACGCGGACGCTCTGACCATGGCCGACCGGTGTCTGACTTGCCGCTTCCTCGTCCGAGCGGTGGCAAGTCAGTTGAACCTCCATGCCTGCTTCATGCCGAAGCCCATCTCAGGTCAGAACGGCACGGGAATGCACACACACCAATCCGTCTTTCAAGGAAACAGGAATCTCTTTTTCGACGCCGTGGACAGCTATCACCTGTCCCAATTCGCCCGCTCCTATATGGCGGGCATCTTCAAACATATCTGCGCAATGACCGCTGTGCTGAATCAAACGGTCAACAGCTACAAGCGATTGGTCGTCGGCTACGAAGCACCGGTCTACATCACCTGGGGTCAGAAGAACCGAAGTGCGCTCATCCGGGTACCACGCTACCGTCTGGGAGACGAAAAGGCCACCCGCATTGAGTTGCGTTCTCCTGACCCGACCTGCAATCCCTATCTGGCGTTTTCCGTCATGATTGCCGCCGGAATGGACGGAGTGCGACAGAACTTGGTGCCGCCGCCGCCCACCGAAGAAAACATCTATGAAATGCGTCCTGAAGTGCGCAACTCGCACGGAATCGAAATGCTCCCCAGTAGCCTGCACGAAGCGATTGGAGAAATCGAAAAAAGCGAGCTCGTAGCAGAAACACTGGGGGAACATGTTTTTCAACGCTTTGTCGCCAACAAAAAAGCCGAGTGGAAAAGCTTTTGTACAGCAGTTACGGACTATGAAATTCGCGAATATTATCCGATTTATTAGACAACCATTGAGGATTGTCGGTCTCGCACTCTTGCTCGTTCTCATGTATGATAACGAAGGAGAGGCGACACCTTATCTGACTCCGGAAGAACTCCCGCAAATCTCCGCCTCCAGTCAGCCTCTTCTGGAGAATCAAATGCCAACGCCCGCGCCTCTGATTCGGCGCACTCTTGACGAGGTCTCCTACTTCGCTGAGTATGTTCAAATCTGCGACTTCCTCGTTCGGCTCCAGCATCCCGGCCCTGGCAATGATATGGGCGGCATGATCGAAGGAGAAACGGGTGATGTGGCTTCCATTATTCAGACCGACAATACGCAGGAAGCTATTCGTGTCTGGGCACAATATGGCGCATGGACGGGCGATACGGCGCGCTACAGCCTGCCGATTCAGCGTGCCTGGGGTTATTGCTTGCGGCATACCGCATGGCAAGAAGAGACTTCGCCGGGAGACTACGGCTACTACCGAAGCCATAATTGTGGGTGGGGAATCGTCGCCGAGATGAAGTACCGCGAGGTTTACAGCGACACTACTTATAAATGGTACGCTGACCAATGCGCGAGTTATTTGTCTTCTCATCCCCTCCCGTTCAACCAAGGACCGGGTTGGCTGCGGCGGCTTCTGCCTCTCGTGGAAGGATGGTCTGCAGGAACACTCTACCTCTATGCCGAGCAGGAAGGAGACAGCGCATGGAGAGCCACCGCGCTGACTGAAGCACGCCGCGTGCGCAGTTGGATTGAAGAGACTCCCTCGCGCCTTTATAATAACGAGGAATGGGCCCTCTGCGGCGGCACAGCGCTCTGGGGTGTGTGCGTTAGCCTCTTTAATGCCTATCCGGATAGCGGCCAATTGTGGCTCCCTACCGTCGTGTCAAATCTCGATATTTGGCAAACACCCGTTTCCGGAGGATGGAACCATTCATGGAACACCTGGTACGGACATGCTCATCATCTTGTCTTCGCCGTTCTCGAAGATTCGACCTACTGGAACAACGCCGTTTTCATCGCCGATTCGCTGCTTCAAATTGACACGGATGATGATGGTGGCATTACCGCCAACGGCCTCGACGCCGATACCGTGGACCAAAGCTGGGTCTCGTGCTACCTGAATTGGATGGATTTGGAGCGCATTATCTCTTCGCTGCCCTCCGCCGATGTAGCTGCGGCGGGTTTCGTCTCTCCGATTCCCAACCTTCCTCACATGGCAGGAGATTCGCTGACCGTCGCCGTCGAAGTCATGAATACTGGATGGACATCTCTCGATTCCGTCCTGATTCGAGTCGAGGGAGAGTTTTCCGATTCCATGCGTTGTGATCTTCCAATGGGTACGGACACAATTCTCATCTTTGGGGCGCCGTGGATTTCTCCAATCCTTCCTCAACAACCCAATGCGATTCCCCTAACCCTGTCCGTCCATCATCCGGCAGATATGCAACCGAACAATGACACGCAAACCGTTCTCTTCGATATTCGTCAGGGTGCCTTCGTCCAAGGGCGAGTCAAGGACTACCTGACAGGAGCAGGTATCGCCGCGACGCATCTGGCTTTCTACCATGAAGCTTTTTCCGATTTCCCTCGGCTGGAATTGGATGTTCTTAATGAAAACGGCTCCTTTTCATCAGAGCAGCCGCTGATGTTGGGCGATTATCTTGTGGAAGTATTCCCCCCACTTTCGCACATGTGCTTATCTCAAGAGTTCGGGATAAACATCCCTTGGAGCAACCATGAACTTGAGATAGCCTTGAACGAGACCCAAATCGCCTTGATTGACGATGATGCGGGTGCCACCTACGAATCCTACTTGCTAACGACCTTGAGCGAATTTGAATACCGCTCGCGCCATTGGGATGTTGCCTCGTACGGTGTCCCTGAACTGACCGGAGTTCCCGTCGTGCTCTGGATGACCGGCGATGATTCCATCTCGACCCTCACTCCGGAGGACCAAACCGCCATCGAAGACTATTTGAGCGACGGCGGAAGTCTGCTCCTTACCGGCCAAGATATTACCGAGGACCTGCAAGCAGGTTCAGCTTTTCTGCGAGATGTGCTCCACTGCGATGTTCAACAACACAGCACGACTATGCGTCATCTTTTCGGCACAGCCGGTGATCCCGTCAGTGAAGGATTGGAAGTTTTTCTGATTGGTTCGCAAGGAGCGAGCAACCAAAGGTCGCCGTCCACGCTGACAATCTTGCCGAGCGGCTCCGAATGTTTCTTTTATGCCGTGACTGACAGCCAAGCCGGTGGCGTCCGAGGCAGTTACGGCGCGGGGAAATACATTTTCCTCGCCTTCGGGTTGGAAGCGGTCTCGGGAACTCTGGGCAGCAACACGCGAACCGATGTTTTGCAGCGCGCGTTTGATTGGTTCGGCACCTTGGAGGCGCAACCGTCAGCGGACTTGCTAATTCCCACTACTCCTCAGCTTTTGCCTAATTGGCCGAATCCCTTTAACAGCTCAACAACAATTGCACTTTATGCTCCTCCAGGGCATGGCCCCGTGTCCCTTGTCCTCTACAACCTGCTCGGACAGCAAGTCTCCTCTCTCCTCTCTCTTCCGACTGGCACAGGTTATCAGACACTGCATTGGAATGGAACAGACGGCCAAGGGCGCCTTTTACCCACCGGAACTTACCTTTGCCGCTTGACCACGCCGAATGCGACTCAGGTGAAGAGACTCTGTATCATCCGGTAGCGCCTCGAGGCCCTGAAGTGCGCTTTTCCCTCCTTCAATTCAAGCGTAAGAATCCCGGCGAAATCGCCGCATGGGCCACCTACGACTTCGCCAATTCCGCCTTTGCGACGGTCATTCTGGCTGTCCTGTACAACAAGTACTATGCAGGAATCGTTGCCGGAGGCGCTGAAGGTGTCGCCTTGGGACCATTCCATGTGCAGGGCGCGGCCATGTTGGCCTTCGTCGGTGCGGCAGCCATGATCCTCGTCGCCTTGAGCGCGCCGATATTAGGTGCTCTGAGCGATCTGACCGGTCGCAAAAAAGAGTTCTTGGGCGCGTACACGGTCTTGGGCTGCGTTGCGACAGCGTTGATGATGACCGTGGACGCCGGAGAATGGATTTGGGGAGGGGCGCTTCTTGTTCTGGCTCAGCTTGGTTTCGCAGGAGCCCTGATCTTCTACAATGCTTTGCTTATTGACATCGCTGAGCCCGAAGACTACGGGAAGATCTCGGGCATCGGATGGGCGTGGGGTTACATTGGCGGCGGGCTACTGCTGCTTCTCAACTTGTTCATGCTGAAACCACCAAAGGGAGCTCCGTTTGGAGCGTTTTCCTTGGGAGATTGTTTCCTGAGCGTTGCCATTTGGTGGGGAGTCTTCTCGTTGCCACTTTTTTGGGGTGTGCGTCAATCGAAAGCGACTGCCTTGTCCGTCAAACGCGACCGCTTCAAAGAAAGCTGGCGCGTCCTCACGAAAACCCTGCATCGAATCAAACGCCTGCCGGAACTCGCGAAATTCTTTTTCGCGTTCCTCATCTACAATGATGGCGTGGAAACGGTCATCATCATGGCCGCCGTCTTTGGGGATCAAGAGCTTCGCATGGGAAGTGATGAATTGATTCTTTTCTTCCTCATGGTTCAAGGCGTGGCTTTCCTCGGCGCTCTTTTCTTCGGCTGGCTGGTCGAACGAATCGGGAATCGGCGAAGTATTCTCATCAGCCTCGTCGTTTGGTGTTTCGTACTCGTCTGGGCGTGGCAACTCGGATGGCTGGGCAATCCCCGCAAGGAATATTGGGTGCTTGGGATTTTGACCGCGCTTGTCATGGGGGGAACTCAAGCGGCCTCGCGTTCGCTGCAAGCCTATCTGATTCCTCCCGCCCATGCCAGCGAGTTCTTCAGCTTCTTCGGCATATCGGGCAAGTTTGCGAGCGCGATCGGGCCTCTCGTCTATGGCCTCGCCATTTTGTTGACCGGCAGCCTTCGCGTCGCCATATTGACTTTGCTCCTTTTCTTTGTCGCCGGCTTTCTTATTCTGTGGCGGGTCAATGAAAGAGAAGGCCGAAACCAAGCCATCGCCTTTGAAATCGAGGCGTAGCGCCCAGCTTGCTGGGCTATTCTCAAGAACCGCATTGGCGCAATCGCGCACGCCGGGCGGGTTTGGAAACCCAGCCACGGCGATGAATCGCCTCTTGACAATAAGAATTCTTTTTTATATGTTATGCGACACTTCCCAGATGATTCTACCCCCCTTTCATCCCCCCGTGAACGGAGGGAAACCCCCCTCGTGGGGGGCAAGGGGGGTCAGACTGAGAATGCCGGAGCAAAACAGTCTCTCTAAGAGTGATTCAATAGGAGGTCTTTCAATGTATCGCAAGATTGCCGTATGTACCTTCGCAATCGCAATTCTTGGAATGATGGCCGCATTGCCGTTGCTCGCCGAGGAAACACCGGCGGGCCACACCTATGTTGGCAATGCCAAATGTAAGATGTGCCACAAGGGCGAAGCCAAGGGGATGATTTGGGAGAAATGGCTCGAAACGAAACACGCCAAATCTATGGCAAGCCTGAACGCCGAAAAAGGCGAAACCAAAGACCCCAAATGCTTGAAGTGCCATGTGATAGGCTTTGGAGAGCCATCGGGATTCGATCCCGCTGCGCCGAACGAAGAACTTGCCTATGTCGGCTGTGAGGCCTGCCACGGCCCCGGGAGCGACTACAAAACCCTGACTATTATGAAGGACAAGGAGAAGGCGATTGCGGCCGGTCTCGTTATCCCCAATGAAGAGACATGCAGGAGATGCCACAACGAGGAGTCGCCAACTTACAAAGGCTTCGATTACGCGAAGGCATTACCGTTAGGCACGCACATGACTGCCGCTAAGGTGGAAGAGACGCCCAAGATCGAGCAACCAGCGCAGACCGAAGAACCGGCAAAGACAGAAGAAAAGGAAACACCGCAGAAGTAACAACAGACTATCTTTCTGCTTTGCTTCTGCAACTTGGCAGTAAGAAGAAAGCGCCGGAGACCGCGAAAAGTTTCTGGCGCTCTTTTCTTGTCGCGCAATCTTAGACTCTCTCTTGAAAGTCCTGCATCATTGCCTTCAGATACCCCTTCTGACTTCCCCTGCTGAAGCAGGGGAAGGATCCCGGTCTCCCCTACTTTAGTGGGGGGACTGAGAATTTATCTTGAAATAACATTTGACAGGGAGGAGCAGACTTTCGCATCTCGGAAACATCCTCTGTCTTTTGGACCGAGGGAAAAAAGGGAGCAAACAGCTTCTTCTCATCGATGAGACGGACACGGTCATTCCCATCACCGATGGTTGTCATTCCCGCGAAAGCGGGAATCCACAATGGAACCCTACTATCTCTATGTTCTGGGTTCGCCAGAGCGGGGAACCCTCGATATCGGAGCAACCGACGATTAAGAAGCGTGTATGAACATAGGAATAGAAGAGAGAATCGCGTGGAGGGATTCATATTATGACTCGGTAGAGAGTGGATTCCCGCTTTCGCGGGAATGACAGGTGGCTATTTGGGCGCCGATCTCCGCCGTCGTCGCTGCGTCACAGTCGCACGCTGCCCCTTCAGCGAGGAAATGTCGAGATGGGTTTGAAAGGAGATACGAATTCCTTACTACTCTGATAAACAACCTCACCGCCACAAACTGTTATTAAAACTTCAGCTTTCAGCAACTCCTTTGGCTCGCAGAGAAATGGATTGCAGGACAAGACAACGAGGTCAGCCAATTTCCCTTCCTCGATTGTTCCCAAGTCGTTCTCCCATCGTGCAGCATAGGCGCCCCTTTCTGTATAAGACTCGAGCGCTTCCTCCACTGTGAGGCGCTGCTCAGGAAACCAGCCATCGCGTGGATTTCCATCGCTGTCCTGACGAGTCAGCGCGGCATGTAAGCCTGCAAGGGGATTCATCGTTTCAACAGGCCAATCGCTGCCAAAACAGAGACAAGCTCCAGCATCCCGAATCGAACGCCATGCGTAGCTGAGTCTTGCTCGCTCCCTGCCAATTCGTTCTTCGATCCACTTCATGTCGCTCGTCGCGTGAATCGGCTGCATGGAGGCAATCACGCCCAAATCGGCAATTCTGTGGATGTCCTCTTCACGCAGTATCTGCGCATGTTCGAGTCGCATTCGACTGTTGGTGTTGTGCGCTGCTTCAAAAGCGTCCAATGCCATCGAGCAAGCCCGGTCACCGATCGCATGCAGCGCGACTTGAAAACCCTCCTGAGCAGCGGTCTCAACAAAACGAGCAAGCTCTTTTTCTTCTGCTGTGAGAATACCTCTGTTACTTGGATTATTCGCGTAGGGCTCCCGTAGCGCGGCTGTCTGCGAGCCTAAGGCACCGTCCAGAAAACCTTTGAAAGTCGCGTATCGAAACCGAAGACCGTCGCGGCGCTCAAAGCGGTCGGCCACAAAGTCAAAATTCGGTGAAACCTTCCAGAGGTTCAGGCGGATTTTCGCTTCGGAGCCTTCGACAAAATCGAAATAGAAAGGGAGCAGCTCACTCCGTGCGGAAACACCCACCGCCGTGATTCCAAATGAGAAGGCGAGAGTCTGAGCGCGTTGGAGCGCTCTCATTGCTCGCGATTTTTCCAATGGTAGCCGAAAAGCCAGAACAAAATCGCATGCCTGCTCTCTGAGCAACCCATTTAATCTGCCGTCAGCATCGCGCTCGAAGCGGCCACGCGTGAGGTCAATCGCATAGTCACCGAGGCCCGCAGCTTCCAGTGTCTTGCTATTGACAACAGCCGAATGAAGATCATGGCTGCGGATATAAACGGGAATATTGGGAATGATTTTATCCAACGCCCATCGGTTAAGAGGAAGTCGCGCCTCGTCAAAATCATGTCCATCTAACCATCGTCCATCAGACTCTTTCGCTGCTGCTTCAAGGTGTGCCGCCGCTTCATCAATATCTTCCACACCCGCAAGAGACACCCAGTCCAAAGTCAAGCCGCCCATTAGGAGGTGAGTGTGGCTGTCGTGGAATGCCGGAATGAGTAAGGTCGGACTTGAAAAAGAAACCGCCTGGGACGAATGAGCGGCATCCTCGGCGGCGTGAACTCGAACAATCCTGTCACCCTCAATGTCCACAGCGATTCTTTCCACTGGAGCTCTTGCCCTTCTCCAGGCATCGGCCACAATCCGCCAACGCTTTTTCACAGTGAAATCTGCAGCCTCTCTATGTGCAAAGCCTTGCCGCTCTGGGGTTCAATGTCCAATAGAACAGCGGATAGACGCAGGTCGTCGGCCGCCATCGAGGTGTGTCCCCCCTGCCATGTATGAAGAAAACGATTGAGGGCACTCTCGGTATGCAGACCGATGACGCCGCTGTGCGCGCCCGTCATGCCCACATCCGAAATATAGGCCGTGCCGCCGGGGAGAATAGCTTCGTCCGCGGTTTGAACATGAGTGTGCGTGCCCAAAACAGCGCTGCAACGACCGTCAACGAATCGCGCGAAAGCCATTTTTTCTGCGGTCGCTTCCGCGTGAAAATCAACGATAATGCACTTCGTATTTTCGGCAAGCTTTTCAATTTCCGAACGCCCCGTGCGGAAAGGACAATCAGCCAGCGGCATGAAGGCTCGACCTTGCAGATTCAGAACCGCCACTTTGTCTCCGAGCTTTAAGTCAAAGACTCCGGACCCGTAGCCGGGCGTTCCCGGCGGATAGTTAAATGGCCGAAGAAGACGCGGAGTTTCCTCTATGACGGGAATGATTTTATCGCGATAGAGAGTGTGGTTGCCGCCGGTAATGACATCCACTCCCAGCCCACGCATTTCTTCAAAGAGCTTCGAGGACATTCCCTTCCCGCCTTCCGCATTCTCACCGTTAGCAAGGCAGAAATCAACGCGGTATCTGAGCAGAAGACCCGGGAGAAGGCGCCGCAGCACCTCCATCCCGGGCTTGCCCACTACATCCCCGATGAAGAATATCGTTAGAGTATTTTGCACGCTTCTATTTTGCCAACTCCACCGCGCGAAATTCCCGCACAACCGTCACGCGAATCTGACCGGGATATTCCATTTCGTCTTGAATTCGTCCTGCAATATCATGGGCCAAAACCTCGGCTTGCGCGTCAGTGACTTTCTCCGGCTCAACAATGACGCGGATTTCCCGTCCGGCTTGAATTGCGAAGCACTTCTGGACTCCCGGAAACGAATTCGTCAGCTCCTCGAGTTTTTCCAACCGCTGGATGTAGGCCTCAAGCGTCTCACGCCGCGCACCGGGCCTGCTTCCCGAAATCGCATCGGCCGCTTGCACCAAAACACCGATGAGTGAATTCGCCTCCGTATCTCCGTGATGAGATGCGATGGCGTTCTGTACGATTCTCGGCTCACGGTATTTCTTGGCGAGGTCAACCCCCAGAGTGACATGCGTTCCTTCAGTGGTGCGGTCAATCGCTTTGCCAATATCGTGCAGAAGCCCCGCGCGTTTGGCGGCTTTCGAATCCAGCCCAAGCTGCGAAGCCATAAGACCTGCCAAATGAGCCACTTCAATCGAATGCTGAAGGCAATTTTGACCGTAGCTGGTTCGGAATTTCAGTCTCCCCAGCAGCTTGATCAATTCCGGATGCAAGCCGACGACGCCCACTTCCATGGAAGAGCTCTCGCCCACCTCGACGAGCTCTTCATCCATCTCCTTCTCGCATTTCTTGGATACCTCCTCAATCCGAGCCGGGTGGATTCGCCCGTCCGACATGAGTTTTTCGAGCGCTCGGCGGGCAATTTCGCGCCGTAAAGGATCAAAGGCGGAGACAATCACCGCTTCCGGCGTATCATCCACGATAATATCCACGCCCGTAGCCTGTTCGAATGCTCGAATGTTGCGTCCTTCGCGCCCGATAATTCGTCCCTTAATCTCATCGTTGGGCAGGCTGACCGTTGAAACCGTCGTCTCGACGGAATGGTCAACGGCGGTGCGCTGAATCGCCGACACGATGACCTCCCGAGCCTCTCGATTCGCCTGCTGCCTGGCTCGATCCCGCATCTCCTTGACCATTTCCATCGTCTCTTCTTTCGCCTTCTCAAGAAGCTGGTTCTTCAGCTCTTTGAGCGCGTCCTCCTGAGTCATTTGGCTGATGCGTTCCAGGGCAGCCTTGTGTTCTTCCACGAGGCTGTCTATGATGGCTTGCTTCTCGGTAATGACTTTCTCATTCTGAGCCAACTGTTGCTGGAGCTTGTCCAATTCCTTGCCGCGGCGGTCCATGGCCTCGACACGAGTTCTCATATTGGCTTCGCGGTCCCGGAGACTCCGCTCAGACCGGGCAATCTCATCCAGCTTATGCCGAAGCTCGGCCTCCTGTTCACTCCTGAGACGAATTTGCTCATCCTTGAGCTCCAGCATTTTCTCGCGGAACATCGCCTCAGCTTCCCTCTGAGCGTCGGCGACCGTCCGGTCCGCATCGCGCTTGGCCCGAAGCGAACGCCCTCGTTCCAGTTGCTTGCCGACAAACCATCCCAAGAGAAAGACGCTGATAAGTCCCAGCGCTATCAGAACTGCAATAAAACCAAGATTATCCATTCGCAACTCCTTTCCCCAAAAACAATCCCTGCATGGCGCGGCGTTGTACCAAGAACCTGGTACGATACGTTGGGTGCCTTCCTGAACGGTTCTCGCTTCCTCTATCCGAACCCTTTTGGGGTGGGAATCCCTCACGAATGAGGGACTCAGGCTTGCGATAGACGCCAGAGACAAGCTCCCTTGCTTTCTTCCTGTTGGTTCTTAAAAAAGCCTGGCGCAGGCAGGGATATTTTCAATCCTGCGTGGGGTGCTGTCAGTGCAAACCGTTTGTCGCTATAGCTCCTCCACAGATTCCGGGCGGATGAAACAGGCCGTCAGGCCAATCCTTGGTTCAGACTGTCGGAAAATTCACGAACCTTATCTTCCAATCGCACAACAAGTTCTTCCTTTTCCTGCCGGCAAGTGAAGAGCTCGTCTGCAAGATTCAAGGCCGCTAAGATGGCAACCTTGAGAGGGGATTTCGTAGGGTGTGCCGCTTGACTCTCCCGCATGCGTGTATCTACGAATGCCGCGACCTCTCGAACATAGTCTGCGTCTGCGCCTCCTCGGATGGCGCAGTCCTGCCCGAACACGGTAACATGAATTCTCTCTTTCTGGTCATCCATGGACCGGACCCAACTTGGTGGGCGAGGTGACTGGAAATCCAGACCGGACGCTCTACGCAGCCTCCAAACGGGCAAGAAGCTCCACCACCTTCTGGCGGATCCGCTCCTCCTTGTTGGTATCCCGTTGGTTCTCAGCCAGCTGGTTGCGTTCGCGTTGGACATCCTCGAGCTTGGCCGCCACTTCTTGGTAGCGGGCCTCCCACTCCCGAATCGCATTCCGCAGCTCCTCGTTCTCGGACCGCACGCGATTCAGTCTTTCAAGGATTTGACTTACCTTCTGCTCAAGAACATCAAACGCCTGGATATCCACTGGATCAATTCGCCCCTAAAACTTGTTCTCCCGCGCTTCTTTGAGACCTCCCCTCGCCAGGCTTGCCCCCCAGACGAAAGGTCCCCCGGAATCAGCGCCGTACCGCTTGGTACTCCTCTTTCAATCCCGCCACAATCCGCTCTACGCTCTCCTCAACTTCCTCCGCCGTCATCGTTCGCTCGGCACGAAAGAACTCAAGCCGAAACGCGAGACTCTTCCGACCTGCCCCCACCTGCTCGCCTAAATACAGGTCAAACAACTCGACGCGCTTGAGATTCTCGCCTCCGAGGCGCTGGATAGCCGTCTGCAACTCCCCGGCTGCCAGCCCTCCGTCCACGACGACCGCAATATCCCTCGTGGCACCCGGAAAACGTGGAGGCGGTATGAACTTACGCTTTGTCTGGACATGCCTCGCGAGCCGGTCAACCGACAACTCAAAATAGGCCACCTCGGCGTCAATCTCGCAAGTCGCCATTTCCTTGCGGTTCCAAATCCCGAATTCACCGAGGATTTCGCCGCCCGCTTTCAGACCTCCGCGCAGGCTATCCTCACTGATATTATCATAGCAAAAAATCTCGTAATTGTCAAGTGAAATCTTTTGGCACAACGCGTCCAATACGCCCTTTGATTCAAAGAAACCCGACGGCTTAGGTGGGTCAGTCCAGCCGACAGGATAAACCGTCCCTGACAGAATCCCTGCCAAGCTCAATTCCTCCCAAGTCCGTGGATCGTCCGAAGTCCCTTCGTGGAAAGTGCGTGCCATTTCAAAGAGGCGAAGTGTTCTGTCGCCTCGCTGCCAGTTTGCCGAAGCCGCTCGCACGAGGTTTCCCCGCAAGGTCCCCTGCAGGTGGGTCATGTCGTCCGTAACCGGATTGGCGATGGCCACGCCTTGCGGGATTCCGGGAGGATCAGTTCGCGGGTCGGCCTTCCCCATCGAAACGCTCTGCACCTCCAAAAATCCTAAGCCGGCGAGCACATCGGCGCAGCGCTCGGCAAGCTCCCGCAGAGGATCTCGCCATGCGCGAAGCGGCACTTTGCTGGTAATGGCCGCCGGAATCTCATCATAACCGTGAAGGCGGATCACCTCTTCAATAAGATCCACTTCGCGACTCAAATCAGGACGAAAAGTGGGTGCCGAGACAACCCATGCTTCCTCATTATTCTCCACTTGACATCCAAGTCCTGCAAGGATCTCTTCCATAGCCTTGTCGGGAATATCCACGCCGACAAGAGCGCGAGCGCGCGATGGACGGAATGCAATGGGCGTCGGTTCAATCGGCTCCGGGTATTCGTCCACGATCCCGCGATACACTTTTCCGCCGCTGAACTGCGCCATCAAAGCAGCGGCTCGGTCAATGACTTGTGGAACGCCGTTCGGATTCACGCCTCGCTCAAAACGGCGTGACGAATCGCTGTTGATGCCAAGAAATTTCGATGTTCGTCGAATAGACACGGGGTCGAAATAGGCGCATTCAATCAGGACATCCCGAGTCGTCGGTGCAATCTCGCTGTTCTGTCCTCCCATCACACCGGCAATCGCAACTCCACGGCGTGCGTCACAAATCAGCAGAGTGCCCGAGCGAAGTGAGTGCACCTTTCCGTCGAGAGTGATGAAAGTCTCGCCTGAGCGCGCGCACCGAACTCGAATCTCCGCACCCTTCAACAGAGCGTAATCAAAAGCATGGAGCGGATGACCGAGTTCCAGCATCACATAATTCGTTATATCCACGATGTTCGAAATGGGACGAAGCCCGCAGCGGGAAAGCCTGAGCCGGTACGAAAACGGAGAGGGTTTGATGGTTACGCCTTCGACGAACCGCGCGCCGTATCGCGGGCAACTGCGCGCATCCTCCAATACGACTCGAATCCGCTGCGAAGTGGGCGCCTCAATTTGTTCCACCGAAATGCCTGGCTCTCGCAGAGGCAGCCGCAATTTCGTCGCCAAGTCGCGGGCCACGCCAACATGCGAAAGAAAATCCGGACGATTAGGCGTCACCTCAACATCGAATATTGTGTCCTCTGAAATCGCCAGCTTTTCGAAAGACATTCCAAGAGGCCAATCGGGGTCTCCCTCAAGAACGCCCGCCGCATCCGGCGACATGCCAATCTCAGCCTCAGATACGAGCATTCCGCGCGATTCATGGCCGAGCATTTTGGCAATCTTGATTTTTGTGCCATCGGGCAGAATCGCGCCGGGCAGCGCCGCAGCCACAATCATTCCTTCTCGCACATTCGGGGCACCGCAGACAATCGGCAGGACTTCGCTTCCAACATGTACGCGAGTTCGCTTCAGAGTCTCTGAACCTTCAATCGGCAAGCACTCCACGACACGGCCAACGACAACTTTGTCGAGCCCGCCCCGATAGCGCGTCATGGACTCCGCTTCGAGCCCTAACATAGTCAGCAGGTCAGCCGTTTCCTCAGGGCCAATCGGCAAATCCACAAAATCTTTGAGCCAGCTATAGGAAATCAGCATGAGCTTCGCCTAAATGAATTGCCGAAGGAATCTCACATCCCCATCGTAGAGGCTGCGGATGTTGTCAATTCCATAGAGAAACATGGCGACGCGCTCGATTCCCAGACCGCATGCCCAACCCGTGTATTTCTCGCTGTCGTAGCCGACGCCGTCCAAAACATTGGGGTCCACCATTCCCGAGCCGCCCATTTCAATCCATCCCGCTTCTTTGCATATTCGGCAACCTTTACCCGCGCAGAAGAGACAAGTAATGTCCACTTCCGCCGAAGGTTCGGTGAAAGGAAAAAAGTGAGGTCGAAATCGAACCGCCGTCTGCTCACCGAAGAGAGTGCGATAGAAAGCCACGAGCGTCCCCTTCAAATCCGCCATCGTGACTCCCTCATCCACATAAAGCCCTTCGACCTGATGAAACATGGGCGAATGCGTCGCATCCGGCCTGTCTCGGCGATAGACTCGCCCGGGCGCGATGATGCGCACCGGGGGTTGCATCGCCTCCATGACCCGAATCTGAACGGGCGAGGTTTCCGTTCGCAGAACAAAACCATTGGGTAAATAGAGCGTCGCGCTTTCGTCGCGAGACGGATGCCACGGCGGCGTATTCAGCGCGTCGAAATTGTAGTAGACCGTTTCAATCTCTGGCCCGCTCGCCACCGCAAAACCCATCTGGCGGAAAATGTCAATAATCTGCCTCGTCACAATCGTCAGCGGATGCAACGCTCCCAGGTGCGGCATTCGCCCGGGCAATGTCGTGTCTATTTGGGGAGCTTCTTTCTTCTGGGCGAATTTCTCTCGAGCGGTCTCAGCGACGACCTCCAATTCCGCTCGCAGCCGATTCAAAGCCTCGCCAGCCTCCGGTCTTTCTTCGGGCGGAATTCCCGGCATGTGCCGGAACAGATCCGCGATGGCTCCTTTTCGCCCGAGGTACTTGTTCCTCGCCGCCTCCGCCTCCTGCAAGCTCTTCGCTTCCTCGAATTCCCTGAAGGCTTGCAGCCGAATTTGCGCGATTTTCTCAATCATGAATGTATCTCGGAGTGCAACTCACGACTGGAACCTTGTTCGCTGTGGCGGGTGTGTCACCCGCCGCTTATCGGGCACGGCGCGCCATGCCCCTACTTCAAAAGCACCATTTTCCTCGCCTGAACAAACTCCCCCGCTTGAAGGCGATACAGATAAATCCCCGACGCCAAACCCGAACCGTCAAATAGAACCGTGCGCGTTCCGGCGGATTGCGTTTCTTCCACAAGATTTGCGACTTCTTCGCTCAACAAATTGAAGACCTTCAGCGAGACTTTGCTTGACTTCGGGAGCGAATAGGCGATCTGCGTGGACGGACTAAACGGATTCGGAAAATTCGGATAGAGCGTATATTGGCTCGGCATGCTCACCCATACAGGTTCGCTGTCCAGTCAGTCCGGCTCCCTCTTCACAACATAGAAATCATCGTAGCCCGTACCGAAAGACAGGGTGCTTCCCACCACGATAAAGCCTCCGTCAGTTGTCTGCTGAACGGACCAGGCCTCATCATCGCTGTTTCCCCCATAAGTGCGCGTCCAGAGCGTGTCGCCGAGGGGGTTCGTCTTCACAAGATAGACATCATAGTTGCCCGCACCGAAAGACTTGGTCCGTCCCGTCAGGACATAGCCTCCGTCGGCGGTCTGCTGAACGGAAAGGTCCCAATCCTCGCTGCTCCCTCCATAAGTGCGCGTCCAGAGCGTGTCAGGATTCGGCTGGGCAAGAGCTGACGCGGCGAAAAGAGAGATGAGCATGAAAATGATGCAAAAGGATTTCATGGTTTCCCCTTTTTGTTTCGGCAGGGTCGGGGACCCTGCTCGGCCAGAAGGTTGCAAACAAGGGGCTTAAGCCCCTTGCCATCATGGGTGAGAGCCACTTGTTGTCACGGGCGAGAGCCCCTTGCGCGCGAAAAATGAACTCTCTTTCAGAGCAAAAGAGAGAGCGACTCGGCCCGCATCCTCAGGGAGTCGCTCGGAAGATACGAAAATTCCGACTTATATTTCAAGTCGCTCGAACCGACCAACTGTAAAACGATGTGAACCCCAAATCCATGAAGCTATCTCATCACTCGTATTTTCATTCTCCCCCCCGCGAGCAGGGGAGTCTCCCCCCATTCTATAGGGGGATATAGAGCCTATCTTAAAATAATGCTTGACAGGGAGGAGCAGTTTTCCGTATCTTCGAGACATCATTTGTTTTCTGGATCGAGGGAAAAAAGGGAGCAAGAAGCATCTTCTCGTTGATGAGACGGACACCTGTCATTCCCATCACTGATGGTGTCAGTCCCACCACTGTTGTTGTCATTCCCGCGAAAGCGGGAATCCACTCTCTCCTAAGTCATAATAGGAATCCCGCCATCAGCGATTCTCTTTTCAATTCTCATGTTCACACACTCTTCTTAATCGTTGGTCACTCCGACATAGAGGGTTTCCCCCTTTGGCGAAGGCAAAATATAGACATAGTAGGTTTCCATTGTGGAT
>DYHQ01000038.1 GCA_020724065.1 Candidatus Puniceispirillum sp. | reverse complement strand
TTTATAGGTGTATTCGCGTTGGGATACGGCGTAGCGGCTTTTCTCTTCGCCATCGGTTTGTGGAAGACGCGCAAAGCTCTGCGCCGGGATTTCAAGCAATGGCCATCTGTCTCTGTGGTTCTGCCTGCCCGGAATGAAGCGGAAGTTCTGGAGCGAACGATTGGCTCACTCTTGGCCCAGGATTACCCCGGTGAATATGAGATTGTCGTCGTGGACGACCGCTCTGCTGATGCGACGCCTGCTATCCTCGCTCACTATGCCCGAGAGCACGCAAGGCTGCGGTTTCGCAGAATTACAGAGCCAAATCCTCCATCGCCCAAGAAGCATGCCTTGGCGAAGGGAATCGAAATGGCAAGAGGTGAAATCATTTGCACCACCGATGCCGATTGTGTGTTTCACCCACTGTGGCTTCGCGGAATGATGAGCTATTTTGATGATTCCGTGGGTGTCGTGGCGGGATTGACTCGATTCAAAGTCGCAAACGATCGCGAACCTCTGTGGCAAAAAGTGCAGAACCTTGACTTCATGCTTCAGGGTTATTTGGCGGCGGGAGCCATAGGTATGGGGATTACCAGTAGCTGCAATGGCTCGAATCTCGCTTATCGGCGCACTGTGTATGATTCTATTGTTGGCTTCAGTGATTTTGCTCACGAGGTCTCGGGTGACGATGTACTTTTTGCACAGAAGATCAGTCAAACGACTGGCTGGAAAACCGTTTATGCCTCGGCTCCCGAGACGATTGTGGATTCCCTTCCCGTTCCTACTCTCCACGAATTGTTTCATCAGCGGTTTCGCTGGGCATCCAAGGGTCTGGCCTATCGAAGCAGCATGAAATTTCTTCTCTTCGGGCTTTATTTCTTCTATCTACTTCTCTCTTCCATGCCGATTATTGTGCTCTTGAGTCCCTCGACCCTTCCATTCCTTGGAATGATTGCTCTGTGGAAGCTTGCCTGGGATTGGCTGGTCATCTATGAAGGGTGTCGGCTATTTCGCCAGCAGGACAGGCTCATTCATTTCATTCCTTTCGAAATCGCCCATACGATTTTCACGCCTCTTTTCGGTTTTGGAGGATTACTCTTGCCGTTTCGCTGGAAAGGAGACTGGTATCGCCAAGCTCGACTGAACGGAATTCTCCACAACAGAAAAAGCTCATCGCGCACAGCAATCTCGCTGCAAAGAGTCGAACCGAATTGCGGGAAATAGTGGAGAGCGTGGTGTGGAAGTCGGTTTGAGGAGCCATGACACTGCGTTTGCTTGATTCGCTTTTTCCACAGTGGGTGTGGCGTTTGCCGGAAGGCAAGAGGCAAATTGCGCTCACCTTCGACGACGGACCTAATCAGACAACTACCGCCACTTTGTTAAATGTGCTGAAGGAATTGCATGTGAAAGCCACCTTCTTCTTGGTTGGCGAGAAGGTGGCGGGAAATTCAACGATTCTTGGAAGGGCTGCCGAGGAAGGGCATGTCTTGGCGAATCATGGGTACCATCATTCAAGCCACGCTTGGCACTCCAGAGCAAGACTCAGAGAGTCAATTGAGAAAACCGAAAGAGCCATTGCTGGTTCAGGCGTTCGGTCGGCTCACCTCTTTCGGCCTCCTTATGGATTTTTTCTTCCGAGGATGGGTCGGGAGTTGAAACGCCTCGGCTATCGTGGAATCATGTGGACTGCCCACGTCTGCGATTGGAAACCACTGGCGTCCGGTACTCAGGAAGCCAAGGTTCGTCGTGCATTGTCGGATGGTTCGATCATTTTGCTTCATGACGCGCACACATTTCAAAGCACCATCCTGACGGTGACTTTGCCCCATCTCGTTGACGATGCGCGAAGACAGGGCTTTCAGTTTGTAACGATAAACGAAGAGACTTTCAGTTAGACTCTGCGATCCCTCATTGGTAGCTCTGATGGTACTCGAAATCATCTTTACTCTTCTTGTTGTCTGCTACACCGGTATTGCCATTTGGCTGGCTATCGGAATGCTGAAGCCTTATCGGCACAGAGAAGGCTGTCCTCGCGTCAGCGTAGTTGTTCCCGCGCGCAACGAGGAACACAATTTGCCACCACTTCTGGAAAGCCTACTGAATTTGGATTACCCGAAGGAGAATCTGCAAATTCTCATCGCCAATGATCAGTCGGAGGATCGGACTCTCGAGGTTGCTGAGAGCTACAAAAGCCGATTTCAGTGCGATTATCGCGTGCTCAGTTCGTACGACGAAGAGAATTCCAACCTTCGCGGTCGCGTTCGGCCCATCGCTCAGGCTCTTGACTATGCAAAAGGCGATATTTTCTGCATCACGGACGCCGATTGTGTCGTTCCGCCTTCTTGGGTGCGAGCGGTGGCTCGCTACTTCACCGACGGCGTCGGCCTCGTGGGAGGAATCACTCTTCCCCATCGCAAGGCGATTCGGGGAAATTTTTTCGGCGTGATGGAAACGCTGGATTGGGCTTTTCTCTTGGGAGCCAGCGCCACGCTTTCCAGCCGAGGCCATTCTCAGGCGATTATCGGCAACAACCTCTCCCTCTCCCGCGAAGCGTACCAAGCAGCCGGCACTTATCGGAATATTCCTTTTTCGGTGACGGAAGACTTGGCACTCATGCAAGCCATTCAGGGGACGGGTCGTTTTCGTGCTATTTTGCCGGCCGATGCAGCAACATTGATGAGAACTCAGCCCCTTTCGTCGTTTGCAGCCCTCATATCCCAGCGCCGCCGATGGCTCAAAGGCAGTGCCCGCATCAAAGGTCTGGGGCTTTTTGTTCTGGCCTATGGCTTTCTGGCACACTTGACTTGGCCACTCTGGTTTCTATTCTTGGGTATGTATGGATTTCTCTGTTTTGCTATTTTGCTTGCCGGTGATGGTGCCGTCATTTATCGAGTGCTTAAGCTGGCTCGACAGCGCACGCTGATCTCTTTCCTACCTCTCTATCCCGTCTATGCATTTGCCTATCCCTTGGTGCTTGCCGTCTCCTATCTTTTCACGCGGCGGGTGAAATGGAAAGGTCGCGTATACGGCCCGGAGAAAGACAAATAAGAAGCCGTGCGGCGAAAACAATGCGGCACGGCCTCTTCATTCTATGAAGTGAATCCCGCGGTTTACGGATTTTCCACGACCCAAATCGTTATTGTGTCTCTCGCCGAGACTTCGTCTCGTTCCCCATAGGCGGTTCCATAGATCATCGCGATTCCGGAAGTATCGCGGCTGATAAAAGTCGCCATCGGGTTCGTTCCCCAGGGCACATCGGGATCGCCAACCACGGTGACAATCCCTGGAATTGAATCACCCAGAGTCCGCTCGAAAGTCACGCTAATCCCAGAGCGTGGTTCCTCGCCCTCACGCACAACAACGAAAATTGTGTCATTGATGCCAACACCAACGGTGTCGGGATGAGGAACCATCTCCAGCGTCCAATGTTGCACTCCGTCTTCTCCTGTGAGACCTTTCCCGCGGTCGCAGGTGAGCATTGAAAAACCGAGAGCGACAGGGATCAAGAAATAAGGAAGCCTATTCGAGAGAAAAATGCAACGCATGGACCTTTCCGAGGTTGGAGGCGATGGTCGCTACCGCAGAAACAGGGCAATGATGGCGCCGAGAATCAGCCAAATAGGAATTGAGATCAGTAGTGCCATGTTCATTCCTTTCATTGTGGCGATGGATCGTTTCAGCTCAAGAGTTCCCAAGGCACGATTCAACACCCCCGTCAAATGACCGGTATCCACCGGCTTCAAGAGGTAATCATAAGCGCCTTCTTTTATCGCTTGAACGGTGGTTTCGACCGTTGGATAGCCGGTGATGATGATGAAAAGAGCATCCGGTCGGACGATTTTCATTTCTTTCAGAAGATCGAGTCCACTCTTCTCGGGCATGACAAGGTCGCTGATGACCAGGTCAATTCTCTCCGCAAGATAGACTTTCATTCCCTCGTCCGCTCCCGCGGCCTCATAAACGGTGTGCCCTTTGGCTTCCACGATTTCTTTCAATATCTGACGATAATCGGGATCGTCATCAATAATAAGGATGCCTGCCACCTCGCCTCCTATTCAATTATTATCTGACTCCATGTCGTTGCGCCGAGCAATCCGCGCGCAATTTGTGATATCGTTGCCGGATCTATTTCCATTTCAGGAAGGGGCGCAAACGGATTCTCGCCTTTCATTGCCGCCCAACCCAATTGAAAAGCCTGTTGGTCACGAGCCATTTGCCGCATCAGTTTGGCTCCGCGTTGAGCGGCATAGACTTTTTCCAACTGAGATTTCTCCAGGGGTTTCTCACAGAGTCTTCCGACCCATTCCTTCATTGCCGCAGAGGCCAACGGGATATTCTTTGATTGAGTTCCCATTCGAAGGACGAGCCATCCCCATCCACTTTGACGCACAAGGTCAGCACCAACAGAATAGGCCAGTCCTCGGCTTTCGCGCAAATCCTGTTGAAGGTTATCCGAGAGCAAACCGGTCCAGAGTTCCATCAGGCGATTCTGATTGTCGCTGAGACTCGGCAAGAGCACGCCGAGTCGGATTTGAGCCTGCCGCGCCCCCACGGTGATGCGAACAAGCGAATCCGACGGCGCCAGAGATGCGGGGACTTCAGGGAGAGACTCACCGGCTTCCCACGAATTGAAAATTTCCTGCACCATAGCCAGAGTCGCATTGATCGTCTCGCTCGTTACGATGCTGAGTATCAGGTGATTGGGACGGAAATAGACCGAGCGAAAGCGCTGCAGGTCGGCCAATGTCGCACGAGAAATCGTTGAAGCATTTCCGCTGACCGCCGCAGCGAAAGGATGATTACCCAAGAGTGCTCGTCTCAGTTCAAGATCCGCCTGGATTCGGGGGCTGCGTTCGTGAGTCTGAATCAAGTTGAGCATCTCGCTCCGGACCGCTTCCAAATCAGCCGTGTTGATTTCATGTTCTTGTAGCAACTCGCCCAATAAGGTCATACCGGATTTCTGCGATGCGGTCGGCCCCGTCAGTCGAATGAATGAGAAATTGGGTTGAGAATAATAGTCATCGAACGGGATGGTTGGATCATCCACGAGTTTCCATTGCAGATGCAGGGAATCGAGCTTGCGACTCAGCTCCGCTCGATCCAAGTTGGGAGAAATACCGTATTCCAGAAGGCGATGCAGCATCTCCACCCATCCCATGCGTTGCGGTTCTTCAAAAGCACTGCGTCTTTGAAACAGAAAATGTGCTGCAAAAATCGGCGCGGATGATTCGGATTTGACGATGAGACGCAATCCATTGGCCAAAGTCGTATCCACTTGCTGCGATGATGAAGCGGTCTTTTCCTCCCGTGCTGGCGCGGGGGAGAAAATGACTGCGATAGGAGTAGCTTGGGAAACCATCTTTATTATGCCGGGATTGCCGACGCGGGCCGCTTCGAGCAGATCTCTGAATTCGACCATGTCGTTCATGTGGTCAAGTAATACGCGACAACCGCCTTGAGCAATTTCACCGGCATGAATCATTCCAAAGTAGTGGAAGCGCTGACTGTTGTCAATGTCATCGTTAATGGCCGCGTGAGCTTTTGCTCGCCACAGCGGTAATGACGCCGAAGTCGGATCCAGATTCATCATTTGTGCGCGCAGAAATTCGAGAATGCGTTCGGGGATCGCGTCGGATGAAAGCTCCATCTGAAGCAAAAGCTGCACACCGCTTCTTGTGATGTCCCAAGACCAAGAGAGAGACAGAATCTCTCCCTTGAGCCGTGCGCGGAGTGTGTCTCCCACAACGACATCCAGAACTTCAGGCAGCAGCAGTTCCATCGGCTCCAAATCGCATCCATCCAGAATGGGTTCCCAAGGAAACGCAAGCCAGAGATAGCGACCCTCTCTGCTCAAGAGTCTCACTGGATCCCAATTCGGTGCATACCGTGGCATCTCTCTACTATGAGAGACCTGGGCTCCCGGTCGGGCGTTTCCATAGGTTGTCTCGACAAGATCCATCATCGCTCGAGGCTCGAAATCACCCATCACGAGCAGACTCATGTTGTCAGGCACATAGTGGCCTTTGTAATACTCCCACAGTCTTTTGCGGTCCATCGCGGCAATGCTTTCCCTCGTTCCGAGAACCGAATGCGCATAGGGTGTCCCCTCCCATCGAAGACGGTCAAAAGCGAGGGACGGGAGATACTGCGGCTCGTTGGAGATACTCTGGCCGATTTCTTCAAGTATGATCCCCTTCTCTTTTTCAAGCTGCTCATTGGGAAGTGTCGAGCGAAAGAGCATGTCAGCCTGCAAGTCAAGGGCAGCGGCAAACTTCGTTTTCTCAGCCAGAATCATGAACGCTGTATGGTCACGGGCGGTTTGCGCATTATTGTAGCCACCCATGCGTTCAAAGGCATCCTCGATATCCTGCTGACCGCGACTTTCGGTTCCATCGAAAAGGAGATGCTCGAGAAAGTGCGTCGCGCCATTCAGATCAGGGGCTTCATCACTCGAGCCTGCTCGGATCACCGCCGTCGCCGCGATCATCGGCGAAGTGTGGTTTTCAATCAACAGGACTTCCAAACCATTCTCCAAATAGAAGAGATAAGGTCTGCCGATGGGGAAACCATCGCTGGCGCCAGCGATTTGAGATCCAAAGAGCAGCAACAAGATGCTGCATAAAGCAACTCTGCAAAGTGACTGGGACTTAGAGTGGTATGTTTCCATGTTTTTTCTTCGGATTTCTGTCAATTTTTGTTCCCAACATCTCCAAACCACTAATGAGCCGCGAACGCGTAGCCCCGGGTTCAACGACCTCATCAATGTAGCCTCGAGCCGCTGCGATGTAGGGATTGGCGAATTTGTCTGTATATTCGACGATCTTCTCCGTTTCCATCTTCTCGGGCTCGGAGCTCGCCTTGATCTCCTTGGCGAAGATGATTTCAACGGCTCCCTTCGGCCCCATGACTGCAATTTCGGCAGAGGGCCACGCAAAGTTCAGATCCCCTCGGATATGCTTCGAGCTCATGACATCATAGGCACCTCCATATGCCTTCCGAGTAATTACCGTGAGTTTCGGCACGGTCGCTTCACAATAGGCATAGAGGAGTTTGGCACCATTCGCGATAATTCCGCGCCATTCTTGATCCGTTCCCGGAAGAAATCCCGGTACATCAACAAAAGTGACGATTGGGATATTAAACGCGTCGCAGAAGCGTACGAACCTTCCTCCCTTTCGCGAGGAGTCAATGTCCAACACGCCGGCCAATACCGCGGGCTGATTCGCAACGATGCCGACCGAATGGCCTCCGAGGCGAGCGAAGCCGACAATGATGTTCTGTGCCCATTCCGCATGCACTTCAAGAAATGAATCGCGATCCACGACACGAGTCACGATGTCCTTTATGTCATAGGGCTTGTTCGGGTTGTCTGGGATGATTTCGGATAGAGTCTCATCAAATCGGTCGCGAGGATCATCGCTTGACACGAACGGCGGATCTTCGAGGTTGTTTTGAGGGCAGTAGGAAAGCAGCCGCCGAATGCATTCCAGACAATGCACTTCGCTGTCGCAGGCAAAATGCGCGACGCCGCTCTTGGTCGCATGACTCATCGCGCCCCCGAGCTCTTCGGAAGTGATGTCCTCATGGGTAACCGTCTTGACGACTTTCGGGCCCGTGACGAACATGTAGGATGTCTGCTTCACCATCAGGGTGAAATCCGTAATGGCCGGGCTATAGACCGCCCCACCAGCACACGGGCCCATGATCGCCGAGATCTGAGGAACGACTCCGGATGCCAGTGTGTTTCGCAAGAAGATATTTGCGTAGGCCCCCAAGGAGACGACACCCTCCTGCACGCGCGCGCCACCTGAGTCGTTCAGACCGATGACAGGAGCTCCGACTTTCATCGCCATGTCCATAATCTTACAGATCTTTTCACCATGCGCTTCCGAGAGTGAGCCGCCAAAGGTCGTGAAATCTTGAGAAAAGAGAAAGACAAGACGACCGTTGATCTTTCCATAGCCCGTCACAACACCGTCTCCCAGAACCCTCTGCTCGCCGAGGCCAAAGTCGGTCGAGCGATGCATCACCAGCATATCCATCTCGTGAAAGGTCCCGGAGTCGAGCAGGAGGTCAATGCGTTCGCGCGCCGTGAGTTTTCCTTTGTGATGCTGTGCTTCGATTCGCTCCGGGCCACCACCGAGTTTTGCCTCATCCAAGAGAGCACGAAGTCCTTCAATTTGTTCCTTCATAAAAGTGCCCTATGTTTTTTCAAATCCATATTGGCAGATTCAGAGCATTCCGCTGCGCTTGCGGATAATCCACTCGAGACCGAGCGCGCCGATGATAATCCAAAGCATCACCGCGCGATTCCGCAGAGGAATTTCACGATAATGTTCTGCTTCACGAAGAGGAAAATCAAGCGCCGCTAACATAGTATCTGCCTCGGAAGCCGGCACATAGCGTCCCCCTGACGCTTCGGCGACTCCGCTAAGGGTAGTGGCCTGTTGTCTTGTATCCACCATCTCGATGTTGAACGCCTCCACCGCAAAAGCTCCGGTGTCCGTGCCGAGCGTATCTTCCTTGGCGTGTGCAAGACCGTCGAAGTGATACTCGCCTTCGCCCCATGGAAGAAAGGTCCCCTCATACCGTCCATGACCTCGACTCTGAAGTGGAAGAGTCTCTGAGCGTTCGCCCATTCGAACTCTGACACTCACAGCAGCGTCATCACGAGGTGCCAAATCTGCGCCATAGACTTGTGCCTGGAACGCAACGCGCTCACCGCCTCCGAAGAGCGACTTGTTCGGAGCGATTCGTACACGCTTCTCTTCGGTGGGCGATATGAGCCAGCGTGTTAATCGGCCGAGAAGGTCATCGTGAAATGCCGCTGCTTTTTGATCTTTCGCCAGTCCTAACTTCCACCGATAAGTACCCCATACCAAGAACGCGACTCCCTTGCGTCCCCCGCCTGACCAGAAAACGATGGCTGGTTCGTCTTCAGGAATACCGAGAGCTACTCGGGACAGAGTCACAGTGACCTGAGCCAGGGGACCAGTTGTGAAATTGTCCTTGTTGCCGAAGACCGGTGGCACCTCAGCCCATGTCGCTGGCAAGGACGCGGCACCGGCGAGCGCAGGATGTGAAGCGAATTCTCGCAGCATAACCTCCGCTTCAGTGGGAAATTGGCGTTTGGCTTGACAAGGAATTGCATCTGCGAGTCTCGCGAAGTTTTCACGATACACCGCAGGTCCCGCGAAGAAGATCAGTGGAACCTTCTGCAGCGACACAATCTGGGCAATCTCGTCGAGGAGCGTGCTTTCTGTTCGTTCCGAAGGGAAATTGACAAGAACAAGAAGGGAAGCGGATACAAGGTCATCACGCGTCGGCGTTTTTCCGAGCAAATGCCCCCCACGACCTGATTCGACAAACGCTCGCACTTCAAAATTGGAGTCTGACCCCAGAGTATGGCGAAGGGTGCTAAGTGAAGGAGTCGGCGGCCCTGAAAGGATGGCCACCTGCAAGCGTGTCTCCAGAACTCGAACCATCACGGAGCGGCGATTGTTGGCAAGGCTCCACTCCCCAGGGATGGAGTCGAGGATGACACTGTAGCGCATGTGACCAACTTGAGCGGCCGTGAAATTCAGTGTCGCGGCGACCTCGCTAACATTTCCGGAGAAATGCACCTCTTGGCCGGCGATTTCAGCACCGTTTCGGTCCAGTAGTCGAAGGCGAGAGATTCTGCCATCGAGTCCCGTCGCCCTCGCGCGCACATCCACAGGAACCACGCTGTTCAGGTAGGTAATCTCATTAGCCAGAATCTCGCTGAGAACCGCATCGCGACGAACCGTCGTATCACCGACGCCGATCGTGTAAATCGGGAAACCCGCGAGAGCTGCCATTCTCACGGGATTGGCTCCGAGGTTATTTCCGCCGTCTGAGATCAGTACAGCCGCAACCACGGACTCGTCCGCGATCGTTCGTTCACCCTTTTCCCACGCCATCGAGAGATTCGTTCCCGAACCTGTCGCGGGAAGAGTATCGAGTTGAGCGGGCGTTAACTCCTGAATAGAGTCCGAGAAGGCGAGGAAGTGAAGACGCGCTTCACTCTGCAATGCCTTGAATCCCGACCCGGAGAGCAAGTCTCGCACAGCTTCTTGCCTTGAGATCTTCCCTTCTCCGACCGACATCGAAGCGGACTTATCAACCAATATCAGGACATTCGGCTTCTCCATGCGATGGCGGAAGATATTCAGCACGGGTTCGAACAGAAGCAATAGGATTATGGCGAGAGCCAGAATGCGCAAGAATCCAAGAACGCTTCGCCATAAGACGGACACCGGCGGCAGCGTCCGGCGGTACACGAAAACTGCTGCCAGAAGAGCCAAACAAGCCAGCAGCAGGTATAGAAAGGCATTCCCTTTCAGCTCAAGCCCATATCCAAGAATTAAGACTGGGAAGTTGCAGTGCAATCGTTATACTCCGTTTGTGAGATCACTTTTTGGGAAATGGAATTCTCCGGCTCGCGAAGCTCTTCGAGTGACCAACGCGGTTTCACGGGTGCATCCAGTGGACTGCGCTGTCCTGCCGCAAGACGCTTCTCGCCGATATAGCCAATCATCGCGGCATTATCAAGGCAGAGCGAAGAGTCGGGGAAAAAAGTCGGCAATGAGGAGGTTCTTCCAATATCTCGCGCCATTTTCCGGAGGATAGAATTCGCAGCAACTCCTCCTGCAATGACCAGTGCCCTCGGATGAAAACGCTCGATGCCTGTGCGCAACCTGGCTGTTAGTAGCGCGATTGCTGATTCCTGGAACGCAGCCAGGAGGTCCGCACGATGTGCTTGCACTTCACTCGGCTCCAACTTCTGCACCTGACGCAGCACTGCCGTTTTCAAACCCGAATAGCTGAAATCGAGATCTTCACCCATCATGAGTTGCGGGAAGCGGTGATAGGACGGATTGCCCTCCGCGGCAATTTGGTCAATGGCCGCTCCGGCGGGGAAGCTCAAGCCAAGCAGTTTTCCAACCTTGTCGTATGCTTCACCAACGGCATCATCCCTCGTGGATCCAAGAAGTCGGTAGTGCCCAAAGGCCTCGACCAGCACAAGCTGCGTATGACCGCCCGACACAAGAAGTGCAAGAAAAGGTGTCGGAATCTTCTCTCCGTTCAACTCCGCCGACCAGACATGACCTTCGAGATGGTGCGCGGCAACAAAAGGCAAGCCCAAGGACAGGGCAATTCCCTTGCCAAAGTTGAGTCCAATGAGAAGAGCGCCTACGAGGCCTGGACCTGCCGTTGCACAGACACCTTCCATCTGCTCAAGTGAATCCTTGGCATCGGTTAGAGCCTGTCGTGTCAGACGCAATATCTGCTCAAGATGGCTGCGACTTGCCAGTTCGGGAACCACACCACCGAACGCCTGATGAAGAGTCTGTGTCCTCGTGACATGACCTCTGAGGACGCCGTCCGCAAGAACAGCCACCGAGGTCTCGTCGCAGGAGCTTTCAAACGCAAGAACTCTCATCGCCGTTTCGGTTTCTGTGTCGCAACTTCTTGAATAGCCCAGGAGACCTCCGGCGGATCCACGGCTGCCAATCTCACGAGAGGAGGCCCCTCAAATGCGGGGAAGTAATTCGACTGTTCTTTGCGCCAATCCGCCTCGTAATCGAGAACGAGGCGTGGAGGCAGAGAGTCAAGCGCAGCCAGCGAGCTCTTGGGCCCTTCCAGCACAACATCTGCATGAGTAGGAGAAATCACGCACAGCATTCCTTGTGGCAGATTCCGCACCTCGACCGCCACACTGTCACGACGGATCTGCTCCAAGGCTTCAATAGTGGCTCGCACGAGGACATTCTGAACCTCCAGCAGGATCTTCGACGAGAAAACATTCCGAAGTGAGAGTCGAGTTTCAATGGACTCATCCAGATACAAGAATCGTCGGTGCCTAGTTACAAGCTCATCCACTTGCTGAATCAGTATCTGTGGACCTCGGATCGAGATGCTATCGGGTTCGCAGAGCGTCGGACCAACCTGCACAAAACCCACATCAGGGATGATCTCGCAATCGGCTCGCACGGGCACTCGCGTTTCCGCCAAGCGGTCTATGTAGAGCCGCAGCGTCTCCGGCCAGGCGATTCTAAGGTTCTGGACAGAAAAACCGGCAGGCACAGTAATCATCTGTGGAACCAGAGGGAAATCCTGTTTCGTACTGAAACCGCTGATGTTGACCTCAAGATGAGCCCCCAATAAGTGACGCCACACCAACAGGTCGCGGCCTCGACCACGGCAAGCAATGTCCACCGATTGGGGCGGGTCTTCAACGAATAGGTATCCTGCCTCCAAACCTCGAATGACCAGTGGTACGGAGAAATCCGCCTCGTAGTTTTGATTGCTGACGACGAAAAACCAGAGTAGAATGGCAAGAAAGAGAAGGGCAACTTTCACCCGATTTTCAACAGATGCAAAACCTTTCATGGCTTACTTCGCCCGACGCTCCCTTAGCTCCGCTACCTGGTCTCTTGAAAGAGGCACCGCTCCTCCGATTTCTTGGGCAAGCAGGCTCACCTTCACCAGGAATTCGGCCCTCTCTAGACGATGCACCGCTTGTGTCGTCTCTCTCCCGACGGCCACAATCCCGTGATTCTCTAAAAGGTAGATACCCGGTTTCACGGTACAGGTCACTATCTCTGTCGCGAGAGCTGCCGTGCCGGGTTGGGCATGTCGAACGAGGCAGATTCCCCCTATGGTAAGTTCGGCCTCAGCAAGAATTGCCGTGTCTGGAACTTTGTGGGCTGCGGCGAAAGCGGTTAAGTAGGGAGGATGCGCATGAAGAATGCTGTTCACTTCATCGCGGTGCTCATAGATCGCTATGTGTAAGCGCCACTCGGAGGATGGCTTGCCGTGACCCTCAATCGCGCGACCAGCGTCGTCAATCAAGATGAAATCGTCTATGGATGCTCTTCCTTTCTCGATTCCTGATTGTGTAATCCAGAAGAGCTTGCGGTCAACTCGCGCAGAAAAATTCCCGTCGGACGCTGGCAAGCATCCCATTTCATGGAGGCGTCGAGCCGCCTCGATCAGAGCAATCCTCGGGTCAGGCATCAGCGACCACCCTCGGCGGTGATGTGTCCGAAGCCCGTATATTTCTTCAGGACATCGGGGACGCGAATCGTCCCCTCGTCGGTTTGATAGGTCTCCATTAGGGCTACCATCAGCCGAGAAGTCGCCAGGCCGGAACCGTTCAAAGTATGTACGAACTCCGATTTTCCCGTCCCTTCGCGACGAAAACGAATCTGAGCACGGCGCGCCTGGAAATCCTCAAAATTGCTGCATGACGAGGCCTCCAACCATTTCTCTTCGGCAGGCGACCAGACTTCGATGTCATAGCATTTGGCTGCGGCAAAGCTAAGGTCACCCGAACAGAGTTCCATCACTCGATAGTGTATCTCCAGTTTTTTTAGAACCGCCTCGACATCAGCGACCAGAGCCTCGAGTTCGTCATAGGAAGTCTCGGGCAATACGAATTTGACAAGCTCCACTTTGTTGAATTGGTGCACGCGAAGAAATCCCCGCGTCTCTTTGCCATAGGAACCGGCTTCGCGCCGAAAACAGGGGGAATACCCGCAATAGCATACGGGTAAGTCGGCCTCGCGCAGAATTTCCTCGCGGAAGATATTCGTAATAGGAACCTCAGCGGTTGGGATCAAATACAGGTCATCTTCGGCGCAGTAATACATGTCATTGCCCAGCTTGGGAAGTTGGCCTGTGCCCGTCATCGCTGCAGAATTGGCAACGAACGGCGTCATGACTTCCTGATAGCGACCGGTCGCCAGATGCTGGTCGAGCATGAAATTGATGAGAGCACGCTCAAGGGTTGCACCGGCTCCACGATAAAGCGGGAAGCCCGAGCCTGCAATCTTCGAAGCGCGTGCAAAATCAAGAATGCCCAGAGTCTCTCCCAGTTCGAGGTGGCTTTTGGGCGAGAAATCGAACTTTGCTTTGTTCCCGGATTCGCGCATCAGACGGTTTGCCTCCGCACCGCGGCCTTCCGGCACAGATGGATGGGGAAGGTTCGGGATTGTGAGCAGAAGACCATGATGCTTGGCCTCGAGGGAGCGCCGTTCCTCATCCAGAGCAGCGATGCGCTCACCGATCTTGCGACTCTCCTCTTTCAAGCTCGAAATGTCCTCTCCGGTCTTCACCCGCTTGGTGACTTCCGTCGAGAGAACATTGCGGCGATTCTTCAGGGCGTCTCCCTCTTCAATGAGCACACGGCGCTGCCGATCTGTGTTGAGAAACGCATCCAGACAGTCTTCTTCACCTTTGAGTTTTATCCCGCGTCGCACGGCTTCCGGATTATCCCTGATGAATTTCATGTCAAGCATACAGCCAAATACCTTGGATATGCAATGAATCTATAATAAGTCAATGCTCTTACCGACCCTCTCCTCGCAGTACAACCAGAAGTGTCATCAGCAGGATTTGCAGGTCAAGTAGAAGTGATTGTTTCTCAATATAGTACAGGTCATGGCGCAATCTTACTGCAATCTCTTCGACCGAAGCTGCATATCCCTGATGGATATGCGCCCAGCCCGTGACGCCAGGCTTCACATTGAGACGCCGTTCGTACAGTGGTATTTCTTGGCGAAACCTATCCACGAACTCAGGTCTCTCGGGTCTGGGCCCAACCAGACTCATATGCCCGACGAGGACATTCAAGAACTGGGGGATCTCGTCAAGATGAGTCTTCCGCAGGAAACGGCCCAAGCGGGTCACACGGATGTCATTTGTCTGTGCCATGGCAGGCCCAGTTTTGGCCTCGGCATTCTTCACCATTGAACGGAATTTAACCAATGAAAATATCCTGCCGCCTTTGCCAACCCGGTTCTGTATGTAAAAAACCGGGCCGCGCGAATCCAGAGGAATCAAGGCACAAAGGAGCAGCCAAATTGGAAAAGAAAGTACCAAAAGGGTCAGCGATGCTATGATGTCAACGGCTCGTTTCAATGCCCGCTCGCCAACGGACAACACCTCGGGATGAATTGCCATCAAAGGGTGACCGTAAATCCACTGGGGCCGAACGCTCCCAAGTAGGATAGGATATTGGTCAGCAGGCACGAATACCCTTGGACTCTGCGACGAAAGTGAACGCACAAGGTCCGGCAACATGGCCTCCTCGGCTGGATCTAACGCAAAAAGAACCGCGTCAAAGGAGCAACGAGCGCGGAGCTGCGCAAGATCACGAGCTTCCCCGATAACTGGTAGTGATTCCCATGTTTTCGGGCCGTCCCCTTTTTCGGATGCCACACCGATGAGATGGAAGCCAAACTCGGGAAATCGCTTAACATGAGCCAGGAGTTCCCTCGCACGTAGTCCTGTTCCGACAAGCAATGTTCGAGACAGCCCTATGCCACGGCGACGCAGGGCTTTGATCAGAGTGAGCAGAAAAACGCGGTCTCCGGCGAGTGCCAGATAGGTCAAACCCCAGTAACTGAGAAGAATGGCACGAGAACGCGGCAACGGATCGCTATACTCGAAAGTCACTATGAAGAGTACGAGAATTCCTGCTGCCGTAGTTTGGAACACATAACTTGCAATCTCCGACCTACCCTGCTCTGGATCGAATCGGTAGAGGCTGAAGAACGCTCCGACAAGTACCCAATACATCCAAAGAACAAGACTTGGGAAAATCAATTCTGTGGCATAGAAATGAACCGGATTGACGAAAAGCCCGGTACGGAACCGCAAGAAGAAGACGACGAAGAAAGCAAGCTCCAGGCCAATTCCGTCGAGAATGAAGAGAGAAAAACGCAACCGGGCTCGCTCGCTCATGGTCAGAAGATGCCTTCAGAAGAGACTTCACAGGGCTCGGCCATTCCTGCACACTTCTTCAAAAAGCTCCAGGGTGGTTCGAGTCGCTTGTTTCCAGCTAAAGAGTCGGGCGCGTCGCAGGCCTTTTTCTCGAAGTCGTTTGGACTGCCCCTCATCCGTCAAAAGCGTTTGCACGGACCGACGAATATCCTCAACACTGTATGGGTTGAAATAGAGCACGGCATCGCCACCGACTTCAGGTAATGAGGAGATGCGAGATGCACATGCGGGGCAACCACTTGCCATGGCTTCCAGGAGTGGAAATCCGAATCCTTCGTGCAAGGATGGGAAAACAAAACATGACGCCTGCCGATAGAGTCCACGAAGTTCTTCCGAAGGGAGAAATCCGGGCATGTCCACATGCCTTTGTATCCCTAAAGTTCGGCATGCCTCTTTCAGGGCATCCAACTCACCCTCATTCCCTCCGATCAGGAGCAGTCGGCACCGGTCTCGCAGAGTCTCCTCCATCCCTGCATACGCTTCGAGCAGTCGTCTCAGATTTTTTCGCGGCTGCAAAGTCGCCACTGAAAGGATGAAACTTCCATGAATACCGAGCCTATTCAGAAATTGCCTGCTGTCTTCAAGATTGGAATCTCCCCATAAGAATTGCGGGTCAAATCCACAGTAAATTCTCACGATTCTCTCTCTTGGCACTTTCAAGAAATGCACCAAATCATCTCGCACGGCATCCGAATGAACAATAATTCGGTCCGCCACTTTCACCGCATGCGCAATGCAGTGTTTCAACATGTGGCGCCGTCGTTGCCTGTACATGGTCGGAAACCGATAATAGGCGATGTCATGGACCGTCGTCACTGTCCTGAAAGGTCGGATAAATGGGATATGATGTCGGTGAAAATGAAAGAGGTCAATACGGCGTGGAGGAGCAGACACAGGCAATCCAATAGTCTCCCAGATAATGAGTGGCAAATTGATTCGCACGACTTCGGCGCCCGACTTCTCAAGCTCAGGCGGCAACCCTGCTTTATCAGTGAAAAGAACAATCTGGTGTCCTCGTCCTTCGGCCAGCATGCCGAGAGTTAGAAAATAACGATAGTTGTCAACTCCAACTCTCGGCCCTTTCAGATAGCGACAATCAACTCCGATTCTCACGACCCGCTCTTTCCTATCCCAACCATCGGCGATGGAAAGCGTTGACCGCTTGGTTGAAATGCTCCATCGTACATGTTTCCCGAACGAATTGTCGCGCCTTTTCCACGGATTGCGAGATGTTCTCTCCACCATTCAGCACTTTTTTCAATGCATAGATCAAGGCAGCCACATTTCTTGATGGAACAAGTGTCCCCCGCACGCCATGATCTAACATTTCAGGCACTGCACCGACCTGCGTAGC
>DYHQ01000037.1 GCA_020724065.1 Candidatus Puniceispirillum sp. | reverse complement strand
AAATAATCCACCTGCACGCGGAAGCTCAATTTGGTGGTTTGCACATTGTCGCCGCCGAAGTTGACACCCTCCACGGGGTCGGGATACTCGTTGCCGTCGCGAGCCTGGACGAAGGTTTTGGGATAGCTGTTTTCGCCCGTGAGTTTGAAGCGGACAGACAGGTGATCCGACACGCGGTTCGAGATGGAGAACCACCAGCGCATCGCTTTTCCATCGAGAACCACGAAGTCCGTGTCCTCGAAATTCCAGAAGAAACCGTCATAGAAATACCATGAGGTTCGCAACTTCAAGCGCGGCGAAAAGTAGTGGGTGAGTTGCAGTCCAATCGCCTCGGAAGGAGAAATCGCTTGACCGTCCACCGGATGCTGACCGGTCGGGAGCGCCTCATCAAGCAAGCGTGGCCTGGGCGCGAAGCGGGTGTAGTCATGGCTGTAGATGAGATCGAAAGCGTCGTATCGTGATAATTGCAGGCTTGCCATCAGCCGGTTCTCGTAAGTCTGAAACGCCGTCGGCGATTTCCAATAGAAGGCGCTGCGACCCTGCAGCTTTTGCCGAATGCGAAGAATCACGGGCCAAATCGGCCGATAGGTGATTTTCGCCACCCAGCGATAGTAATCCGCGGCGTCTCCTTTGCGCTGCCAATTGTCAATTTCACCGACGAACAAGAGTGGCCGCGAAATTTGGTAGCGCGTCTCCAAATAGATGCCTTCTTCCGACTGTGGACACGGCGAATTGCGCTCAAGCTGGGCATAGACGGGATCGCTCAGATAGAATTCATCTTCGTAGGTCGTTCCCTTGAAGCGGTGATAATTGGAAAAGCCGCGATTATAGGGATTGTCATAGTCAATATCGTAATTGCGGTAGACCGCCAAGACATTCAGGCTGTTCCATTGCGACATGGCGAGAGCGACCATGCCCTTCGGGTCATCGCCTAATTTGAGGAAGGAGCCGTCTTTCTCGAGCTCGCCATATTCAAATTGAAACGAAGTGTTGCCGACCACCGTCCCGAGTTCAAATCCATAGACGCGTCGCGCTCCTTGAGCTTTGCTCCATAGCGGTGAAGTGGCGGTCGAGCGATATGCCTGCAAGATTTCGCTATTCATCGGAGTGTCAGCGATTTCATCCAGCTCCGTGGGGTCGTTCACAGGATAAATCTCCACATCTGCGCTGTCTCCGGTGCGGGTTATGGCGGCAAATTTGTATGGCTCGCCGAAATCGGGCTTAATCTTCTTATCATAGAGAAATTCGGTGAAAGTCAGCCCGGCATAGCTCCCGGGCCACGGCCGAAACTGGAGATTCCCGCCGTAGCCCATCTCCGCGACAGCGTTGAGCATACTCTGCTTGCCTTCAAAAGCGGGAACGGTTACCGTGTCGCCGTTCGCGAGCACCTGCTCGGTCGGGTAGATGTCGTAATCGAGGCGCGGAGAGAGGATAATCAAGCGGTTCATCGAACCGTCCGGATTCAGAATCGCATCCTTTCTTCCATAAGACCAAAAGCCGACGCCATGAAATTTGCCATAAGTACCTTCCGCAGCGCTGCCGCACAAGGCATATTCATGTCCCCGAGAGAGATCCGGAGCGATTCCTGTGATGCGTTTATCGAAACCAAAGCCCGTGTATCGCGGATTGAAGAAGTCGCTGTTTTCCAGAATGACGCCTTGCCCGAGCGAGATTTGGTAATTTCCGACATAGAAACGATCCAATCGCACGGGGCCGAGCGGCTGCTTCTCCACTCCGCCGAACCACTTCATTTTGGGAATGCGAATATCTCCGGAATTCAGATACCGCGTCGGCTCGCCAAGACTCCGATGAAAGAGAAGCCCGCCTTTGAACCGCTGGTCATAGGTGAGTCGTAGCTTGTGTGACACATCGGGATTGGGATTGACAATGGCCTCGGTTGGAATCGCCAGCTCTTCGTCGTAGAAATAGGGCGTGTTGTAGCTTCGGAAGGAATAGTACCCGTGGAGCTGTTTCGCCCGATAGGTCTCCTCGTAGCCGACATAGTTGCGGGCATTCCTGTAGCCCCAACTTGACAGACCGGGTACAGCCGCTAAATCCCGGCGACCCTGCAACGGCCCGATGCGCTGAATGTGATTGTAAATCGAGACCGCATCCACCAGCGAGACATTCTGCAAATCCATCAGCTCATCCAGCGTGGCCGTGTTGATATTCATTGGTTCGGCCAGACGGTCTATCCATTCGTCAATCAGCCCGACATTTGCTCCTTCTTCGGTTCCCAGAGCCTCGATCCTATAATAGGCGTCGTCAATGCGTTCCTGTCGTTCGTCCGCTTCGCTGGGCGGATTGACTCGCACCAGTGGTTTGATTTTCAGCAGAGTCTCTTGATCAATTTCGGGCAAGGCGCGCAATTCATAGATACTGCGTATCGAACCTTCGTAGGTCAGAAGCTCATAGATCGCGCGTGCCTGCACCTCGGTGATCGGCAAGGATTTTATCTGTTCGTAAGTGGCACGATTGAGATCGAATGGCTCCGCCGCGCTGAGAGCAAGCGCCGACACGAGAAGAGCTAATAGAAAGAATCGCTCAGGCCTCATCGAATGCCTCACTTGCCTCTCCAAACATCCGACAGCGATTCTTCAATTTGAAACCCGATCCCCACTTGATGAGTTGGCGACAGTATTGGATGATAGACGAACGCATAATCCACAATGAGCTCCCGCCAGTGCAGCCCGAAACCGGCGCTGAATCCGTTCGGATTCGTGAAGACGCCGAATCTCAGATCCAGAGGAGAAACGATATTGGCATTCAGACCTCCTTTGAGCTGCGTCTCTCCGCTCAAAACGCGTTCAATATCGAACGAGGTCTCCACGCCGTGATAAGGGAAGAAAAGCAATCCCCCGGAGAACATTTGCGGCAAATCCCGCTTCATACCTCCGACCCCAAACACTCCGTACTCAGAGGCTCCGAGCTGAGGATGGTTGATGTTGTGCATCACACCCCCCAATCGCAACCGATCCCAAACCTGAGCGGACGCTCCGATGTCGAGACCAAAGGTCGCCGCACTGCCGAGATCCACCTCTCCCGATTCGCCGGTGATGGAACTTGCGAGCGACCATGTGATGAGCTTCAAGCTGTAGCCGATAGCCAAAGAAGTGTGAATATCCTGCTGGAGCAGAAGGCCATGGGAGAGCGCAAGTTCGCCTTCGGTTGAAAGCGATGTGCCTCCGGAACGCGTGCCGAGGGTCTGATAGGAAATCGCGCCACTACCTGCGTTTCGAGGCAGTTCGGTGGCGATTGCTCCCGCCACATGCGTGAGAAACGGAATGCCCCACGGCTGATGATAGACGAAGCTGCCTTGAGTGCCACTGGTAAATGCCAAACCCGCGGGATTCCAGAAGCAGGCCGCCGGCCCTTTGGCAACCGCCGTATAGGCGCCACCGACCGCCGTAGCCGCAGGCACTGGCGGCAAAGGATTCGATATCATCTGTCCCATTGCTGGAACAATGACTAATAGAATCGCGGAGATTGTGATAAGCGCTTTCAAAAGAAAAATCCTCGGACTATTCAAATAGATAAAGAATCTCGGAATGAGATTTCGTTTATTTCAATCGTGTCCCCACGACGACCGGTTTCACGGCCGTCGTTCTCTTGCCCGTGAGCTCGGATTCAATGTGCACGATATAGGTTCCGAGCGGGACGAGTTCGCGCAGTTCGTTACGACCATCCCAGTTGATGAGGAAGGGGCCCGCGGACACCTTGTTCACCAGTGTGGTAACCAGTTGCCCGCGCAGATTGAAGATTCGGAGCCTCACTTGGGCGCCTGCCGGAGCGTTGTAGGAAATCTTTATCTTCTGTCCTATATCGGGCGCAAACGGCTTGGCTTCAATTTCAAGCATCGCCTCCGCCGAAGGAAGACCGAGCGGTTGGGCGGTGCTGAAATCCTCGGCATAGCCCGCCAGCATTTGGAAATCACCGAGATACTGCCCACTGACACCTTCAACAGAGCAGGTCACGCCCACGAGGTCGCGCATCGCATAGGTGACGCTATCCAGGACAACCGCGTGGAGATTCATGTCATCCCAGACTCGAATCGTCAGATTTCCCGAGCCGTCGTCAATGTAAATGTTCGTGCCGCCGCCGATATTCTCATCCACGCGGAGAATCGTGCCGGCGACTTTGCACCATGTGCCTGAACCCAGCACGCTGGATGACGAAGTGCGAATCAAGTTCTGCTGTATGGGCCGATTGCCGGTCTCGAATGTGATTGGCTCCGGCAGCGGCATATCTTCAGAAAGGAGTCTTATGGCATTCTCGCTCGTAAATCCACCCATTTGCAGCGAGCCTTCATACGCGCTGACCTTGCCCGTGATTTCGATGAGATTACCGCGCTGGATCAGTGGGAAGTTGCCTGCGGGCCCTGATTCCGAGAGATTGAGGCCTCGCCCGCTGCCGTCCTGAATGTAAGCGGAGATGCGCCGCGAACCGCCGGTCGTCGTGACATCCTGCACGAAACTGACGACCCCGTTCACGGTCAGAGTCATGTCCTGGAAAAGCTCATAGAAATCATAGAAACTATCAATGGAGGCGTAGGCCAATTCAGAGAAACCGGTGAACTGCACGACTTGCGCCGAATCCGGATGGATGGCGTTTCCTGTAGTATCCTTGACCCCCGAAACTGTGAGCGTGTAAGTGTAGCCGGTTTTGAGCGAATCCCACGGCTCCAGAGCGACGGTCTTCTGATTCGAGAAAAGCCGTGCGCTACGCAAATCAAGCGGTGTTTCCGGATCAGTGAAATCCACCAAAGTGTAGTTCACCAAATCCTCGGCAGAGAGGCTGTCGAGAGCCTCATTGAACTGGACATTCACCTGCAGATAGGAAATCGCGCTGGCTTCCTCTATCGTTGGGGAGCGCTTGTCAATCAATCCCATGTCAGCATCGCTCCGTGGGTCCAATTTGTGACCCGTAGCGGAATGAAAAGTGACCACTCCTCTCAGGAACCTCATGCTGTCACCGGGCACGGGTTCATATCCATAGCCGAATTCGTTGTCCACGATGAGCGCTCCGCAAGCGTCGCTATACCGGAACTGACCAAACTCGTCAGCTTCGGTGGTCACCATTCCGGGTCCGAATTCCACGAAGCATCCCTCGTACATCTCACCGGAATCGGATTCCAGTGCGGTGGCACAGATTTGCAGAGGAGAAAGCGGCACATTGCCTGTGGAAAGAACGGTCAAACCCGTGATGGAAGAGAGTTCGGTCGTGTTGTAGTATTCCTGAACACGAGCGGAAAAACGGACATGGTCTCCAACATTCAAAGCCGAACCACTTCCATAGACATAGACGCCGCGCCACAAACCTGAGATCGGATCCGAAACGAAGAAATTTGTGCCGTCATAGTTGGTGGCCGTCACGACGACATCATCGAGGGTGATCAGCTCTCCATTCAGAAGTGAGGCATCCCCTGGGCCCGGCGTATATTGAACATCAAAAACGGTCAGAGTCGTTGAACGAACAATGTAGGAATAGTAGCTGTCTGGCGCGTCCGACGGGCTATAGGCAACCAACTCCTCACTGTCCGCTGCCGAAATGTAGTACTGCACTTCGGCGAAGGCTGGATACTCAGGGATCAGTGCACCATAGGTATCATCGCCGGCGGCTCCGTCCCCATGTAATCCATCATCGTAGAGAACACTGTCTTTCCAGACTTCCTCACCGGATGTTTTGTACCAAAGCCTCGCATCCGCGACGCCCCTCTCATCGAAGATTTTTGCCGTGACGAGAACCTTCTGCAGGGCATTGGGGTTGTCCGGATTTCGCGACACATCGGAGATGGCTGGCGGTTGATTCGCCAAGAAAGTGAAATCGAAATTCCCGCGCGGTTCAAGCCGAAACGCTCCGCTCACAAACGCAACCACGCCCCGGATACCACGCAAGGAGTCGCCCACGGACGGCTCATAGCTGTAATCGAATCCCGACCCGACCAAACAAGCGCCCGATCCGTCATCAACTTCCCAGGTAGACGCAGAAACGGAAGTCACTCGTACGGATTCGAGTTCCACAAGCACACCTTCATAGGCTTCCACCAAGTCCAAAATGCCTGAGGTCACAGCAAAAGGAGAGATCTCGCGGACTGCATCAACTCGAACATAATTCGTGGCGTTGATATTTCGCAAACGAGTCTCACCGCTTGATTCATAGACTTCGCCTTGAAGTCGCACAGAGTCACCGATTTCGATTTGGCGATCGGCAATGTCAACGACATAGATGCCATGCCACGGCCCACCGATGCTATCGCCCAGGAAATATTTCAAAGCACTCTGGCTGTAATTGATGGCCGTGACAATGCCGCCCGTGATGACCGTCGTGCCGGCATATGGCGAGTTACCGGAAGGGTCGGTGGTGAATTGAATGTCGTAGAGGGAAACGGTGGGCTGAGCGAACAACCCGGAGGCCAGGACGAAAAGGCCCAGAATGGTTATGCGGAAGGCTGTCATGGATACTTCTAAACTTTTTGCCGTAACACTTTTTCATTAAGATAAACAATCGGGCGAACAAAAACAAGCTCCGACCGTGCCTGTCGTACAAGGCAGCCTGCCTGCGCTCCCCCTTGCAATTGTGAAACGCAAATGTTAGATTATCGCGAAATGCTGACGCCGTTTGAATTGGCCGTTTTGGCGATTGGACTTGGGTGCGACGCCTTTGCCGTCGCGGTGGTGGCGGGGACCCAAGGCGTCACCGCTCGGCGACTGTTTCGCCTGTCTTGGCACACCGGTCTGTTTCAGTTCCTGATGCCCATTGCCGGCTACGGCTTGGGTGCAGGACTGGCGCACATGGTGGGTCACATCACCAAACTGGCCGGAGGCGCGCTGCTGGCTCTTATTGCAGCGCACATGTTCATTGAAGGAATCCGATATTCAAAAGAAGCGGCGATGCACCGAACACTGGATATCACACGAGGATGGCTGCTTGTGGGAGTCTCAGTCGCCACTTCGATTGACGCGCTGATGGTCGGACTGTGGCTTGGGATCATTGAAGGTGAACTCCTGTTCCAAAGCGCGGTTATCGGCCTGACAGCAGGATTGATGGCGATAACAGGAATGTTGCTGGGAAGAATGCTGTCGCGCTATGTCGGTCGAGTGGCATATTTCCTGGGCAGTGCGGCTCTTCTCGCCTTGACCGTCCGGCTATTCTTTTGATAGGCAGCGTTCACTTTTTCTAAGATTCTCCATGTTCGTGTCTCCCCATAAGAAAATCATTCACGCCATTCCTCTTTTCGCCATATTCTGTTGGGTTTCCCTCACGCAAGCCGGCACTTTTCGAGAAGACTCACTCTATTTGGCTGCATTTTGGGAGAAGGTAAGCATCGGAGACAGTGCCAGTGCGCGCAGCATGCTCATAGCGCTCAGTGAAAATCCAGACGATGAATTGGCGCGGAAAGCGAATTTCCTCCTGGCCAAAATGGCCTTGGACAGCCGCGATTTCGATGGCGTTCACGAGGCGATTGCCCTGGGCATCTCGGAGCCACTTGGGGATTGGGCTACCTATCTGCAGGCTCGGGCTTATCAAGAAAGGAATCGCACAAGCGATGCGGCGGAGTGCTTTGCGCGTTTGGCCTCGGATTCCGTCTCAATTCTCACCGAAGAAGCCTTGTGGAATCTGGCGAGTCTTATTCTCGACAAGGGGCTTATTGATTCAACGATTCGCTTGGCAGCTTTGCACCGCCAACGATTTCCCGATGGCGCGTATCGCCAGAAAGTGGAACTCATTGAAGCATCCGCCCGGATTTTTCTTCAGGAATATGAAGAGGCCGTCGAATGCCTGTACCGCGCTGAGCTTCTGGATCCCACTTCGGAAACAGGAAAGCAAGCCGAGCTAAAGCTTCTGTCTTTCAAACGATTCTACGCTTTTGAGCCGCGGCCTCGGAGCAATGACGAAATTGTCAAGCGCATGGAAACGCTGGTTCGGGTGCGCGCGTACAAACAGGCTCTCTCATGGGTGGAAGAGCTTTTGGCCGCGCCTCATTCCTCGAGCTTTGACGATACTCTTCTCTACTGGAAGGGAACGCTACTCGCCACGACAGGCAAGCATAGGGAGGCCATCGCCGTCTTCTCTGAACACCGGCGCAGGTTTCCGGACAGCCCGCATGCAAATGATGTTTCCTTCAACCTCGGTCGTTCGGCCTATTTGCGCAGTGAGGACAGCTTGGCGATTGCGAACTTCCAGCAGGTGATTGAACGAGGGGGCGACTCCCTCCGGCTCTTGGATGCCCTCAAACTTCTTGGAATCCTCTATACCGATGCGAAAGATCTCGAGGCTGCCCGCCCGATCTTCGAAAGACTTGTCGCCCTTTCCGAAGGGAATTCAATTCAATTGGAAGCGCTCTGGCGTCTGGGTTGGGTGCTGTGGGATCTCTCGCGTTTTGGTGAGGCGGAGAGGGTGTGGGCGCAGCTTGGAGAAATCGCGGAGGAGTCCGACTATGACCCCGCCGCGCTTTATTGGCGTGCCCGTTGTTTTGAGAAAATGAAGGATTCTTATCGCGCGAGCGAGCTTTTTCAGCAGACGCAAGTCTCTTTTCCATATTCCTATTATGCCATTCTGTCGGCTTCAAAGCCGCGCCTCGATACCCTCGTGTGGCCTCAAGGAGACGCGTCTTCTTGGGAAGCATTCACATGCGCAGACGAGGCAGCAACGACGCCGCACTTGGCAAAATTCTGTCTTTTGGAACATCTGCGGCTTTCGGACTTGGCGTTGCGCGAGTGGCCCGCCGTCCAAAGCGAAATCGGCGAGAGTCCGGGTCTGTGGTGGCAACGAGCGGCCCTTCTGGAAGATGTCGGCGCCCGAGACCAAGCCTGGCTGGTCATCCGCGACCACTTGCTGTTCATTCTGCTGAAAGGCGGCCCAAAGGTGCCCGATCTTTTCTGGCGCATTACCTATCCGCTCGATTTTGATGATATCGTTGGGAGATATACCTTGGCTCAGCCATTCGATGCGCATTTTGTTCTTGGACTGATCTGTCAAGAGAGCCGTTTCCAAGCGGAAGTCGTCTCAGGCGCCGGTGCCATTGGTCTCATGCAGTTGATGCCAGCGACCGCTCAGCGCCTTGCACTTCAGCTTGGCCTCCCTTCCTCCTCTGCCAGACTTGTGGACGCGGAATACAATATTACCTTGGGTACGGCGTATCTTGCAGAGCTATTCGAGAGATTTTCCGGAGACTCCGTGCTTGTGCTCGCGGCCTACAACGCCGGTGAAAGCGCGGCACTGGCTTGGGACGCCGAATTTGGCGGTGAAACGGATGTTTTTGTCGAGCACATTCCCTACCGCGAAACACGACTCTTTGTCAAGCGCGTTCTCCAGAATGCCGCGGCCTACCGCCGCCTCTATCCCAAGCTGTAAGGCTTGAGCAATCCAATCGGATTTGTTTTTCACGCGAAAATCTTTTATCATATAGCGATTTCTCCCCTTGCTTCCTTGGGGAAGGGAACTTCCAATTCGCTGTCGTCGCTAAAACACTTGTGAATCGTCATCACGAACCAAATGGTTGACCATCGTAGTTATCTTTTCAGTCGAAGGGCATGTCTCAGACCAAGAGTGAAATACCTCGTTTGACGACGCTTAGTCACTGCGCCGGTTGAGCGGCAAAGATGAGTCCGGCGGAGCTGGACAAACTCTTGAGCTGTGTCACGGCGACTACTGACCCGAATCTTCTCGTAGGGATTCGCACACACGACGATGCAGCCGTTTACAGGCTGCCGTCGGGCGAAGCGGTTATCCAAACGGTGGATTTCTTTACGCCCGTCGTGGACGATCCCTATACTTGGGGCGCCATTGCGGCGGCCAACTCGCTTTCCGACATCTATGCCATGAATGGTCGCCCGCTCTTCGCGTTGAACATCGCTTGCTTTCCCAAGAAGCTGCCGATGGAGCTTTGGTGCGAGGTGCTTCGCGGCGGAGCGGACAAAGCGCGCGAAGCGGGAGTCGTTGTCGCAGGCGGACACACCGTGGATGATCCCGAACCCAAGTACGGTCTCGTGGTTACGGGATTGATTGATCCTCGCACGATGTGGACGCATGAGGGCGCTCGGCCCGGAGATGCGTTGGTGCTGACGAAACCCTTGGGCAGTGGCATTATTTCAACAGCGCTGCGCGCAGGCAAAATCAGCATGGAAACCGCACGGCCCATGATTCAAGTCATGCTGGAACTCAACCGTGCCGCCGCCGAAATCCTGTCGCATTTTGATGTCCATGCCTGCACAGACATCACGGGCAATGGTCTGCTCGGTCATGCCGCCGAGATTGCTCGCACCTCGAAGGTGAAGCTTGAAATGACGATGGGAAAGGTGCCCATTCTTGAGCTTGCTCACTCTCTTTCTGAGACCGGCCCATTCCCCGGGGGAACTTGGGCGAACCGTGAATACCTGCAAGCATTTGTTTCTTATCCCGAGAATTTCGCAGAGAACAAGATTCTGTTGCTGTGTGATGCGCAGACATCCGGAGGACTTTTGGCTGTGCTGCCAGAAAATCAAGCCAAAGAAGCCGTCCACAAGCTGTGGAATGCTGGAATGAAGTGGTCGGCCATAATCGGTAGGTCCCTCGAAGGGGAGGGCATTCAAATCATTTCATAGGAGGTACTATGAACTTCAAGAAATGGCTCTTGGCAAGTCTCATCGTTTGGATCCTTGTTTTCCTTCTTGATCTTCTCATCCATGGCACGATTCTCATGGGCTACTACGAACAGACTGCCGACCGTTGGCTCAGCCAATCTGAAATGGGCGCCCGAATGTGGGCGATGATTCTGGGTCAGCTTCTTTTTTCATTGCTGTTCTGCGCCATTTACACGAAAGGCCTTCGCGAAGGCGGGCTGGCCGAGGGGATTCGATACGGCCTGTGGATTGGCCTCTTGCTGAATCTTCCAGTTTTCTTCATTCGCTGGTCCGTTGAACCGCTGCCCGGTGCTCTGCTCTTTCTTCAGAGCTTGTTCGGCCTTATCGCGACGGTCATTGTCGGAGGGGTGCTCGGAGTCGTCTATGGCAAAGTTACCAAAACATAGCCGATCTCTCTAAAGAGAGTCGGCAAGGAGTTCCAATAGCGATTACAGAGATCAGCCTGCGCGGCAAGCGTGCGCTGGTTACAGGCGGATCCCGTGGGATCGGTCGAGCCATTGCTTTGCGTCTCGGTGAGGCCGGCGCAGATGTGGTGATCCACTATCTGCACCGACGCTCCGCCGCCGAGGAGACTGCTGATGCGATACGCGCCTTTGGTGTCGAAGCAAAGACTTTCAAGGGGAATGTGGCGGAAGAGGATGATGTCTTGCATCTCTTCGAGGAGATCGGAAGAGCCTGGGGCCGACTCGATATTCTCGTCTCGAATGCCGCCTCAGGCGTGTTGAAACCAGCACTCGAGATTACCCCTCGCCATTTCCACTGGACCATGGACATCAATGCCGCCGCCTTTCTCCATCTGGTGCAACACGCGGTCAAGCTGATGGACGAGCGCGGTGGCAAAATCGTGGCCGTATCCAGCCTGGGCGCGGTACGCGCTCTGCCCTATTACACAGCGGTCGGCGCATCAAAGGCTGCCGTCGAATCCGTCGTGAGGCATCTCGCAGTCGAATTGGCGCCTCGGCGCATCATTGTAAATGCGGTGTCTGCCGCCGTCGTGGAAACGGATGCCCTCAAGTTTTTCCCGAACCGTGACGAGATGGTGGCCCACACCCGTCAACATAGTCCCGTCGGTCGCCTTGTGGAGCCGCGACATATCGCTGATGCGGTCCTTTTCTTGGTCAGTCCGTTGGCCGACTCTGTTGTCGGGCACACATTGGTCGTGGATGGGGGCTATTCCGTCGTCGCCTAAGCGGTCGTTTGTGCAAGAATGGTTCCGCCGCTGTCGGCCTCCAAACCGGCAATGTCGAACTTTCGGTCTTGAGGGCCAGCTGGGGCAGTCCCTGAACTCGTAGCGCCCAGCTTGCTGGGCTATGAAATCTCATAATAACGCAGCATTGTGGCCCAGCAAGCTGGGCGCTACGACCGCTCCACAAGCCTGCCTTTTTGCGGGGAGCACCAGTGCAGAAAAACGAGACAACCTTTTGAGTAGTTGGTTATGAGGGAACGGTGACTTTGCAGTGCGGTTGATAAAATGATGCACATTATGTTTCGCCACTTCAGCCTTCTATTGGGAATGCTTTTGCTCGGAACCGTTGCCGCGTATGCTTCTCAACGGCGTCTTGACTGGGATGACGCCTGGCAACTCGCACTTGAACAAAATCGCGTTCTCTTGCGCTCGCGGGAAGAAGTCATGAAGGCTCGTCAGAAAGTGCGCGAGGCATACAGCGCGGCAATGCCCTCCATTTCGGCGACGGGCCTTTATACCCGGAATATCGAATTACCGGTGTTCTACATGGGTATAACCGACTCGACAGGTCGGGTGTCTACGATGGCCATACAAATTGGCTTGGACAATTCCTACCGAGGCATCCTTGAATTGCAGCAGCCTATCTATGTCGCCGGAAAGATAGGCTTGGCATTGCGCGTTGCCAAAAGCTATCTCCAACTTTCCAAGGCGATTGACCGCCAGACACTTCAGGACTTACGACTTGGGCTTGCTCAAAGTTATTTCGGGACTCTCTTAGCGGGAGAACTCACGCGTGTGCAGAATCAGGCTCTCGAGCAAGCCCGTAAGCACCGCGACCGCACAAAATTGCTCTTCGAACAAGGCACGGTCAGCGAATATGACAAGATCCGAGCCGAGGTCGGCGCAGCCAATTGGGAACCCATCGTGTTGGAAGCAGAGAATGGTTTCCGACAAGCTCTTCTGCAACTGCAGCTTCTGTTAGGGCTCTCCCCCGAAGACTCTCTCGAACTCGCAGGGACTTTTGAAGCCAATCGAGCGCCACCGGAGCCACTTGGTGAGGCCGTTGAGCGCGCCTTGACACAACGCTCCGAGCTTGAGGCGGTGACACATCAGCGGATGATTCAGCGCCGCTTGCTTGCTATTGAGAGGCGAAGCCTCTACTGGCCGTCGCTCTACGGCTCTGCGAGCGTCACCTGGCAAACAGAGGCCGCTGACTGGAAGTTCGATAATTACGAGTGGACACGAAGCACCGCGGCAGGACTCATTCTCTCGATTCCGCTCTTCAACGGCTTTGCAACGCCGGCTCGAATTGAACAGGTCCAATCCGATTTGCGCACTCTGGACTATCAGGAATCCGATCTGCGCCAGACCATCCGCAATGAAGTCGAGGGGGCCCACGATGAAGTGAATCGTGCGTTGAAGGCTCTGGAGGTGCAAGAGAAAAACCTCGCTCAAGCGGAAAAGGGCTACGAAATCGCGCAGGTGCGCTATGAAAGCGGCCTGAGCACTCAGCTCGAATTGCTCGATGCTGAATTGCAGGTGAACATGGCGCGAGTCAATCGGTTGCGCGCCCTCTATGACTTGACGATTGCCCGCTTTTCTCTCGCACGCGCCGTCGGGGATTCTCCGGCGCTCGTGACCAAACCTCAATAGACGCAAGAATGCAAGGAATGCGACTGTGAAATCCAATTCCCAATTCGCGGACATATTGCGGGCGGCACTTCAAGAGACCACGGCGATGCACGGTCTCATGGAAGAGCGCTGCCTGAACGACCTTGTACAGATTGCGATGATAAGCGCTGACGCGCTCCGTCAGGGCGGGTGCCTTTTCTTCTGCGGCAACGGCGGATCGGCGGCGGAATGCCAACATTTGGCAACGGAACTCGTCGTGAGGCTCTCCGCGGATTCTCCGCGACAGGCTCTTGCCGCGTTGGCTCTGACTACCGATACAAGCGTCCTCACCGCTTGCAGCAATGACTTCGGTTTCGCGACGGTCTTTGCTCGACAACTGGAGGCTCACCTGCGCCGTGGTGATGTGCTCTTTCTTCTTTCAACAAGCGGGCGCTCACCCAATCTCATCGAGGCAGCGAAAGCGTCGCGCGAGAAACAGGGCGTGAATATTGGTTTTCTGGGTCATAATGAGACTCCTCTCGACGCCTACCTGGACCATGCCTTGCACATTCCCTCTCCGAATGGTCAGCGCGTGCAAGAAGGACACTTGCTCTGCGGCCATCTGCTTGTTCACCTGATTGAACTCCAACTGATGAAGTCGAAATGACCTTCCTGAACGCCGCCCTCCTTTTTGGCTTGGCCCTTGGGCTTTTGCCGATTCTGATTCATCTCCTTACACGGCAAAGGTTGAAGCGCATTCCTTTCCCCACACTTCGCTTCTTGAAAGAGCTTCAGCGGCAGCGCATGCGCCAATTGAAATTGCGCCAACTTCTTCTGCTTATCTTGCGCACTCTCGCTATTGTCGCACTGGTATTGGCCATTGCACGCCCGGTGATTCGGTCGTCTCCGGGTATTCTGCCGGGAGTGCACGCACGCACCAGCGTCATTTTGCTGATGGATCGGAGCACTTCGATGGGAACGGAAACGCCTGAAGGCACTCGCTTCCGAGAAGCCTCGGCGCGCGCACAGGAGATCCTCTCGCTTCTCGAAGAAGGCGATGACGCGCAGATCCTCTGGGCGGATGCAGAGCCCGTGGCTTTCCCTCCCGAACCCACAGGGCAATTCCGGGTGCTGCGCGAGGCCATCTCCGAAACACGCGTCACCAGTGGTGGCTCGGATTTGCCGAAAGCGCTCCAATGGGCACGTACATCTATACTGCAATCAAAGAATCTGCACCGCGAGATCTATGTTCTGTCGGACTTCAGTGTTTCAGCGTGGCCTGAAGGATTGCCGGACGGCCCGCTTTTCCCGCCCGATGTGAAGCTTTTTCTGCTGCCGGTTGACGACGAGCACGCCCGGAATGTCGGTGTCACGGATATCCAAGTTCTCTCTCGTCTGATTATGCCAGGGCGGCCTGTTGAGCTGCAAGCGACTTTGAAGAATGGCTCCGACCATACGCTGCCCGAGCGACTCGTGAGCGTTTTTCTGGAAGGTCGGCGTGTGGCAAGTCAGACGGCTTCCTTCACCGCCGGTGAAACGAAGACGATTGAATTTCGGTTCGTGCCTGAACAAGCAGGAAACCTCGGCGGTTATGTGAAACTGGAAGCGGGCGATGATTTGCCCCTGGATGATCAACGACATTTCGTGTTGAGAGTTCCGGAAAGAGTGAAGGTAGGGCTCGTTGCGTCGGCGGGCTCCGCCGCGACCTACACGGCATTGGCCCTGAATCCGAGCGGAAATCCCGATGCGTTCGTGCAGGTCGAACTACTGACTCCCAACACATTCCAACAATCCGACTGGAGTCTCCTTGATGCTCTCTTTCTTGTGGATGCTCCGGCCTTTAGTGCCGGAGTCGGTGCTCGCCTTCGTGCGTTTGTGGAATCGGGCAAGGGAGTGTTCGTGATGCTCGGCCCCGACGCTGATTTGCGCGCTCACAATGATTGGCTACCGGATTTGGGCTTGCCCACGCTGAGCGATGTCTGGGCTGAACCGGGCGCATCCACGCAATGGGCTCAAGTGGATTGGGCACACCCTCTATTCGAGGGTCTTTTCGAGGAAGCGCCGAAATCTGTCTCGCCCACAATAAGCAAACTCGTTCGCACCATGAGTTCCAACGCCTTGACCATTATCACCACCGGCGTAGGCATTCCGTTTCTCATGGAAGCGCGTGTTGGCCGTGGGCATGCCGTGCTTTTGACCAGCTCGCCGGAGCCGACTTGGTCAGACCTGTACCGCGCCGGCATCTTCTCTCCGCTCATGGTGCGTTTGGCAGCCTACCTCTCAGGGATTGCCGAAAGCAGTGAAGCATTTCAATTCGCCGTCGGCCAGGCCGCCACGATTCAGCGCTTGGGAATGGCTCCCACCGCGCCTGCGGAATTGACAGGTGAGAATGAGAGCTTTCAAATTATTCCTCGGGCAATTCCGGCAGGCTACGAATACCCCATCCCACCTTTGAAAGAGTGCGGCATTTATCAATTGAAACAGGATAACCGAGAAGTCACTCGACTGGCGGCAAATGTTCCGGCTTTGGAAACCGATATCGGCACCCTGCCCATCGAAGATCCCGAAAAACTCTGGGGCGGGAAAGTCACACGAAACATCAAATCCTCCAACCTTACCGAAGCGATTCTCGAAAGCCGTTTCGGCCGCGAACTCTGGAAAACCTTTCTTGTCCTTGCGCTTGTGTTCTTGGTCGCCGAGATGCTTCTGGAGAAAGCAGGCAAGGTAGAGCAAACTTAGCAGTACCGTCTTCTCAGCCCAGTCTCGCGGTGTCGCCCCCGATTCAATCGAGGGTTGCAGCCGATCCTTTTCTTGGCGATGTGCACAATGTTAGAGATTCCCACATTTGAAGATATTCAAGAAGCCGCTGAGCGAATTCGGCCTTACGCTCATCGTACGCCAGTGTTCACATGCGCAACTCTGAATGAACGATTCGGCGCACGATTGTTTTTCAAATGTGAGAATTTTCAGAAGGTTGGGGCATTCAAATTTCGAGGCGCGTGCAACGCCGTCTTTTCGCTCTCGGAAGAAGAGGCTCGGCTCGGCGTCGCCACGCATTCCTCGGGCAATCATGCGGCAGCCCTTGCGCTTGCCGCGAAACTGCGAGGAATCCAAGCTCACATCGTTATGCCCGAGAATTCCGCGAAAATCAAAATCGCCGCGGTGAAAGACTACGGCGCCGCGATTACCTTCTGCAAACCGACTCTTGAGGCGCGAGAGACTGTGCTGGCCGAAGTGGTCGAGAAAACGGGCGCGATACTCATTCATCCCTACGACAATGCACAAGTGATTGCGGGTCAAGGAACGGCGGCCCTTGAGCTTTTGGAAGAAATTCCCGACCTCGATATGATTATGGCACCGGTCAGTGGCGGAGGGCCTATGAGCGGAACTGCTATCGCTGCGCGAGGTCTTGCGCCACGCATTGAACTAATCGGTGTTGAACCCGAAGCCGCTGACGACGCTTACCGCTCTCTGCGGGCAGGAGAGCTCATGCCTCTGACAAGCAGCATTACCATCGCAGACGGACTTCGCGCGACACTTAGCGAGCGGACTTTCACCATTCTTCGCACGCACGATTGCAGCATCGTCACGGTCAGCGAAGCCGCCATCATCGAGGGCATGCGCCTCATTTGGGAGCGAATGAAAATCGTCATTGAGCCCTCTGCCGCCGTTACCATCGCCGCCCTTCTCGAAAATAAGGTTTCGATTTCTGGTAAATGCGTCGGGATAATTCTCTCCGGCGGCAATGTTGACCTCAACCAGTTGCCGTGGTGACAGGCTGTTCGCCGAGGCGGGTCTCCAGACCACAGCTGTCTTAATGTTTTTCATTAGTTTTGAG
>DYHQ01000036.1 GCA_020724065.1 Candidatus Puniceispirillum sp. | reverse complement strand
CGCATCGCGCTCCTCGTTCGTATATTCAAAAGTAATCGGCAGCCCCGCCCCATCGAAATACTTCCGCCAGCGGGATAGGAATTTCTCTTTGAATGTTGGGTCCATTTGTTCACTTCCGACCTTTGCCAGTAGACCATCGCGATTCACCGCGGTGCGAAGAGGGTTTACTATCATGCAGTATCATGTGCGATGAATATTGCATCAGAGCGTGCTGCGTAGTTGGTTCCTTGCCATAGAAAGTTGATCTGCCGTCCTGGAGGACAGGGCATATCAGTGAGGTCTCTGTGAATCCTGCTCACGAGAAGCGCCTTAGCGCGCTTGAGCTTCCATGATGAAAAGAAATCGTTACGATCTACGAGCACTAAAAAGAGACGATTGGAAGAGTCGAAACGCCGAACGCCCTGATTCTCGTAAAGCCATTTGATTAGAAGTTCAGGATTGGCCATGGCGTCATTGAGAATCTCTAATCTTACGCGACGCAGTTCTCCTATGAGCGTCTGCGCAGCATTGCTCGGATGATCGTTGAGTTGAGCCCAGAGGTTTTCGAGGAGTCTCGACTCTGGCAAGGTAGCGTCTATGTGCAATCCGAGACGCCTCGCGGCACTCCTCATTTCAGTAATCTCCGGACGCAATCCTCTATTGGACCTGATATCCTTGACAAATCCTTCGGGGAGATACGTTACCTTCAAGTCAAAGGGAATATCATCAATGAAGAAATCAACTTTCTTTATGAGTCCAACTGCAGGGAGAACTCGTTGATGATCCTTGAACACGTCTTCAATAATGATTGACGTCCAATGATTGTACCACGAACAGAGAACATAACCTCGCATACTCCTACGGAGCTCGTTTTCGATTCTCTGCTCAAGCTCGTCGTACGACCGAATCCTCTTGACATAGTCGTTAACGATGGTCTCCTCGAGACTGTTCCGATGAAGACCACCCCAATCAAACGTGGCCATTCGGTAGAGTTCAGCGACGAGCTGTTCTTCAGCAGTTTGTCGCTGGGTTCTTTCTTCGGAATAAATGGATCGAATTGTGGATTCGATCTGCGAAATCGTCACGTTCGAGTCGAAAATTGCCTCGAGCAACTCCCTTGCATTTGCACTTATCTGAAGCCGATGATCCGCAATTAGCCGATCCATGTGTTCGCGCCTGGATAATGAGCGAAGCTTGAGGAAACGAAGCCCCTGAGCGTCCGATGCCAGGTCGGAAATCCTATCGTCTCGGAAGGCTCTTTCAGCCTCTCTGAAAGTGAATGGCATACCTTAGCTCCTAACCCTAACCGGGTGATCTCGCGACCAACATTCCAGTTTCTCTATCCTGCCCAGGCCGCGGTTTTCGATGCCTGATTCCGAAACCTTCTGGTAGATCAGAACATAGTCGTTCTTAAGTGCTCCGTCTCGGTTGTCCTGTACAACCGAGTGGGCCGAATACTCCATCGGGAAGCATCCTCGATATTTCAGACGGGTTCCTGCGCACAGATTATCTCTAATATGCTGCCAGCTTTCCTCGTCCCGAGAATTATAGAAGTAAGCCAAGAAGCCTCCATCTACTAACACGCGGGACACTTGGTTGAAAAACCTCCGTATTTCCTGTATATAGATCCCGTGCGTCTTCCCACGTTCCTTAGCGTTCGAGATCACAATCTCCTTGTCGAACTGCGGACGGAAGCCCATTATGGCATTCCAGATCTCACTCAGTTCGAGGTATGGAATCCGGTCATCGTGTGGAGGGTCAGCCACCACCAGCGGTAGGCATTTGTCCGGCATACCAGCTAGTGCGTCGTTTGCATCGTTAACGAGGAGAGTGCAATTCCCTTTGGCGTCCATGATGTGATCCACTGTGTTGCATATATGTGCGCGCCCTTGAATCTGATCATTTGACAGGCATTTCAACAGTCGCCGATAGCGGTTCCAAAAGCAATTCCATACGTTGATCTCAAAATGGAGCTTTGGCCTCCAGAATCCTATCACCCAACTTCCAACCTCAATTCTGTCAGATGTGGAGCCATTTGTCTTTCCTCTTTGACTGATCGCAAAAACCATCTTGGACATTTGACCAGAAGCTGACGTAAGAGCAAGCATGAAGGCCCGCCGAACGGAATCAGGCAATGGATTAATGTGCTCGAGAAGAAGATCAATATTGTGTAACGCCCTACCAGTGAATAGACTCGATAGGTTCATTGTGGGTGACGAATTGATCCTCGGGTTCTCAAAAAATTGAATGGGTCTTATGAAGCGTGAAGTGCAATCATCGTATTGAAAAGCGAGTCCAATATCCCACTCAGAAGGAGGAAGTTCCTTGCGCTGGCGGTCATTCGAGATCACCCAAACGGACTTCATTTCTTCACCTTCCCACAGGTAATGCGAAGCTACATCTCCTGTTCTTGTCCTATAGGTATTCTGTATTGCTGGCTTTACATCCCGTTGCAGCTGCTTCATTACCTTTGTCACGGAGTCCAGTGGTGGAGGTTGCAGATAAAAGCGAGCGAGTTCGATAGATATTGGATTTATGTCAATGCCGATGAACCTGCGTCCTCGAAGAACGGTCTCACGCGCCACGAGACCCGAACCCATAAATGGGTCGACGACGATGTCTCCTCTATTGCTAAGCTGCTCGATAACGAAAGCCAAGCATTCTGTGGGTTTCTTCCCCCAGTACTTGTGGAAAGCGGACCAATTTGAGTATCCCCTTGGAGATTTCAATTCGTTGGCCTCGCTAGGTGTCCAGACAGCGGACTCAAAGATCGATTCCTGTTTGCCGTTCCAGCAACTGATATCACTAAGTTTTGCTTTCGTCATCGTGGTCTATTTCTTTCTAAATTCCGCGGTCCTTCAGAGGTACAGCTCTGTTCAATCCATCGCCAATCCAAGAACTGCGCTGTAGCCGACCACATCAAGGATACAAACAAACTCTCTATTTGTCAAGGAGACAATCGCGTCCGCCTAATCCATGGTCAATCCCAATACGGCGCTGTAGCCGATGATGTCGAGGAAGCCGTGACCGCTGATGTTGAAGGCGATACATTTCTCTTCGCCGCTCGCTCTGCACTTCATCGCTTCGTCTATCGCGCAGGCCACGCTGTAGGCCGATTCGGGCGCGGGCAAGAATCCCTCGGCACGCAGAAACTCGCGCGTCCTCTCAAAGACATGCTTCTCATCGGCGGGATACGCGATTGTGTCAATGTAACCCTTGTCTCGCAGCAAGCTGATGATGGGCGAGCAGCCGTGATAGCGCAGCCCGTCCCCTTTGATGGGTGGGAAGTCGGTCTTGTGACCGAGGGTGTACATCTTCAGCTCGGGGGTAATCTCCGCATGGTCGGCGTAGTCGTAGCGATATTCGCCTTGCAGATTCGGAGCCGCTTGACTCTGCGCGGCGATGAATTTGATTTTCTTTTTCTTCGTCAGCACATCGCCCAAGAACGGAATCGCGAAGCCGCCAAAGTTGCTGCCGCCACCCAAACAAGAAATCACCATATCAGGATAATCCCCGAACATTTCGAATTGCTTCTGCGTTTCCAAGCCGATAATTGTCTGGTGCATCAGAACATGATTCAGCACCGAGCCGAGCGAATAGGCCACCTTCTTGTCACCCCTCGCGGCCTCCAAACCTTCCGATATGGCGATGGCGAGCGAGCCGGGATGCTCGGGATCTTTGGAACAGAGAACTTTGCCGGCTTCCGTTTTGTTGCTGGGGCTGGCGAAAACTTCAGAGCCGTACATTTGCATCAGATTGCGGCGCTCGTGCTTCCAGCGATAAACCGCTCGAACCCAATAGACGGTGCATTTCAATCCCATCAGCGCGCAACCGTAGGAAAGCGCCGTGCCCCACTGACCGGCTCCCGTCTCCGTCGTAAGCCGCTCGAAGCCCGCCTCGCGCGCATAGAAGCATTGCGCGAGTGCCGTGTTGACTTTGTGACTTCCCGTCGGGCTGTAGAACTCCGATTTGTAATACATCCGAGCGGGTGTTCCGAGCGCTTTCTCCAAATTGAGCGCGCGATAGAGAGGTCGTGGCCGCCCCGCTTGGATGTAAATCTGCTGCAGTTCATAGGGAATGTCAATCCATCGCTCGGTCGAAAATTCTTGCTTGAGACATTCGCCAATCATCAAATCCGGCAGCGATTTGAGTTGCGCATCGCCTCGCGGCGGCGGCAGCGGCTCAGGCAGGTCGGGTTGAATGTTGTACCATTTCGTGGGTAATTCCTCCGGTCGCAGAACCGCGGCTCGCAGTTGCTTCATTTCATGCTCCTATGAATGGTGGGTGGATATTTTGGATGTTTTGAACACTGCTCACTGTGTCGAACGAGGCGCACGCGGAATGGACTGACACATCCCGCAGTCTCGCACCGGGGTCATGAATCCATCCTTTAGTTGATTTGGGCAGGCCGCGATGCAAGAGGGCCGGCCAGATGCGTCCCACGAGCTGTCTTCGTGCTACGGCAGAAACCGACGGTGGAGATCGGATCATCATGTGAAGAAAACTACTTATGGATCGCGCCGACCGGGATGCGTTCATCTGCACCTTCTACTCGTCCGATTGTCTTGAGATGATTTCTAGAATGCGAAACGAACACCAAACGAGACCTTTATGCGAGATTCTTGCACATCGTAGCCTTCGTCACGCAACTTCTGGGCCGCATTGCCCAAGCCACCGTCCGTCACAATGTATATGATGTCAAAATCAAGTCCATTTCTTTTGGTTCTTCCCCACATCCATTGAGCTCCAAAACCAACGGAAACTCCATAGTACCTCCTGGTGATTTCTACCCGCTTAGTCGGTGACGACCACGGGAGAAACATCATCTTCTCCTGTACCTGCACGCCGTTATTTCCATAGTAGGCGGAAATCCTCGATCTGAACGCTTGTTCGAACGGAGCGAGGAACAATTTGCCACCAAAATTATAGCCGTAATTAGCGCTGCCAGTTTCAGCAATGAACAATCGCCCGGCTCCCACCGAAATATTGAAATTGCGAACGATATTGCCATCAAGGTTCATTCCCATTATTCCCCCGTAGGGTATTCCCATCCCTACCCCCAAGTTGATCGAGTTTTCGTCCTGTAGTTGAGATCTTTGGAATAGAGCGATAGCCTTTTCACGTTGCTCCAGAACACTATCGAGTTGTTCCCTTTCGCTGCCGTACATTTGGCTGAGGGGAACTACATGGCCTCGATTCCGTTCGAATATCCTCTGCAAAGAATCAGGCTTAATCACTGCCCAGTTATTCACGAGGACAAAGTCAATGTCCTTGATGTGAACGTGCCGGTAGGAAGAGCCTACCCAGGCACCGAAGCTATTAGAGGCAGCGGCAAGGCGAATTGCGATCTTAGTATTCCTAATTCTCTCAATTTCACCCTGAATTCTCTTGCCGTTCTTCAGAAAGATAACCTCAGCCAAAGCCGGTGCAGCCATCATTGTCGCAGCCAGCATAGCTATCAGAAGTTTTGCAGAGAAAGAATTCACGGCAGACCTCCTTCTCGCGGCGTCACACGCCTGCACGTGCCCCGCTCGGTTGAAAATGTTTCGATTCAGAGCGCGCTCCTCCATTCATTTCGTACAAGGTAGCGCGCTTTGTCAGGCTGTTGTGCCCAGCAAGCTGGGCGCTACGGTGTCTGGTACGCTGTTCGCATCAATTCCTGAGGTGGATGTCCATAACGGTGATGGCCTGGCCGCGCAAAAGCACGCGTTCTCCGCAATTTTCGATCTCAAGGTAGCCGCCACGACGCGACGCTTGATAAGCTGAAAGCGTGGTCTTCCCCAATTTCGCGGACCAGTAGGGAGCGAGGGCGCAGTGAGCGGCACCAGTGACAGGGTCTTCGTCAATGCCCACTGCAGGAACAAAAACGCGAGACACAATATCCAGCCCGGGCGTCGCTGCGCTGGCAGTAACAATCAAATGGCCGAGCCCAAGTGAATTCAGCGAACGGATATCGGGCGACAAGTTGCGCACAGTCTGCTCCGAATCGAGTTCGGCAAGCTGCCAGTACTCGTTCGTGCTGTACCAGACCGGCGTTGTGCCCAAGAGGGGAATCGTACTCGGTGGAAAGACCGCCGGGCTCACGCGAGAGGCGGGAAAATCGAGTTCGATATTGTCGCCGACTCGGCGCGCTGTGAGAAGACCCGAGCGTGTGTGAAATCGCGCAATCGCGTTCGGCGGCAGTCTTCCCAATTGGAAAAGCAGATGCGCAGAGGCGAGGGTTGCGTGGCCGCAAAGGTTGACCTCAGTCGTGGGCGTGAACCAGCGCAACCGATATCCATCCTTTTCCGGAACGAGAAACGCCGTCTCGGAGAAATTCATCTCCGCCGCGATTTGTTGCATCAGCTCGTCGGGCAGCGCATGCTCGAGAACACATACCCCCGCCGGATTCCCCGCGAAGGGTTTGTCGGTGAAAGCGTCTATGGTGTGAAGGGAGAGGGGCATAGCACAAGTTGTCCCCTGTTTTCCGGGCGGATCAGGGGATCCGCCTCGGCGAGTTATAGGACACCTACCTCGTCATGTTTCGGGCGGCTCAGGGGATCCGCCTCAGCGAGTATTCTACCCCGTGGAGGACAGCGCTCAGTAATTGGGCCCGAAGTCGGCTTTGAAAGCGTCGGCCAACTTGATGTCCCACTTGTCGAGGGCCTCGAGCCTTCCAAAGAAGAAGCGCAGCACCTTGGGTTCTTGGACGAAGCGCAGGCCGCCGATGAGTTGGCGATTCTTGTAGAGCCAAGTCAACCGGTCCACCACATATTCGATGTGCGACATGGTATAGACGCGGCGAGGGAGGGCCAAGCGCGCAAGCTCGAGGTCAGCATAGACATCACTGCCGTCCGGTGCGCGGTCGTTCGAAATCGTGCCGCGCTCCATGCAACGGACGCCGGAGGCGATGTAGATGGCTGCCGCGAGCGCACCGGCTTGATACCCGCTCACAGGCACATGCGACACGAAGCGCTTCGCGTCCAAATGAGCTGCCAAACCTCCCGGCGGGGTAACCGCAGGCAATCCCGACTCGACCATCCGCTTGACGAAATATTCGATGAATTCCGGCCCCGCGCCCGCCACATTGACATCGGTCATCTCGCGCAAGCCGACCGCCATCGCTTCGATTTCCTTGGTGGACATCCCGCCATAGGTGGAGAAGCCCTCATAGACCGGCAGCCAATCGAGAAGCCGGTCATAATACTCCTTGCGGTTCGTGCAAATCATGCCGCCGCGCACAGATGTACTCTTGCGTGCGGACAGGTAGAAGAGATCCACATACTGCATCAATTCCCAGATGATCTCCTGAATCGTCTTGCCCGAGTAGCCCGGCTCGCGCATCTTAATGAAATAGGCGTTCTCAGAGAGCAAGCTGCCGTCAAAGACCAGCATAATGCCGTTCGCACTAGCGATTTCCTTGACCTCTTTCAAGTTCTTCAGCGAAAACGGTTGACCGCCAACCAAGTTGGTCGTGGCTTCCATCCGAACAAACGGGATTTTATCAGCGCCGAACTTCTTGATGCAATCCTTGAACCTCTGCAGATCGAGATTGCCCTTGAAGGGATGTGTGCTCTCGGTCTTCATCATCTCGTCGGTGTAAATTTCCAGCACCTTCGCGCCGGCCAATTCGAAATGCGCCTTCGTGGTTGTGAAATGATAATTCATCAGCACGGTGTCGCCCGGCTTGACGAACACCTTCGCCAGCAGATGTTCGGCAGCACGGCCTTGGTGCACAGGCATCGTGTGATCGAATCTCAGGACATCCTTAACCGCGTCGGCCAGTTTGTAGAAGCTTGCGCAGCCGGCGTAGGCGTCGTCCGAAACCATCATCGCTGCGAGCTGATTGTCGCTCATCGCGTTGGTGCCGCTGTCGGTGAGCATGTCCAAAAAGAGATCTTTGGTGCGTAGCAGGAAGGTGTTGTAGCCGGCTTCGGCGATGGCCTCCAATCTGCGAGTGACGGGCACCAAATCGGTCCGCTGTACGATGCGAACTTTGTGATTTTCGATGGGAATCTCGTAACCGCTGGACAATTTGACTTTCATCGGGGGTCTCCTACTTGATGTGGGTGAAATGATGTTCCGTGCCGCAAGCGTCAGTTGGCGACAAAAATTCCTGCGGCTCTGCTATGAAATTAGAGTAAATATAACCTCGTGAAGGGAGAATATCAAGCGCCGTGTTTGTCCGGATGGTCTGGGAGCAAGCAAGTTTCGTGTTCAGAGAATGTGCGAGAAATCGTAACCGTTCGGTTCTTCGTCTTTGAGCGACTTTGCGCGACCGTTGTCAGGGTGCGCTCGGCATTTCGACTGGCTGCGCGAGTGCGGCTTCGAGGGTCCTAAAGAAGACTTCGTTTTCCTCCAGCGTTCCGAAAGTGACACGCAGGGAATTGGGCAGGTGGTAGCCGCGCATGGGTCGTGTAATCACTCCTCGACGCAAGAGCGCTTGAAAGATTTTGGCAGCGGGTCTATCGAAATGAATCAAGACGAAATTCGCACAAGTGGGAACATAATCCAACCCGAGGCGGTTCAGCTCATCGAGAAACATCTGTTTGCTTTGCCGATTGAGTTCGCGGGAACGCTGCAGGAATTCTTCATCGTCGAGCGCCGCTGGCGCGGCGATTTGAGCAAGATGGTTCATGTTAAACGCCTCACGCACGATATTCATCTCGTGCACGAGATGCACCGGGGCCAAGGCATAGCCGATGCGAAGTCCCGCCAGACCATAGGCCTTCGAAAAAGTGTGCAAAATCACCACATTGCGTCCCTCGCGCACATAGCGAAGGGTATCCGGTCGCTCCTCGGGTTCGAGGTAATCAAAATACGCTTCATCGAACACGACCACAACATGATGAGGAAGTCTGCTGACAAACCGATGGATCTCTTCGTTGGAAACGCGCGTGCCTGTGGGATTGTTGGGATTGGCGATGAAAATCAGCCGTGTCTGGTTGGTGATGCGCTCGAAAATAGCATTCAAATCAAAAGTCCAATTCTTCATCGGAGCCAAGACAGGAACGCCACCCATCCAGCGCGTGGCAATCACATATTTCGAGAAGGCTCGCTCGGAAGTTACCATTTCATCCGCCGGATCCAAGAAGGCCACACACAGAATGTCTATAATTTCCACCGAGCCGTTGCCGAGCATGATGTTCGACATGTCGAGGCCAAAACGCGCCGCGAGCTTCTGGCGCAGATGAAATCCCGACGCGTCAGGGTAGCGATAAATTTGCGAAATCTCGCGCTGAATCGCTTGCACAGCGAGAGGAGCCGGCCCCAAAGGATTCTCGTTCGACGCCAATTTGATGACGCGCTCGAGACCATGTTCCCGTTGCACCTCGGAGATAGGTCTCCCAGGTTCATAGGGCTGGATGCTTTCCAATATGCGTCTTCGAGGATAGGTCACTTTCATGGAAGTCGGCTGCTTCACACTTCTTCTTGCTCAAATCGAATCAACAGCGCCATCGTGGGCCTGGAGACCCCCGACGGCGATCATACAATATCATAAACAAAGGAGGTTGGCTACTTTCACACTTCGCCATATATCCTCTTCATCGGCATAGCGCCACGGCAGCGCCATGGGGCAGGGCGCACCTAACACAAGTCCCGCCGATTTTCTTTCCCCCGATAGATGAAGGACATCCACAAGTGAGCAGTAAGTATGCAAATCAGGCGGAATCAGCAAATCCGCGCGGCCATCCACACGAGTTTGCACACCTTTGTCTCGAACGGCTTCGGGTGAAATAGCCAAATCAAAGGCCAGCGGTCCGTCCACAATCGCTGCCCCGAATTGACCCTTCCGACTCATCTGAGCAACCTCCGCCGCCCACACCGTCGAAGGAATTCCCGGAGATACTGTCTCGACGCAGGAAAGCAGCGCGACTCGAGGTTCAGGCTCGCCGAGCACTTGAAGAGCCTTGACAAGCATTGAAATTCCTCTCGAAACATCGGGCGAATTGTCCCATTTCGAGTGCGGTGCAATGCCTATCCACAGAGTCTTCGGATAGGTTTCCACCTCGATGCCTTGCATCACGACAAGCGGTTTCGGGGAGGTGTCCACACGCTCTTCCAACAGGCGGACTGTGTCCAGAAAACCTAATCCATTGAGAAGAAGGAATGATATCTCATTCTTTGCCACACTCTCCAGAGCCGCGTCAGTGGCTGCAGGAAAGGCGCCTTTGAAATGCGTCGCCTCCCCATCTTCGCGTCGCCATCGCTCCGCGACGGAAGTGATTCGCTGCGCGGTTCCGACGACACCCAAGCGTCCGCGCCCATGCGTCTTTTGAAGAAGCTCGTTGAAGGTCACGGGGCGTCTCTGGCGAAAAGCGAAGCCAGCGCAAGCGATGCGAGTTTATTTCGTGGAGGGTCGCTGCGAGACACAAGCGACAGCGGGACTTTCGCTCCCGCAATAACGCCCATAAAGGTCGCGCCGCGCAAATTGATGAGGGCCTTGGCGGCGATGTTGCCTTCTTCGATGTTGTTGGACACAAGAACATCTGCCTTGCCTGCGACATCGCTCTGGCGCGAAGATTCTGTCGGGAGTCCTCGCACTGCACTGCCAAAGGTGAGCGGCCCCTCGATGAATCTTGCGATGCCGCGAATCCGAACTTCCCGAGCGACGGCCGCCGCTTCCACGGTTGCAGGATAATCCGGATTGACTTCGTCCATCACACCCAAGAGCGCAATCCGAGGTTCATCAATGCCGAGTATATGGCATACCCAAACAACATTTTGGATAATCGCGAGCTTCTGTTCAAAGTTGGGTGCGACCAGAACGCCGCCATCGGTTATAGTGAGCAGCCGCTCATATCCGGGCACATCTAAGACAGCGCAATGCGAAAGCGTTTGCCCCAGTCGAAGACCGCTTGTGGGAGCCAGCACGGCCTTGAGCAGAACGGGGGTCGGCAGCTTGCCTTTCATCAGAATGTGGGCGCGGCCTTCGGCGCAGGCGCGAACTGCTGTAGCAGCGGATTCATTCGGCTCATTTGCGCTCTCGATTTGAAAGCGTTGTGCGTGAAGTTCGAGTTCGCCAAGCAAGCGTGTGATTTTTTCACCATCGCCCACAAACAACGCATCCACGATTCCTTCGCGATAAGCCTCGCCAACCGCCTTCAAGACATCGGCATCTTCAGCACCGGCGACGGCAACGACCGATTTTCGCTTCGCGGCCATTTCGCGTGCCCTTGCCAAAACCATCTCGGATGAGGAAAGGGCGTCGCTTCGATTTCTGTTCGTCTTCATAGAATATTTTGGACAAGGCAGGCCTTGTCCCTACAGAGCGGTTTGATTACTCCAGAGGGGAACCACACTCCATGGAACGCATCGTTCAGGACGGCGAAAATCTGTACAATCATCGCCGTTATATCCACAAAAATCCCATTCGCTAACATTGCGACAACGAAATGAGTAGGGACAAGGCCTGCCTTGTCCGTCGCGCCTCAGTATTCCTTGGCTTCTTCTTCACCTTTCAATATGCGGAAAGCTCCCGCGGCCAGTGCTTCCATCTCACGTTCGCCGGGAAATACAAGGATGCGACCGAGCCACCGAACATACGAGCGCAATTCCTTGCGAAATGAATGCGAATGTACCAGGCCGCCGGTCAAAATCAGAGCATCAATTTTCCCTTTGAGGACGGCCGCGCAAGCGCCGATTTCTTTGGCGATTTGATAAATCATCGTATCACGGATGAGCCTTGCATCGTCGTCACCTTGCTCGATAAGCTGTTCCACCTGCACGAGCGAACTGGTACTGAGATACCCCATGAAACCGCTCTCTCGAGTTAGTTTGTGAAGGAGCTGCTCTTTTGTGTATTGGCCTGAAGTCGCCATCTCAACCAGTGCTCCAATCGGCAACGCTCCTGCGCGTGTCGGCGAAAAGGGCCCCATACCCAGAAGCGCGTCATTGACATCCACGATTCGTCCACCTTCAACGCATGCAACCGAAATTCCGCCGCCGAGGTGCGCGATAATGAAGTGGGTGCGCCTTATGGGTTTGCCAACCTTCGCTGCCGCAAGATGTGCGCAAGAGCGAATATTCAGCGCATGTGAGCGACACCGTCGCTCGATTTCCGGCACGCCGGAGATGCGCGCGAGCGGCGTGAAATTGTCCACCGTCACCGGATCCACGACATAAGCGGGGATGCCCCATTTCCCGGCGAAAAATCGTGCGAGTGGCGCCCCGAGATTCGAGGCATGATTTGACCATTGCTCCGATAGAAGCTCATCAATCATTTTGTCATTGACAAGATAGGTGCCGCCTTCGAGAGGCCGCAGGGGTCCACCCCGTCCAACAACCGCCGAGGGCTTCCAATCCATGAGCTTGTCACCCAAGAGATTGGCTATCTCGTGCGTGCGTTCGTCGAGCACATCTCTCGGATGCACGCCGATTCCTCTCGGATGCTCGAGCGAGTGCTCCCAATGGCTTTTTCGCTCGTCGAAGAAAGCCAATTTCGTGGAAGTGGAACCGGGATTGATCACGAAGACAAATGGTGAAGTCATTGACTATCTTCTCCAATTGAAAGCCATCTCCGCTTGGAGCGGACTCCTGCGACGCAAATAGCACCCACAGAGGCGGTGCCGCTAGTCTCGGGGCTGTGCTGCACTCCCATCGGAACTCGCCGAGGCGAAGCCATCGCGTTCGTGGTTCAACAACCACTGTTTACGCCAGAGACCGCCACCATAGCCGCCCAGCCGACCATTCTGGTTGGTCACGCGATGACATGGAATGATAATCGCGATGCGGTTATGGCCATTCGCGTTGCCGACAGCGCGTGCGGCGGAATCGTTTCGAATCCTCTTGGCCAACTCGAGATAGGAAACTGTTCGGCCAAAGGGAGTCGTGCGCAGTTTGCGCCAGACTTTCTGGTCAAACGCAGAACCGGGTGTGACGAGTGGAACGGTGAACTCCGTTCGTTTCCCGTCAAAGTACTCCCGAAGCTCTCGTTCAGCATGCTGGAGGTGTGGATTCGTGCCGGGAACGATAGCGCATCCAAGACGGTGACGCAGATCCGCGATTTCTCGTTCGAACATGCGGCGATCAGCGAACTCGGCAAGACAAAGTCCGTCACGCGTTGCGCCGAGAATCATCGGCCCGAGTGGTCCGTCCGTCATGGACATGACGATGCAATCGCGCTCGCGACTCTTGCCCGGTGGCAGAGAGAAGACTCGTTTGAAGGCATCCCGGAAGCCGCTATGCGAAGAGTAGCCGAATCCCAAGACTACATCGTCGAGGGGAGCCCCTTCGCGAACCTGAGAGAGCGCGATTCCCATGCGTCGCGCCCGCGAATAAGCCTGAAATGTGAGCCCGTAGTGCTTTTTGAAGTATCGGCGAGCACGGGCGGGCTCAATTCCCATCTTGAAGAGGTCGCGATCGAAGATCTTGCGTTCAGGTTGGGCATCAACACACGCGAGCAATCGCTTGACCCATTCCGGGTGTCTGTCGCCGATGCTGAGGGGCCGACATCGCTTGCACGGACGGAAACCGGCGAAAAGCGCATCGGCCGCTGTCGAGAAAAACACCACATTTCGCCGCAGTGGCTTGCGGGCCGTGCACGAAGGACGGCAGAAGACATTCGTTGAACGGACGCCAACGAAAAACACACCGTCGAAGGAAGAATCGCTATGGAGAAAGGCCTTCTCCAACACGATCCTGGACGGCATGCGGTTCTTGAGGGTGAATGAATGATCCATGGTTTGCTCCTAAGAATGAATACGGTGCAGAAATATAAGGAAACCACAGATGCAATTCCACCGAAAAATGGACGAGGATTTCGGCCAACCTCGCCTGTCCATGGAGCCCATGGTCAGTCTATTCAAACACAACGGCGTTGACATTCACATTCGACACAGGCTGCACAATCTGCTGAAACTCACCCCAGCGTTCGGGTACGATAGTGCGCTCGCTGAAGTGCATTCGGCGCTCGACCGTGATTACCTTCCCTTCCGTCCGCACGGTCTGGATAAAGCTCCCTTGCGCATTCTGCACATTCACTTCAATCGGCAGATGGATGGTTCTCCATTCCTCAGGATACTCCATACGCAACTTCACATGCCAGTCACCAAGCGCGCGCAGAAAGAGCGGCACAGGTCTCTTTGCCTCTGCGAAATTCACATTCTTGGGCAACACGGCATTCGTATAGGCTTTGTTGTCAGGCAAACAGAAAGTGCGAACGCCGCCTGCTGTGTCGCCCGCCTGAGGCAAACGCAAGTGAAATGCGAGTTCACTTTCGCGGGGCGACATCGTCCGCACACGGACATCCTCAACAGTGACTCCCTTCCAGAATCCCTTTAGCATGCCCGTGAGAAGCTCCTCCAGCTTGCCGTCGCGCATCTTGCCGAGGTGATTCAGCGCACCACCGAAATGCCAGACACCTTCGCCGCTCGTTGAACTATCCGATTTCAGATTCCAACTCACGAGAAACTCGGAGAAGGTTGGCTGGTCTGCCCACGGCATGGGTGCCGGAGTCAGCGAGGCACCCGATTTCAATCGAAGAATCTGAGCGTCGCCCAGCCTCTCCCGCAAGCATTCCTTCGGAGGCTTCGTCACATCGAAAAGGCGTTCACCACCATCTGTCTGAACAATCACCAACGCTTCCGAGAAATCATCCAGACTCGGCACATCGGACACATTGGAAAAGACAAGTGCGACATCAGCGGCCAGCCCCGCGGCTCTCGCCAAAGCCGCAAAGAGCACAGCCAAATCCAGCGTATGGCCATAACCGCTCTCGAAGACCTTCGCTGCAGGTCGAAGAGTGCGCTTGAACAACGGATAAGCGTGTTCGATTCGATTGAATCTCTCGCGCAGGAAGGTCTGAATGGTGAGCACGCAACTCTCTGCGCTGAGGTCATCTCCGAATTCATTGCCGATTATTCGACGCATTTCCGGCGTCACGGCAGTATCCACAGCAATCGCCGCAACCAACGGATGCAACGCCGCATCCCAATTCGAGGCATTGGAAAAGCTCACACGCGGGCGGAAACGGGACGCAAGGGGTTCGGCGTCCAGCGCCCAGGCCGCAGGCAAGTCGTCCATCCGCCAGAAGTATCGCTCCACTCCAGCGGTCGTGCTTTTCTGCGCGGCAGGCACGGCATTGGCCTCCCGCACTTGAAGCACGGTCCCTGCGGGAACTTCTATCGTGAGTTCCTGCCGAAGAACGGGATTTCGTCCGCCAAAAAGAACGGTGCCACTGAAGACTTCGCCCAAAGGCTTGCGGTCGCGGATGGTGTAGTCCAGATAAGTAATCGCGCCGGGTTCGAGACCCAGGAGCGTCACGACCATATCCTGCAGGCTCGTATAATCGGGCGCTAAAGCGACCGCGTCGGGAGTGATGCGATTGAAACCGTTCGGCGTCGTGTCCACAACTTTGCCGTTCGCCATAAAAGTGCGGCTCATCGAGACCATCAGCTCCTGACGAACCGAATCATACGGAATTTCGGGATCGCCGTAATTATCCATAGACCAATAAGTGCGCAGGAGCCTCACGACCGTCGTTTGCACTTCGCGCCGACCGTCGGGGAGCAGCGAATAGCGAACTGCCTTGTAGAGCTCGACGGCGTCTTGATCAGTATACTTCGCCGCTTCACTCTTCAGAGCCAGAATCTCTTCAATCGTCGCCGCTTGCGCAAGAAAAGCGGTCCCGAAGAGAACGCTCATGATTATAGCAGGGAAAATGAAGTATTTTGTCATGATTTGCCTCCACGGAAAGTCCAGATCGCCTCGGTCTGTTTCTTCATCAGCTTCTGCGCTTCAATCAGCTCGCCGCATTCTTCCGGCGCCACGGTTCGCTTTGCGCTTCGATAGAAGCTCTCATGTTTGAAATGACTGCCTTTGTCCGAGATGAGCTGCCGGAAGATTGCGATGTCACCCTTGGCAATCGCCGAATCTGAACGAGTGACGAAATGCATTCCCGGCGGTAACACGACTTCCTCATCAAGATGGAGTTCGCGTGTGCCCCACATGAGCGCGGGCGTTTTTCGCTCCTCTTCCCCCAAATCAAGGATAAGATTAAATGGCCGAGTGGCGCCCACGACAAGCCTGAGAGCGGTGGATGTCATTGCGAAATAATTCCGGTCAGCTTGGGCATATCCCGGGAGCTCGACCTCCATTTCAAATTGCATATTCTTGTAGAAATCAAGGGGGTCGCTCACTTTGTAGCTCACGAGCTTCGCCGCAGGAGAGACCTTCAACAGCCAATCCTCGATCATTCGGCGCTGTTCCGCCAGCGGTGTATCGCCTGCCGCTCGACGCAAGCGCGTGTCGCCATAGCCCGTCCCCGTGGCGTGAATTGTGCCCACAAGGTCTCCCTTTGGATTGGCGCGCCAGCGGGCTGTGATGCGTGTCTGGCTTTCTTCGGCAGCAAAAGGTCGGATAGCAGCGCGGTCTTCACCCTTCGGGCTGCCAATGACATAATGCTGCTCTCCCTCCGCCAAGCTCCATATATCGCGGCTGCCGGCCGCCCAAGTGGGATCAATCATCCAGAACGAGCCGTCGGGTTTCTTCAATGCCACGACGCAGTGATTGAATTGATCCGCGGGGACATGCTCGACGCGCGCGCCCGCCATCGTCATCGCCGGATACACCGTGTAGCCCGCCGCGCGCAACATCCCGACGCACATCCCGGCGATGTCCTTGCAGACGCCGCAGCGATCGCGAAAAGTCATGGTCGAAGGATGAATCGTGTAGCCCTCGCCTTTGCCCATCGTAATACCGGAATAGCGGATATTCTGAGCGGTCCAGTGCAAAATCGCGGCGACGCGCAGGCTATCCGTAGGCAAACCGCGCGTGATTTCATTGACCTTCGCTTGAATATCTTCGTTCATATCAAAGATAGGCTCGTTCGTCGTGAAAAACCATCGCGATTTTTCCGGCCAATCTCTCACCGTCGCCAGGACGACTTTGGTCACGAAATCCGGTGGATCAGGCTGGCGCTCTTCCTCGATGACAGGTTCGATGTCTTTCTTCCAAAAGGTGTAAACCAGGTGGTCATCATCGAAATAGAAAGATGCGAAGACTTCGCCGTTATAGACTTCGTATTGCGCCGGTTTGTCATTGGGGACACGCAGGACATACGCCTTCTCTACCATGGGATATTGCCCGCCGAAGAGCACGACATCATAAAAATGGCCGCGCATGGGAGGAATATAACGCTCATCCTCCTCGCCGGATTGCCCCAGATAGGCGATTTGGAAACCCTTCTTGTAGGTTTCGACTTCGATCGCATCGCCGACATCCGGCGGCGGCAAAGACAAGAGCTTCATGCGCCCGCCCCAGCGAATCCCGTGCGCGGGCGCATAGAGGTCTTGCATAGCCGACAGTGACACATCTTCCACAGTGCCGTCTTTGCGGTGAACGCGTGCGTACCGCACTTCAATCATGTTCGACGCCGGGTCGTAGTCGAATCGCATCGCACGGAAATTCTTGATTCCTTCAGCAGTCAAAATCTTCGTGAGCGTGCGCGAGACGACATGCGTCAGGCCCGATGGTTCCATGCGAATGACTGTCGAGTCAAATACGACGACTGCCGCTGCGTCAGGGTATTTCTTGGCATCTCCCGCCGCGTCAATCAGGGAACGCAAAGGGTCATTCTGCGCCCAGAGATTGGAGCCAATCACGGCACAGAACAGGGCCACAAGACCCATGAGAATTCGTGTAAACTTCATAAGAACAGCTTCCCATCAACCTAATGATATTTCGCGAATTAAAAACAGAAAGTAACCATCCAACATGTGAACAAAATAGCATTCTCTCCGCAATTTTGCAAGAAAGCCGACTCACCTGATAGCACACATGAAAAAAGGGCCGTCAGGCTTTTTCAACCCGTCGGCCCTCCTTATTCATTGAAACGGCCCTAAGCGGGACGCCCCCGCGTCCCGCATGCCTCCCCCACCG
>DYHQ01000035.1 GCA_020724065.1 Candidatus Puniceispirillum sp. | reverse complement strand
CAAGGGGTTGAAACCCCTTGTTCACAATCGAGTTAACAAGAGGCTTTAGCCCCTTGAATAGCAGCTTACTTCTGAGAATCGCTATACAGACGAGGTAACAATGGGCTTCAGCCCATTGCGATAGCACCTACTCGTGAGAACAGTCATAGATGCTCTACAAAAACAAAGCCCTATGAATTCCACAGGGCTTTCGTGTATCTGTCCTTCGTTAGAATTAGCAGATGATTTTCATGGCTCCGCCGTTTTCATTGGTGAGCCATGGCGTCAAGACTACCAACGATTGCGCCGGGAAGCGCCACTATCGCGGCGATCTTCCCTTGGTCTGGCCTCATTGACGGTTAGCGTATTGCCGTCAAGGTCTGCACCATTCACCGCTCCAATGGCGGCCCGTGCCTCCTGAGAATTCGGCATTTCGACAAAACCGAATCCACGAGAGCGTCCGGTGTCCCGGAACTTAATGATACTGGCAGACGCGACTTCGCCATGCGGCTGAAACAGCTCGCGAAGCGAGTCTTCTGTTGACGAGTAATTCAAGTTACCCACGAAAATGTTCATTTCTTTTCCTTCTACTTCTTTTTCCCGGCCTCAACTCTTCCAAACCACAGCCGGGAAGTCCTGTGGCTTGTGATAGTTAGTATGGTTATTTCCGAAAATAAGTTGGCAGTACGACGATACTCAAGGGGTTGAAACCCCTTGTTTGTAATCTCATTAACAAGAGGCTTTAGCCCCTTGAAATCGCGGCAAACTTTTAGGAACCACTATAGATCTCACTGGAACACCGGCAGAGGACAACAAAAAAAGAAGGCGGACTACTGGGCCGCCTTCTCTTCTAACCTCTGATTAAAGCTGAAAATGGCGGTCTGTGACCGCCAGGCAATCCATCACCGAAATCACATGGCCCCCATTGGGCCAACGCTAATATACGAAAGCAATTCCCAAATGTCAAGTAGCTCTGAACAGTTGCCAGCTCTTTGTCTTTCACCGCGCGAAACGCCGCCCGTCACTGCACTTCGTCGCCGAGCGGGGTCCCCGATTCCGTCGCAATTACTTCACCAACAACATCTTCCGCGTCTGCATAAAATTCGCCGCTTCCATCCGGCAGAAGTAAAGGCCGGAGGGGAGATTGCTCGCGTCCCAACTGATCGTATAGGTACCCGCAAGCTGGCGCTGGTCAAGGAGCGTCGCAACCCTTTGTCCCAGCAGATTGAAAATCGTGAGCCGAACAGGGCCTGTTATTGCCACATCATAGCGAATCATCGTGTTCGCATTGAAAGGATTCGGATAGTTCTGGGAAAGCGAGAATTTGTTAGGAATAGGCGGTGGGGCATCATTGTTGCCAACATTGACAACTGTCACTGTTACCGCGACGGAAGACCGCGTCGCTTTCTCCCGAGGGAGATGCAGAGGGCCGGTACGCTCAACAGGTTTTTTCGCCATGGAAGACGCAAAAAGGAACGCCATTTGTCCGATGGCAAGTCCGATGGCAAGTATGATTAGCGCAACCCAGATGTACTTTATTCTCGCCTTCATCTCAAGGTCTCTACAAGGTTGATATATACAGTCTGGAATAGACCCCGGTCGTCACCTTCTCACTAACTGCAATAGCGTGTATAATAAACATATATTGCTTGTCGCTATATTCCGCTTTCCGTGGAAACTCCAGAAACATTCGAACCGATTTGGTGCTGCTGGGTGGAACGCTGAATTCACTCTCGCTAAAAGACAAGTATGAAGCGTCTGGCGCGTCCTCGTAGCCATTTGTTGGCAATGCTAATGAATTGCTGACAGTTTGGCTCTGCAACCTAAAAGTGTGTTCGTTCTGGCTGCGATTGGTAATCGTCAAGACTAAACTTGACTCCTTTTCCACATCATAAATTCTTCCCAGCGCAACTTTATCCAGAAAGATTTCCTGAGGCATGACGGCAAAGTTGGCACTGGCATTTGAAGAGGTACCCGCTTCGGAATTACCGGCCTTTATACTATCTATGGTAAAGATTATCCGGCTCTTTAGCCCGTAGGCCAAAGACATTCCACCGCCGCTGCCACCGAGGGTATGTGACCAGATCATCACCTGGTATTTCTTGCCCAGAAATCGGTCGTCGTCCGGGATCGAGATTATGATATCCGATACCGCTTTTTCGTTCGCTCCAAGTGTGAACAAGTTCTCGCTTAGTCTCACCCACGATGTATCGGGAATCGCCGCCGCCCCCTGCTTAAGCTCACTGGCGCTGGGTTGGAGTACATCCATTCTCAAATCAACAGGGAATTCACTGGTACTTGTGACAATCAAGCTGAGATCCGCCAGTTGCTTCAGATTGTATGAGTGGCCAACCTGAAGGTTCTCAATGACCACTTCACCCAGTTGAGTGCTCAGCCCCCCAGCGGTCAACGGACCCGATGTGGTCAGAATAATAACTAATATCAAGACAATCTTGATACTATATTCTATTCTGTTCATTATAGGCTTCCTCATAACGGACAGAAGGCATCGAAGAGACCCTTCATGTTCTCCTGTTGATCTTGAGGCCGTTACGCAGCAGCAGCCGTAATTGTTACCACGATGGTCTGTTCAGTAGTAACAGAAGTACTTGTGGGGGCCTCAAATTTGAACCAGAGATAACGGATCCCACTGATAGGCACTGAGACACCTGTTTGGTTACCGGCAAACTGATAGTATGTGCAGGCTGTTGAGGTTGTGCTCAAAGCGTGGTAGGAATAGGTGAAACTGCCGGCAGTCGGTTCAAAACTGTTGAATTGAGCGCTGAGGCAATACTGATCCGCTCCAGGAGCTGCCCGGACGGCCGTCCAGCCACCGGGGTTGGCCAAGTTCAGGGAATAGGTTTCAGCCGTATTCCCGTCATTGACCACATGTGAAGAATCTCCTGCAACACTAACGCTCGCTACAGAAACCACTCCAAAGCCGATGGGCCCGGAAGCGCTCACACTGACATTGACACTCTGAATGGTTACGGTAACATTGATAGTGGCCTGATTAGCTCCTCGGACTACCGATGTACCAGAAGCCAATGCCAACAGGACAATTGTGCCCACAAGGAGCGCCGATTTAGTGCGGTACATTGTGTTTTACCTCCTTCATATCACTTTTCGAGTTTTCGATCTATGCTCTACTTCTCATATCGGCCGATATTCAATATTCTTCTGCGGTTACCGTGAGTGTAGAGGAATGTTCAGCATAAGACGAAGTGCTGGTCGGGGTCTGCAATCGAAGCCAAAAGGTCACGCTATCATTGGTTGCTACATTTGTAGCTATGGCAAAATCAGTGCCATATGCAGAAATATTGGTCCAGGGTCCGGTTTCGCTGGTCGTTGACCATTGAGCCCGAATTGTGTCGGCACCATTGGCTGATGAGCTTATCCCCCAGATGTTACTACCATCCATGAATTGGCTGATGCTGCCCACAAAGTTCTCGGCCACCGTGCCATCGTTAGTGATAACGCTTGTCTGCGGAGTCAACCAAGTATTGGGTGGATTGGTGCCAAAAGTAAAAGTTGAATCGCTTACTGAGATACTCAAGTTTATGGTAATTTCATCAGCACCGATGTCATACCCAGCGCCCTGGGGTCTTGAGTCTCCATCTATGTCATCCAAAGGTGCGCTTTTTCCGTTGAAACTATTTGTTCCTGCATTTTTACAGGGGGATCCGGCTTGCAGGTGCAGATTGGTGGAACCAACAAGGAGAGGATTGGAGGAGATGGAGTTGGCATCCTGGCCGCTGGCCGCCTGATAGGCCGAGAGGGTGGAATAGCCCGTCCCTCCCCACTCAATATAGCTTCCTGTTCCAGTATTGTAGAGATCGTTATAGTTGGAGGTGAAAGTAGCTGTGCTGGCCGACTCAACCCGCAAGGCATAGTAGCCGGCATTATATCCACCCACAGCGATATTGTTGAAGAAGGTGGTGTTGGTAGCGCCATTGATGCAATACCCACCTTTGCTACTGGCGCTATTGACCAACGTGTTATTTCTTATCACCGTATTGGTTACACTTCCTCCTCCGCTCCAGAGCTCAATCCCTGATTGATTAGCTATGGTAGCGCGGACAAAGTTATTCTCAATAACATTATCCGAGGCATTGGTAAGGAAGATAGCATCATCACTACTGTTATAGACTTCATTGCGCCGAATGATACCATAGTTTCCACTGAGATGGATAGCACCGGCTACATCGTGGACGATGTTTTCGGAAAGAATCGCATAGTCGCTGCCATCTGTCAGGCAGATGCCATAGCTGCTAGTACTTATCACAGTAAATCCTTGGATAGTAATATAGTCTTTATTGGAGCCATAAAAGCCGTAGGTGGTACCATCAACAGTTACAGCTCCGGCGGGAATACCCGGAAACTCGCTTGCATCAGTATCAGCAATAAAAGAGATGCGGTTGCCAGAGGTGCCGCTGTAGTCCAATGTAACTTGTTCATTATAGGTTCCCGGAGCAACATAGACCCTTTCACCAGCCTGAATGGTTGAGGCGGCATGATCAATAGTCTGCCAGGCCTGAGAAGCTGAAGGTCCGGTTCCAGGATTGGAGTTACTGCCATCAGTGCGAACATAGTAGGTGGTTGCATCACACGGTGCATATCCTGCTACCAATGCGATTACTGAGCTGAGCAGCAAGATCTTGCTGATCTTTATGGTGCAACGGGCCTTGCCAAGGTTTTTTCGGCTCATGTCAACGATTGTCGTTTCGGTCTCCCAGCGATATGCTTCTGGCAATAATTATGTCATGAGCAGATGATTACAGCATTAGCCCCGGAAAGCTTTGCCACAAAGTCAATAAAGAGGGATCCCGCCCACGCCTTGATTGCTGATGATTCAGCTTCCTTTCAGGAATATCGGCACTTTCGGTTGAATCTTTTGGAGAAGCTCTTCAATGTATTCCCTCCGGGCAGTTTTTTCCGCCTCAAGTTTGATCTCTGCCTGAATTTCCTTGATGTCCATGGAAGTTGTGACGCCTTTCTTGCTTTTCACAGCACCCAGATCCACAACTTCTACATCCGCATAGGCCAGGAAACATAGCGCAACCAAAATACTACATAGCAAGAAGTAGCGTTTCACGCGAGTCCGTATTTGGCTTGTTCATGATATCCTCTCCTCTTAACGTTGCAAAAGACGAGCCACTAAGTATGGATGGAAGTGTTGTCTTATAAGGAAGGGCAGGCAGAGCCAGCCTGCAGGATGGGGATTCCGAGGGGGCCGGGCAGGGCGCGACGCACTTGTCTATGGCCCGCTTTTTGGAATCGGAAGGCCAGAAAGGGGCAGCCCGAAGTCCCGGAGCCGACTCTCCATGATTGCTTCTATCTCCCGCTGAGCGGCGGAATCCAGAGGCGGGGGCTGATGTTTTTGAAGAGTCTTTTCTACAAAATCATGGGCGCGGGCGAAGGCGGTGCGGGCGGATTGCTTTTGGGAGGATTCGTCCGTCATGCGGTCAACGATTTTGCTGGGATAATAGGCTTCTTCTTTGAACCAGCGCAGGGTGTGAGGATGACTCAAGAGATTGCCGTCGCGCAGCAGAGCTTCCATTAGTTCGGGAATGGTTGCTCCTTCGCGAGGTTCGACGCCGCGAGCCAACCGCAAGGCCATGCCGCAGATTTCATGGTCAATCGCGAGCTTCTCGAGGCTTTGCGCATTTTCAAAATCCATCATCCCCGGGCCGGAAATCATGTTGACGCCCGCAAGAACTGCCATCAATGCTCCCATTCCACTTTCAAATCCCGCTTGAGCATCCACGACTTTTGCGTCGGATAAACCCATATAAGCGTGCGTCGGCAATCCCAAATGTTTGCCGACTTGCGCGTATGCCGCGTCAATCATCATCGTCTCAATCGCGCCCATCGGAGTCGTGGCGTTGCGCATATCAAATAGCGCGGGCGAACCGCCATAGATGATCGGCGAGCCGGGCGCGGCGAGCTGATGAATCACGATGCCAGACAAATTCTCTGCGCAATGCTGCACGACCGCTCCGTGTAGCGAAACGGGCGCGGTGGCTCCCGTCAGGGGCATCGAGACGAGCTCGGCGGGGATTCCTGCGCGGGCGACGTCAATCAAATCTTGGCAAGTCAAATCGCTCCACATCAAGGGCGGCGAAGGGCAGCAATCGAAAATGGCGAGCGGTTTTTCGCGAAGCGCTTTATCGCTTCCGCGCACGGCGACAAGCATTTGATTCATCAAGTCAAACGAGCCGCGTTTGAAAGTGCCTGTCACGACGGGTTTGGTTCCGTGCGTCAGCGCGATGAAAAGACGGATGCTGTCAGAAACTTCCGGCGGCACATCGCTTGGAACAACGCCCGTGCTTTGCACCGTGAAATTCGGGAGAGCGTCAATCAAAGCGGCAAAGCGAATCGCGTCAGCGATTTTGCCCGCGCGAAGTTCGCCCGTTTCATAATCGAGAATCTTCAACGCCGCCGAGCCCGGATCGAAATGCGAGCGGTCGCCACCCAAATCCGCGCGCAACTCCCCAGCGCGATCATAGAGCTGAATAGAGGATGGAACGGTCTTCAAACACTTCTTGATGAGCTCGCTCGAAATCTTTGTTCGCCCATCCTCTTTTTTCGCGCCAGAGCCGAGCAGAAGTTTTTGCGCTTCCGCATTCTCCACCATAACACCGCTTCGCGCCAAAATAGTATGGGCATCGTCAATAATTCCCTGAACCAAGTCTCGGGATAGAAGTTCCACTCGCGGACGGATAGAAGTCACGAAATTCACCTCCGGAAAAGGCAATCATTTTTGTCGCAGAGAGTGCACTTCGGCATTTGAAGCTCACCTGCGTTTGAAGTGGATAGCTTCACTGCGAACGAAATGGATTTGAGAGGATTCATTAAGAATGTATCGCTCAAAGAGACGCCGACGGGATGAGCGGGCAAGAAAGAGAAGATGGTTTTTTGCCCCGAGGCCAAAGTCCATTCCCCATAGCCCGGACTGAAACGGGCATGCGATGACAGACCCTGCATGGCCGCGTCCTTGCAGATTTGCGTTTCGAGAGCGTCGGCCAAGCTTTCGGCCATTTCCGAGCCGACAGCGTCCAAAGCCGTTGCGAAGCCGAGCTGGTTTTTGCGCGTCAGCTCGCGAACTTCCTCTTCAAGCGCCGAGCCAATCGTGCAGATCGCAAGAACAACAGGACCTTGGTCGTTTTGGAGGAAAGCGTCGCTTTCGATTTTCTCAAAGAAACTGTACACAGCGCGGGGCTTTGCAAGGTGATGTCCGGCGAGCATCGCGCGCTCCACCATTTCGCGCAGTTTTTCGGAGGCCTCGTCCTCGCGGCCACCGAGCAGACGATAGATTTCGTGGACGCGCGGCACGATGCGGAGGTCATCTATATAATGAAGAGAGGTCATCATTCCCATTGCGCTCGAATTGTTGCAATTGTCTCAGGCCGAGTTCCGCAGCAGCCACCGACGATTTCGACGCCGAGCTGACGAATCTTCAGAATATTGGCTGCGAAAGTCTCTGTGTCTTCGGGATAAACGGCACCACTCGCTGTTATCACAGGCAGACCCGCGTTGGGTTGGACGATAACGGGAATCGAGACGGCTTGGCGAATCTCTCGCGCGACTTCAATCATGTCAGTACTGCCCAGAGAGCAGTTTGCCCCCACCGCAGCAGCACCCGTTTCGGCCATTGCGCCTATAGCTGCCACAATCGGGTCGCCCATAATCGTAAAGAAGCCTCGGCGTTTCTTCTCAAAAGTCAGGCTCAAGAAAAAGGGACGCGATGAGACTGAGCGAATGGCGCGGGCCGCCAGCAAAATTTCCTGGAGTGAGAAAAAGGTCTCCGCAATGAAGAAGTCCACGCCCTCTTCATCCATCACTCTTGCTTGAGCTGCAAAGGAGTGCTCGACTTCTTCGGGTGTTGCGGGCCCCGTCGGCGCAAGTAAAAGCCCTGACGGGCCAATGTCACCTCCGAGAAGCACTCGGGTTGAGGCGACCTCTCTGGCTAATGCAATCCCTCGCCTTGTGACGGTCTCCCAAGACTCGCTCGATTTGTGCGCCGCGAAGCGAAGAGGGTTTGAGCCGAAGGTATTGGCGCTAATGGCATCCGAACCCGCTTCGACATAGGAAGCGTGGACTTCCCTAAGCGTTTTCGGATTCTGCAGATTCCATAGGTCGGGCGGAGTTCCAGCGGGGAGACCCTTGCGCTGCAACTCGGTTCCCAGCGCGCCGTCCATGAGCAGACCGTGTTCGCAGATTTGGTGAGCGAGATTCATGAATGTGCTTTAGAATGTGATGCGCCGACTAATGTTACCCCCCTTTTGTTCCCCCCATGAAATGGGGGGAGACTCAACTCCTTCCCCCACTTCGTGGGGGAAGCCGGAAGGGGGCTTCTTAATTTTCCACAGCTAACGGTTCCCCCGCAAGACAGGAGGAGACTCCACGACTCGCGGGGGGAAAGAGGAATCAACTTAGAATACCGCTGAGATCGTTTCACCTAATAGCTTCCGTGCGTGAGTTGCCGCGCGACACGGACGGCTTCAATAACGTTTTCGCCGTAGCCGTCGGCTCCAATTTCTTCGGCCCACTGGCGGCTGACCGGCGCGCCCCCGACCATCACTTTCACTTTCTTGCGCAACTCTCTTTGAACCAGCATGTCAATCAGCGTCTTTTGCCCCATCATCGTCGTCGTTAGCAGAGCCGAGAGGCAAACGATATGCGCCTGAAAAGCTCTGGCCTCATCGCAGAATCTCTCCAGCGGCACATCGGCGCCCAAGTCGCGCACCTGAAAACCGGCCGCTTCGAGCATCGCAGCCACAAGCGATTTACCGATGTCATGGATGTCTCCTTGGACTGTCCCGATGACAATGCGCGCGGTACTCAAGTGGTCTTTGTGTTCAGCGGTCATTTGCGGAGTGAGAACCGCCATCACCGCCTTCATCGTTTCGGCGGAAAGCATCAATTCGGGCAAAAAAATCTCGCCCTCTTCCCACAGGTCACCCAAATGCTGCATGGCCGGAATGCACGCGCGATTTACAAGCTCGGCGGCGGAGATTCCTTCTATTAAACCGCGTTCAGCAACCTCCAACCCGCCCTTCGTATCCGCCGCTCGAATTGCTCCGTTCAATTGAACCAAAATGTCTTCCTGCAAACGGTATCTCCCTAATATGCGGATTTGTGGGTGGCTCCAAAATAGCAAAAGAGCGGGCAAGAGTCAAGCGGCCAAGACCCGATTTCCTTCATGTATCGAGTCATATCAAAAAGTGGGCTTGACTTTGACCGCTTAGATGTTATAATTAGATACTGGTGTTTCGGAGGCCTGTATGAATGTCAATTCCCGTTATTCCGCTTGATCGAGGTTACCTATGTTCGAGAAGAATTACCCTCAGACCTACAAATTGAAGAATGGCCAAGAGGTCACGATTCGGCTCCTGAGTCCACAAGACGAAGAGGAAATGTTCCGGTTCTTCTCCTCTTTGTCGGATTCCGAGATAGACTACTTTCGAGCCAATGTGCGGGATCGCGAGGTAGTGCGCAAGTGGTGCAAGGAGTCCAAGGACTGCAGCCGGCGCATCGCATTGGTTGCCTTTCACAAAGACCGGATGATTGGTGAATGGGCGCTTCTGCATCGGGAACACGGATGGTCAAGGCATGTGTGCGAACTGCGCGGCATTATTCACACCGATTGGCGCCACTTCGGACTGGGCAACAAGCTCCTTCACGACCTTCTCACCATTGCCCATGAACTCGAAAAGGAGAAGGTCGTCATCGAAGTCGTCGCTCAGCAAAGAGATACCATGCGCCGCTTCGAGAAAATTGGTTTCCAGCGCGAGGCTCTCTTCAAGAATCATGTGAAAGATTCCCGAGGGCGCGCGCAAGACCTCATCGTCATGTCCATGGATCTTGTACCCGCATGGAGAAAAATGGAAGAGCTCTTGCACGACCGTGCAGACCATGGAGCGGGCGGAGGATAGTGGGATTCGATGATTGAGCAGTGCGACGAAGGTTTGTGAGGGTATCTCCCTCCCGTTTTCTCAAGACGAAAGGAGTTCGAGATACCCTTCCTATTATTAGGAGGCTTGCTTTGAGATGAAAGTCCAGATGGAAGTGAGTTTGTATCCGTTCGGGGTCGAAGACTTGTTGCCGCCCATCAAGGAATTCATCGAAGCACTCCGGGGAGAGGGGTTGGAGGTCGAAGTGGGGCCGCTAAGCAGCTTTGTCGTCAGCGAAAGTGAAACGCTATTCTCGGCTTTGGGTCGTGCTTTTGAGAAAGCAGCCAAGGAACATCGTTGCATCCTCGTCGCCAAGGTCGCCCATCTCGCTCCTGCAGCCGCCAATCATCCTGAAAATGAAAAATGAACGGACCAACACAAAGTCCGCGAAGAGGCCTGAAAGAATGATCAGGGCGGAGGTCGTCATCATCGGTGCGGGACCGGCGGGTATCGCGACGGCGATTCAACTGAAGCGATATGGGCTCCAAGCCGAGCTTCTGGAACAAGACGAGATCGGTGGGCTTTTGAGAAATGCTCATTGCGTGGAGAACTACCCCGGCTTCCCGGAAGGGATCAACGGATTAGCTCTGGTAGAACTCTTTCGGAAGCAGTTGCAGAATGCCGGAGTCAGTGTCCGCTTTGAGAAGGCATTGGAATTGAATTATCGAAACGATGAATTCGTTACAAGTACGAACCGCAGCGTGATCACTTCTCCTGTTGTCGTCATTGCCACAGGCACCAAGCCCAAGAGGATGATCAATCCTCCGATTCCAATCCCTATTGAGAAACAGTTGCTCTATGAAGTCTATCCTATCCTCGGAATCGGAAATAAGAAAATCGCCATCATCGGTGCCGGGGATGCTGCCTTTGATTATGCCTGCAGTCTGTCCCCGCGGAATAAAGTGGTCATTCTGAATCAAAATACCCGCGCGAAGTGTATTCCGATTCTTGAGGAAAGATGCCTGAAGTCAGGGAATGTTGCCTATCAGAGCAATGTGAGAATTCTGACAATGACCCAAGCGGGGGATAGAGTGTCACTGACCTGTGCGCGGAATCATGGGCAAGAGCCATTCCAAATTCAAGCGGACTATGTCATAGCTGCCATCGGGAGAGAAGCTTCACTCGATTTTCTACACCCTGACTTGAAAGAATCTGCGGAAGAACCGAGAAGCGCACACAAGCTCTATTTCGTGGGGGATGTGAAGAACGGAATGTACAGGCAGACAGCAATCAGCGTCGGAGACGGTCTGAGAGCCGCTATGGAAATCTATCAGCATATCGGAAACCATCGCCCATGAGAGTCCTTGCTGCTTCAGGAGACGAAGACATTGCCACGGTTTATGTTGCCGAGACCGATGAAGGCAAGTTGATCGAATTCGCTGAATCCGTGCAACCTTCCCTCCCGCGAGAGAAGAAGTGGGTCTTGACGCTGTCCACGCTCTATGGCTGCCCGATAGGCTGCAAATTATGCGATGCAGGCGGTCACTATCAAGGAAAGCTCTCTGCAAAAGACCTGTTTTCGCAGGTTGACTACTTGATTGGCAGGCATTTTGAGAATGGAAAAGTGCCGGTTCAGAAATTCAAAGTGCAATTTGCCCGAATGGGCGAGCCCGCACTGAATCCGAATGTGCTCGAAGTCCTTCAGGAACTCCCCGTGCGATACGATGCGCCGGGGCTCCTTCCCTCTCTGTCAACCATTGCTCCTGAGGGAACAGACAAATTCTTCGAGCGATTACTGCAACTCAAAAACAGCATCTACAAAGCGAACTTCCAACTTCAGTTTTCAATCCATACCACAGAGCGAGAAAAACGAGACTGGCTTGTACCGGCAAAGAAGTGGAGTTTCGAGAAAATAGCGGAATACGGAGAGGAATTCTTCAATGGAGGGGGAAGAAAAATAACCCTGAATTTTGCTCTGGCGGACGGCATGCCTGTCTGTCCCGAAGTTCTCTTGCATCATTTCGCGCCGACCAAATTCCTGCTCAAGATTACTCCCGTGAATCCTACCCATCAGGCAAGCAGAAACCAGCTCACCTCCTATGTGGCTCCGGACCGAAAAAAATATGAGACCATCGAAATACTGAAGGAAGCCGGCTATCAGGTCGTCCTAAGCATTGGAGAAAGAGCAGAGAATTTCATCGGCAGCAATTGTGGCCAGCATGTTACAAATTACCTGAGGACAGAAAAATCCGTCAAAGACGGCTACACCTTTCCTTTGACATATTTCCACGACCAATTCCATCCTGCTACTTGCTGACCGTATCAAGCAACTGCACCTGCCATTCCGGCCAGTCGTGCACCGTGATGTAGTTTGTGGTGCGGGAATGATAGACCCACTCCGGCTTCTCATTTCTTGATGATGTCCGCAATTCGTCCACAAGAGCCTGCGCCTCCGCAGTGCGGCCGGTCGCTTTGAAAGCCCTAAGCTTCAGAATCTTCGCCATATCATTGTAGGGTGCCTTCTCGAGAGCCTTCTCGAATTGCTCAAGCGCCTGAGGCCACCTTCCTGCCTCCGCCTCCAACCATCCCGAGATCGTGAGAACATCGTCGCCTTCCGCGTCCAGGAGCTTCGCTTCAGCAAGTTGCCGCCGTGCACCAGGCGTGTCACCGGACTGCAACAGAATACGCGCATAGGCGAGACGCAGCTCGATGATACCGGTGCGTTCCTCAACTGCTTGCTCAAAATATCGCTTCGCTTCATCCGTCTTTCCGCCATCTCCGAGAGCAATCCCCATTCCCCACAGAGCATCGCTGTTATCGCTTTGGTAATCCAGCACCTTGGCGTAATAGCGAGCCGCTTCGTCGTAGTCTCCCACCCGCCACAAGGCTCCGCCGAGCGCCAAATGAAGCAGGTAGGCCTCTTCGGGAATCACCTTGGAAAGCCCTTCGGCAAGGTGCTCACAAGCCTTCTTCTTATCTCCTGTGCGGTGAAAGTAGGCTTCGGCCAATTGAACATAGCTTGGGCTTCGATTGGGATACCGTGCTCGCAGGGTTTCCGCATAAGCAACCGCTAAGTCGTGTTGGCCCTCAATCGAATAGATATGCGAAAGAGTGTCCAGCACAGAAAGCGCCGCCGAGTCCCGCGCATACGCCTTCTGCGCCATGACTCGCGCCTCATCAAGTTGACCTTTCTCGAGATAGTCATGCGCTGCATTGACAAGTCCTATCACATAGTAGGGCTCGTCGTTTTCAATGGCCATGAAATGCTCGACCAGATTGACCAGAGCAGTATCCATCGCAAGAAGCCGCTCGCGCACAATCTCACGTGTGTCGTAGCTATCACGGCGAGGCGACCAATAAGCGTTCACGCCCTCGGCAAAATACTCCCAAACGCTGGTGGCTTGATAATCACTCAAGAAAGTCTTCGTCCCCGCTTCTTCACGCTCTTTCGCCTTCCGGTAGGTCTCTTGAATGAGATTCTGTTCATCGGGAGTCAGAAGCCCATGAATTTGATGCGTCAGTTCGTGCAGCACCGTGTTGTGGCTGCGGTAGATCGTGCGTTCGACATCCTCGATGCCCGTAACGGTGTGGAATCCGCCGCAACCGCGCACATCATCCCACAGGCGCGAATCGTAAGAAATGCGCAAGTCCTTCATTGTTTCGAGCCCGGGACATTCGGAAAGGCGCTCATAGAGCGGCTTGATGTAATAGGTGAAGCCGCTTTCCACGAGCACGGGAACGAAAATCCGCCAAGGTCCAATCGCTAAGGCTACTTGCTTTTGGTGTCGGGGCGACAGGCTGTTCCAATTGATCACGAATTCACCGATGCGCGGAATCTCGGGCACGGACATCGCTTCGAAGACTTGCCAGTCATCGTCGCGATGAATATTCTCCCTCATGCGTGTACCTTCCATCGCCTTGGCATAGCCGTTATGCGCACGACCCCAAAAAGGACACAGCGCCAAGGCGTTCTCGAACAATTGTCTCGCCGTTTCAAAATCCGCTCGCGCCCATGCGATAGAGCCCGCGATGGTCAGCGGTTCCACCCAGCCGGGATGCTCGACCGAGAGCCGTCGGAGGTACGCCTCAGCCTTGTCCGTATCGCCAATTTGGAGGAGGTGTCTTACGGTGGCGAGAGCTTTCTGTCCCTCATTGTCCGCAAAAATTTGCGGATATTGCTCCCTAATTTGTGTGTAGCTGAAGCGTGTGAAACCATTTCCAAGGTAGTAGTGTACCATTTCAGAGTAAGGATTGAGCTCGAGCGTTTTTTCAAGGATGCGCGCCGCCTCTTGAACTCGACCCAATCGAATCAGCGGACGACACAGTGCAAAAAGCAACCGGTCACTGAGAGTCTGCTCGTCGAGTATGGCGAGCAGCGTATCCAAGGCTGCCTGATCTTCCCCCTGTTCATACCTGACTTCCGAAATGCCGATAACCGCTCGACTCCGCCAAAACGGAGTTGCAGCCTTCTGGCCAGCCAGCGCATAATAATGGCCCGCGCTGTCGTCATTCAATAAGCGATGGTGCAGGTTCCCCCGCGCCAAGAGTGCCGGCAAGAAATCGGGATTCTCCTTCAGGAGCTGCTCGCTCAGACTGTCCGATTTGGGCAAATTCTCCTGAATCATCAGGAGCTGAAAATAGAACCAAAGAAATGTTTCCGAACGCGGATTTTTCGCCAACTGTTGACGAATGGTCTTCTCCGCCGCCCTAAAATCGTATTTCTTCAAATAGAGTTCGGTCATCGCCGCGTCCGCTTCATCGGGATCATGTCGGCGCAATCGCTCCATAAGGAAAGCGGCCTCATCAAAGCGTCCCAGGCGCAGTGCCATTCCGACTCGCTCCGAAACAGGGCGCGACGAATCAGTCCATGCAGTCTCAAGCGCGTGATGAGCGGTCTCAATTTGGCGCAACAGTGCAGGTGCGGGGGCGATTTCTGCTGCGACAGCCAAGCCAAAGAGCGCTGTATGTGTCGTAATCAGGGGAACGAGACCCAGAAGAAAATACCTCTTCATAGAATTCTCCAAAGGCAAATAGCCGTGCGATGTTAAAGTGATTCTCAGCCGAACCGTTGAGGTATGTCCGCCCAGAACACGACCGGAAATGGACTATCCTTCTGCAGCACGGCCGCCTCGTCTTTCGTGAGGGTGAAGACAACGGCCTCGTCATGAGCGAAATGGCTGAAGTCCAAATCTCCTAAGTGCCGCCACTCTTTTTCGATTCGCCAATCATTCTTACCGCGGCCACAACTTTGGAAAAATGGTTTGTCTTCTTTTTCCAATGACCGATAATCATCGTCGTTGCCATAGATAACAGGTCGCGTGCCAGAGGATTCAAGCCTTTCCCGATTCAAGGCGATGCCATAAGGTTCAAAAGTCCAGCGCAAAAGGCTGGGACGCCACTTCACGAGCTTGGCCAATTCCCAGGGAGGACATGCTGTGAGTGAAACCATCGTTTCCTCTCCGCGAACAAGCTGCTTGGATGCTCGAACGCGCCGTTCCTGAAGGATTCGCCTCAAAGTGTGAAGAGCATTCCGAGGATAGCCCGTCACGCCTTGTTCAAAGGATGCGTAGAAATCAGCTCTTGTTTCGCCCGGCCACGGTTCTGTCGCGGCTCTCGTCCAATGAGTCAGGAAATCCCATGGAAGGTATTCGGCCTTGGGCATTTCCACCACTGTTTTGGAACGGGTCGGTTTGCGTGAGGTTTTCGTGTAGGGGACAATGAATCGTTCATCCATTTTCGCGGGAGCCGCGCGAAAAATATCCAGAATGGCTTCAAGATTGCCTCGCGGGCGAATGGCAACAGGATAGAGCATGTCGGCAAGGGCAACAACGAAACAATCGAGCGTCGGCAGATTGGAAGGCAATCCTTGAATCTTGGCCGAATCCTCAGGAAAGAGAAAAAGCGTGTGTCGCATGTCCAGCCCGAAATCGTGCATAATGCTGTTCGTCAAAATCGGTACATCCTCAGGCTTCGTATCCGCCGACACGATAATGAGCTTCCCGCCGCACGCACCGACTTTCCATGTGACGAGCTCCCATGTGAACATCCCGATACTGGATACAATCACCTTATTGCTGAGGACCAATTCGGCGACAAGTTCGAGAGTCCGCTGTATCCATGAAGCATCGGTGCAGGGATACTTTCTCTGACGCGAATTCAATATCGTCGCGCGCGGCCCATTGAGCAGGTCAAGATTGCCGATAGCAAAGGCCGGACCGACGCGCGGGATGTGAATTTCAAAAGGGGAAATATCGTTCATGTTGCAGCTAAGCAGGTGAAATCGGGCCAGGAGTTTCACCCGTTCAAGTCACGACAAGAATTCCCTGCGCTTTCCCACGGCTGCACACCATCTTGAACTTGCCCGCACGCAAGGATTTCAGGTGAACAACGGTTGTCATGAGAGGGGGCAGAGGCTCTCGAATTCCCAAATCTGGTACAAGAAACCATTCCTCTTCGGGTTCGCTTTCAAGGCGATGCACATGGAGGTGAAGAGGGATTCCGCAGCGCACATGAAGCTCAGAGGGATGAAATCCGCTATCCAGATGCAAATCGGCCCGCTGCATCTCGGACGGCTGCGGCTTGCGAAAATAGAACCAGCCAAGTATGAACGCTGCCAAGAGGATGCCCAAGAAAACAAATAGTGGGTCTTGCACCTACTTCTCTCCTCTCCTTTAGATAGGAGCACTACTCCCCATAGCGGTAGCCGGCAGAATGTAGGTGAGTCCGTGCATTTCTGCCGAAAACCTGCACAACCTAAAGTAATACTCTTCCGCTCCTTTATCAAGCGATCACCTCAGTTGTGCCGAGTATAGCTTCCGATGCTCACTTAGGAGCGCGAATGCATCGGGATGCCGGTCTCTCTGCCGTTTCTTGCGTGACGCGCTCAGGCCGACCACATCCTATTCATAAATCTATGATTTTAAATGCAATCATGCCCTTTCTTTTGAGTGAAGATTTCCCTTGACATCTTGAATTGATTTGCATATATTATAAGAGGATAATAAGAGTCCAATAATCCTCATTTAATCTTTTCGATTTTATCAAGTTAGGAGGGGCTTCGATGGGAAAAGCAAAATGGATATTCGCCTTGCTGGTTGCCCTTGGGCTCACTATCATAGTCGTCGCCCTTTTGGTCAGCATCTTTGAACGCAAGCAAGAAGCCAAGTTGACCTACTTCAAGGTCGTCGAAATAGCGGAGGGTGAGCCGGATCCAGCGATTTGGGGACGCAATTTCCCCAGGCAATACGATGGATACATCAAGACCCAGCGGTCTTCCGAGATGGAGCAGTATAGCCTCTATGGTCGCTACGGAGGCTCTGAAGCCTTTTCGCGATTGGACAGGTATCCGGATTTGCGGCGGCTCTTTGCTGGCTATGCGTTTGCCGTGGAATACCGTGAAGACGCGGGGCATGCTCGAGCGTTGGAGGACATGCTTGCATCCAAGCGATTGGGAGACAAGAAACCGGGGACCTGTATGACCTGCAAAAGCAGTCAAGTCCCCGGAATCATGAAAGCCATCGGAACAGAGAAGTTCTATGCGACACCTGTGAAGGACCTCGTTGCCAATTACGACATCAAGTACTCCATTGCTTGCTCGGATTGTCACGATGCTGAAACGATGGCCCTGCAAATCTCGCGACCTGCATTCAAGGAAGCTATGGAAGCAAGAGGGATTGATTTGGCCACGGCGACGCGTCAGGAAATGCGAACTTATGTCTGCGCGCAATGCCATGTGGAATACTATTTCAAGGGCGAGGGCAAATACTTAACCTTTCCGTGGACCGACGGCACGAAGATCGAGGATATTGAAGCCTACTATGACGAGGCGGACTTTGCCGATTGGCAACATCAGGAAACAAAGGCCTCTCTGGTGAAAATCCAGCATCCGGATTACGAGCTGTGGTCAACGGGAATTCATGCGCGCTCGGGAGTCGCCTGCGCCGATTGTCACATGCCGTATGCACGCGAAGGAGCCCTCAAGATTTCGAGTCATTGGGTTCGCACGCCTTTGGCCAATCCCATCAATGCCTGTGCGACATGCCACCGTCTGCCTGAACAAGAGCTTCGCGCGCGAGTCTTGGACATTCAAGATCGCACCTATGAACTTCTGCAGCGCGCTGACCACGCGATTGTGGACGCCCAAGATGCTATTCTTGTGGCGATGGAAAGAGGCGTTTCGGACGAGCTGCTCAAAGAAGCTCGCGCCTTTCATCGCAGAGCTTTT
>DYHQ01000034.1 GCA_020724065.1 Candidatus Puniceispirillum sp. | reverse complement strand
GTCTTCAAAAACCAAATCCCGCCAGAAATGGTAGGGTTTGTCAGCAATCTGAAGGGGCTTTAGCCACTTGAATAGCAGCTTCCTATTGAGAATCGCTATGTACGACAATTCGATAGAATCCGATTGTCAATCCGGACAGTGCGCCCACATGAGTATATTCAGCATTTTCCACACTCGCGATTCTGGTGCTTTCCGACAAAGGCTCAAAGGGCGTGGAAGTGAAATGTACTTCATACGACTCCGCACCGAATGCCGGATTCCAACTCAGTTCGATATCTGAGCCATTCGCTGCTATCGTCAACTCCTCAGGTTTGAGTCGAAGCTCGATCCACTCGCTCGCTTCGATGTTTCCATTGGAGATCACGGGCGGCGGAACTTGAGTGACGAGCGTGCCGCTATCTGGCGTCGTATAGACACCGAGCGCCAAAAAAACTTGATCAGGTATCCCTCCAAACTCGCCTGCCAATGACAGTGAACCTTCAAGAACAACACCTGCCGCCTTTGTAGCGCTGCCTGCGTTGTCGAACCAGCCACACCACCCATTATTCGCTTCTTCCGCCAAGTAAGCATCCCGGGAAGCAACTTGCCCGCTCTTGGCCCACGGCGCGTTTTGCATCGCTCCAGGTTGGTCGGCGATAAAAATGAAGCGGTCATTCCCTGAGCCTTGCGCGCGCTGCGTCGCCACATAGAAATGCTCCCCGTTGAATTCCGCCCACAGGCTGTGGCTCCCGTTTTGTCCCACCAATTCCGCGCTCGCCTCGAGCTGACCATCCATCACAAATCCCGAGGTTCCTCCGGTCACCGTGATATGCCAATCGGCGCCGCCGTTGTTGTCCCAATGGCCCTGTCCATCGTTGAAGCAGAACTCCACGCTTGTGGCTGTCGTCGGAATGGAGTAAGTGTAACGCCACGCCTGCGAGTCTGCATCAAAAACCATTGTGGGGTCCGGCACAAGAATTTCCTGCCAATCGCTGTGGCCGATATGAATATAGACCGGATTTGTGCCGGTAGGAAGCGCGCCTAAAGTGGCATCATAGTAGATTGTGACGGAATCACCCGCTTCGGGATTCTCCGGCCACCACCATACAATGTCGCTCGGCCCTGCCCCGCCGCCTGTCCCCACAAAAGTATGTTGAATCGGTGAACGCTTGATGTAACCCAGCGAATCAATCGCCTCGACGAAGTAGTCTACAAGAACGCCACCCGAATCCACGATTTCCGGTTCAGTCGCGTGAAGATAGTATTCGTCGGCAATATAGGTCGGCATAATATCGAAGTTGATTGCGGGGTCTCCCCAGACATTTCCTGCGGGGAAATCGCGGCGAGTCATCGGCAGCGTTCGCCAAGATGTAACCTCTGACCCACCGGCATAGGTCTCATTTTGAGTAGATGCCATTGGATTGACGCCATCGTTGTCAAGCCGATAATGGAAAGTGACTTCTTCAATGCCGCTGACATCATAGACGAAAGTCCAAATCCAGAAATCGCGCGAGTGCAGAGTCTGGTGATAGCCCCAAAGCGAACCGTAGCCGATGGCGCCCGGATTGTGCGGAAGCTGCTGCGGAATCCAAATCGTTGGCTCCGTCGCGTCGCCGCCTCCTCCGACAACCATATCCGCGTAGTGGGTTGCCCAATTGCACGCGAGCGACGGCTTCACTTCCATGTCAAGTGAAGCTCCATAATACATATAGCCCGAATTGAACGACGCCAAGAAGAAGTGCCACGCCAAATCCGCATTGGACGGCGAGCCAGCGAGGGGATTTTGAATGTTCGCAATGGAAACCCCTCCGGCGATTTGCTCAGCCGTTTCCACGCGATTCTGCGCTGCCGTGATGACCGCCCAATTGCGCTCGTCCAGTGCCCAGCCATTCGCAATATCAAACTGGCCTGATGCATTGTACAGCGGCCAATTCCAATTAATAAAATCGGGCGAGCCAAAATCTCCATCCGCATTCACCCATGCTCCATCTTCCACATGGACAATATCTCCCGATGCAACCGGATGATCAGCCAAATATTCCGGCACGGTCGTTGGTTCGTAGCCTTTGCTCACAGCCTCAGCGGTGAACGATGGCACGCTTTCCATATAGTAGGAATATCCGCCACCCCATGCATTATCGCCATCATGCCCCAGGACGACAATCATCGGATAATTTGGGTCGTTCGCCCATGCTATCTCGTCAATATCGTCCGTACCATACATCTGATAACCATCCTGCCAACTCATTGCCATCGCGACAGGCACAACAATAATCTGAGCAATCGCCTGCGTCTGTGGATCAACATATTGCGCGTAGTGAGGTCGAAATGAATAAGGATACGCATCCGTGGGCGTGCATCCGCGACTAATAGTCAGCGAAAACCAGTTGCTTTGGTCGGGATTGATTTGATCCGCTTGATTGGGTGGATCGCAGTTCTCGCCTCCGGTTCCATAGACCAAAGGGAAGTTGCCAATTGCGCGAGAAATGTGATTCGACGGCACAAAGACCCAAGAGATTCCATTGGCGACGAGTGTCGGAATGATTCGTTCAGAGAAGGCGAGCTCCGGCGGAAAGAATCCGACGGATTGCGGCGGCGAACTTCCCCATACCTGCGGATAGAGATGTTGATAGATTTGAATTTCCTTTTCCAGCGTCTTCGAGTCAATGAGCGGGCAGAGTGCATGATGATGAGGAATAATCAGCATTTCCAAGCACGGCCTTCCGCCGGTCGTTGACCAATTGCGGGCTGTCTGAAAATGCATATTCCATGAGGATGCATAGCCCAGCGCATCCACCGCTGCGAGGCTCTGCACATTTTCCACAAGACCACCCGTATAGGTGACTTGCGCACCGGCATCGGCCCCCGCCATAAGATTGATAGATTCCTTCGGTCGCCATTGATATGCAGCGACTCGATCAGCGACAGAGAAAATTCCCGCCACATCATTTTCGGGATGGGGGCCTCCATTATTGATAGATTCCCATGCCCTCTCATAGGTCGGCACCGAAATCGAAATTCTGTCCGGCCAATATATCGGCTGCTCGAGATGCCAGATATAAGTCGTGTGCACCGGCGCCGCAAAGAGAACCGCCGGAAACAAGATGATGCCCCAAATCCTCTGCCAAATCACGATGACTCCACGAGATTCTTGAAGATAGCGGCAAGCCCAGGATCGCCCGGACGATCATTGTAAGCAGCCGGTGCTTCGGTGCACCGGCTGCCCTCGTATCCACTCACCTCATGTCTCTTTCGAACAATGAGGGAATTGCTCTTGAGTTCCTTCGCCTATGAAACGATAACGACGCAAGTCTCCTGTCTCTGAATCGTGCCGCCCTGGCTATAATAGGTGATAGTAAAGGTATAAGCGCCGGGTACGACACCAGCCTTGATATACCAGACTTGCTCCGGATGCCCATTCAAAAGATACTCGTATTGGTTGTCGCATCCGAAAATATCTGGGCCAGTTATGACGACATACTTGCCCGGTTCCGGCTCGTATTGCTTCATCTTGAAACCAACACCTTGTCCAGCGCCGGCGAAAACGGTATCCTGATCAGGGTCTGTGTAATCACACTCAATGATTCCTGCGATATTCGTCGGCGCTCCATCGGAAGCTGTGACATTGTAGAAGCGGCGAGCAACCGTGTTTATAACGCCTACGAACAGCTGAGGATTCCCGTCCGCCGATGCCCACCGCAGTGAGGCGATGAGTGTGTCCGGGGCAATACCATCCTTATCCTGGTAAACATTATACCAAACCGTATCAAGGGGCACACCATTTGGTCTCCATCTCAGCATGATCCCCATTGTTGCACTTGTCGTCTTATAGAAATACGCAGTCAGTGAATCCGGAACGGGGGGTATCCATGGAATCCAATCATTCCAGATGTAATTGAGTGTTTGCGTCGGGCCGGAATCATCAATCAGGAAGCTCCGGTTATTGATGGACTCCCAATCCGCTGCTCCCAGGTACCAGCGAACGAATTTGAACTCGTGGTATTTCGCTGAGCCCGAGTCGAAGAGAACGCTGACCGTATAGATGCTGTCGTTGTTGGCATCGGACATGATGTGGGTCGTGGCGTTCCAACTGTTGAAATCTCCAGCCAACGCCATCGAGTCAATGTCCGCCACTCCCAAGAGATATTGGCAGTCCACATTGAAGGTCACCGTAACATCCTGAGTCGTATGGGGAATGACGACATAGGTCTCGATTCGCGGGGCCGATGTCGGGACGGCAAACTGACGGTTGGGTCCTTCGATGATCCAATTTCCGTTGTATCCATCCGCCGCGCCCCACTGCCATGTACTGTCATGACAATAGTTGTCGGGAACGAGGTTAATGACGCGTCCCCAAATATGGTCGCCTGCAGCCAAATCGTTGTGACTGCCGTCATCATACATCTGCAGATAGTCTCCCCAAGCTCCTTCGTAACGACCGATGGAGTTGAAGGTGCCCTTTACCCAACAGTCGGTTAGACTCTGCACTTGGCTATCGTCAACTCGGAAAGTCACCGGGGCATAGATGGGCACGACATACATCTGCGTCTGTGGAGTGTAACTGGGAACCGTGAACCTCTGATCCCCGCAATCCAATGCCCATGGCCCGTATAGACCTTCGGTTGCGCCCCAACCGAAAGTATCGGTGGCCGACGGCTTCAGATAGAATTGCGCTGTCCAGCGGTCGTCACTCGAGGTGGTGTCTCCGTGAGTCCCATCGTCGTACATCGGAAATGGCGTCACACCCCATCCTGAATCATAGTTGCCGTAGTTATTGAAGCTCCCCTTTGCATGCGGGGCGGCCAGATCGCCGTTTTGATCCACATAGACAAAAGTCACGAGCGAATAGAGGACCGCAGTCAAAAAGGCGCTGTTGTGAGCGGGGTCTATCGAATTCCCTATCACATCCTTGACATTCGAATTCGCCGTGATGGTGTACTGCTGAGCGGCGAAATCCGCCGATGCCGTTAGCAACACGGAAGTCCCCGAAAGCACCTGAGACGCCGTGAAGTTCAATCCGCCCGTGATGGTGAAGTTTGTGTGCACCAGCGTGCTTGTGTTCATGAACTCATTGAACTCCACGATGACCTTATTAGCGCCCGCCTGCGTCGCACTCACCACCCAAGGCTTCGTCGTATCCACAAGCACGGTCTGGATCTTGTAGAAGAACTGCGTGGAGAAATAGTGGTCGGGATCACAAGGAGCAGCCCCATTATCCGTAGGGAAGTCCGCGTCTTCAGGTAAACACGCATTGGCGTTGTTGGAGCCGCCGCCATACCAATGATCAGGCCTCAACCAAATGCTGATATTGACTGTGTCATTCTGCCCAAGGCCGTTGTACTCGGTGCGCGAAAGCTTGATTTCCGTGAACAGGTTGGCGCCTCCCGCAATTTTGCCGGTTCCATGAATCGCGGCATAAGTCCACCCTGAGCCTGTCCATGTGCATTTGTTCGCATAGGTGATCGCACCCTGGTTCCACTCAGACGCGATGTCATACTCCGCCAGATAAGGCATATTGTAGCCTACGGCGCAAGCTCCATAGGCTTCGGTGGTGGCGCCGCTTGCGGTCTTCCGCAAGTCGATCAGAACATGCATTGCGCATCCATTGCTGTTGGCGTCCGCGTCGGTGGGAATCCCAATGTACACATTGGCCGAGTCGTCTGTCACATAGCAGCCTCCGTCCAAGTTAAAACTGGTGGGGGCCATGCTTGTAGTTGTGCTATGATCCGGTGTGCTGCCCCAGCCCGCATCTTTCACGCCGTCAATCGTCGGCGAAAAGCTGGGCACGCCATACCCCACAACGGCCAATCCCAGCGTGATCAAAAGAACAGAAACGAAATGTCTTTTCATTTTTTGACTCCTTCCTTTATTTGAGTTCTCATCCTTCTCTTATTTCTTATACCATGATAACCGAGGTGACGGCTGCTTGCAGCCGACCATTTCCTCGCCAGGTGAGGGCACCCTGCGCAGCGACGGGGTGCCGAGCAGGGTTGCCTGACCATATTTTTCCTTTCGCCGAGGCAGATCCCCTGATCTGCCCGGAAGGTCAATTCGCCGCCCGCACTTGGAAGAACAGTCTCACTCCTGCGGCCCCGTGCACATAGGTTGTGTCGCTTGTAGTTGACAGAAAGTAGAACGTACCAAAGGCATCGCTCCCGCGATAGACATTGTACTCATCAGCGCCTTCTATCGGCGACCAAGTCAGAAGGAGGTTGACGCCGTCAAAATGAATTACCAAATCGAGCACCGCTGAGAGTGGCTCGCCTGTTCTCACCGAACAAGGCAGCTCGACATAGAGAGGGTCCGACCGACACCATCGGCAAGGCCAGCAGTAGTCGGCGCTTTTCACTGTGACGCTAAACTGTGCAAGCGTACCGGCACTCGCGACGAGGTTCAAGGGATGCAAAGTGATGGCGGCTGTGGCCAGGCAACTGTCCGGGTCAGGGGCCCCATCCAATCCCATGTTTTGCGTCACCACTACCGCCATACGATAAAGCTGAACAGGATTGCACAAATAGGTAATTTGAGGAACCGTAGGATCGAAATCCCCAAGACCTGGCGTGGGCCAGATGCCCGCCTCCACGCAATCCGGCTCGCACAGAAGATACTGGCCAGTCGAAGGCAGCGCGGCTTTTACCGTAACAATCAGGCTATCGGTAGTCTCGTCAATGACTCCATTTTCGTCGGTTCCCACCGTGTCTTCCTTGCACACGATGGTTCCACCATCAATGACAATTTGTGGCTGACCCAGCGCAGCAGATCCATCCAAGAGGCAGACCATAAACAAGCCAAAGACAAGAAGATAAAGTGCCTTGGATTTCATTCCAATCCGCCACACTGAATACTGCTAATTCGCCGCCCGCACGCGATAGAAATACTTGCTCGCCGCTGCAGCTCCCACATCCGCATAGGTTGTGTCGCTCGTGCTCTGCAGGAAGTTGAAGGTGCCAAACGGTTCATTTGCGCGATAGACATTATAGCTGTCCGCACTGTCAGATGCTGACCAATTCAGAATGAGGTCGCTTCCCTGAGCATGAATCACCAAATCCGTCACATTGGGTGGAATCTCGCGATAGGGCGTATCCTTCGGCGCATAGCCTCCCAAAGGCATCGGCCCGGGAATGTAAGGCTGATAGAGACGATAGAAATTGTAAATCGTCCTGTTGCTTCCAGGTGTATTCCCATACTGCGGCCAGACCGTCGTGGTGATCTGATTGTCTTCTTGCGTGATGTGAACCGCTAAGGCAAGTGCCGTCGGATTACCAATGTCTGCCCACGGAATGCGCATCTCCGTAAATGGATTGCCCGACCAGCCGTTATAGCTCGTTCCGCCATGTTGCCCGTATTGCCGATACACCCACGCGCTGCCGTTCCAATAGTTGTTCTGCATATTATTAGGGCCGCCCTCAATCGCAATCTCGTATTCGGGTCGGAAAGTGCCGGTGTAGTTGACACGATACCAACTGTCCTGAGTCGCGCCCGAAGCCGTGCCAGGATTGGTGTCTATACTCACAAAAAGGTCACCTGCCGCCAAATCCTTGTTCTTCACTCCGACATACAGCGCTTGATAATCCCATGTGAAGAAGAGCGACTCCGCTCCAACGGCACTCAGAAATTCATTCGTGCGAGAAAAATCAAGACTCCCGTCAATGACAATTGTGTGCGGGGTGTATCCCGTCGGAATGGAGAATGCGGCCTCGTCATAGATCGGATCTATGATATTGCCGTTCAAGTCATAGATATTCGAGGCGGCAATCGTACCGCTCTGGCCAGCGACAAAATTGGGCGAGACCGTCAGGACAACTTTGCTCCAATCGCTCTGACGCTGTGCGTTTGTCACCGTGTAGGTCGTGCCGAAACCGCTGAAAGTGTAATTGCCGGGAACCTCGGCGCCGAGCAACGCCACCCCTTCTGAAAACCGCATCTCCACCCGGTGACTGTCCACATAGACCGCCGGACTCACGACCCACGGCTTGTAGAAATCGAGATTCTGCGCCGCGAGAGCTTCAATCTCCGCAATCTCGCCTCCCACGGGTGCAGTTGTTTCACCCGCATAAAGCAAAAAACCGAATTGCCGATAGCCGTGCAGTTCATCGCCTCCCATCAGCGTCGCCGTGAAGACTCCTCCCGGATTCCAATTGGCCTGGCCATTGCCGGTGATGTAAAGCCCCGTTGCTGCTGTATGAGGATTGCGATAGCCGACATACGCCACTTGCGGGTCATAGATGCGGGTCATATCCGCGTTCCATATCAAATCGAGCAAATCCGGACTGAATCCACTGCGCAGATAGCAATCTTGAAATCCGACCTCGTAACGACAATCGAGATAAGGCTTGCCCGTTTTGATAAGAACGCGCTTCGACAGCTCGTTATAGGTCATGCGAATTTCCGCCGTGCTGTCCGTGACTGCATCAATGTACATATTGTAAGGATAATCGCGATAGTGCGGGGACACATCAGCCAGAGCTGCTTGATGATTGTTCGAGCCCGGTTCGTCCCAATCGCCTTCGGTATCTGTCCAATAGACATTGCAGTTTCCCACAACGGAGAAATTTCCGCTGGGCCCTTTGGCAAAGACCCAAATCGCCCGCCCGCCGATGCTGTCAAAAACCGCATAGACGCGGTCATTATGAATACAGAGTTCTCGGCATCCATCATGGTCAATGTCCGAGAAGAAAGCGTTTGTTGTAACGGCATACTCACCGTTTGCCCAGTGAGCGGCTTCCGCATAGACATTGGCATTCTTGATGTGTGAGCTATAGCGATGCTCCCAGCCGGAAATCGGCCCGCCCATGTAATCGTGCCATCCCGTTTCATGCAGATTCGTCATCAGGACATACTTGCCTGTCTCGCGGATGTCGTTGTCGGGTGCCGCATTCAGCGTATTGTAAGCATCCCACCAGACCGCACCATAGCCCCATTGCGGTGAATGGTGGTCGGAATGAGAACCTGCTGCAAACCAATCGGTGTACCATGAATTGTCCGAGCCGCCATAGCCATCTGTGCCGCCAATCGTTCCGTAGGTGCCAAGTCCAAGTTCCGCCCAGACTCCATTGAAATCCGGATTGTCGAGAGCCGCATCGAGACGCCAAACATCCACCGCCGGCCAATTGTCCGCGCACCAATTCACGACCGCTGTATAATTCGTCAGACAGGTCTCGCTGCACCAATCCGAAAGCGCAGCCGCGGCTTCCCAATCGGTGCCGTAAACGATAATTTGATATTGGCCGGTTCCCTGAATTTGAGAAATTGCCGCCGAAGAATTCCACTGACAGTTACCTGTGAAATCGCCGTCAATGGGAACCACGCGCAAGGTCACGCTGCTTCCGTTTTGCATCCAGTGAATCTTGCGATCCGAATAGCCGGAAAGGTGTGGCCAATCATCGAGCAAAATCGCGCCGACTCCGTGCTGCTGCCAATTGTCGCCGAGCCACGAATCCCCGTGCCAGGGTGGATCAGCAATGCCTGCGTCCGGGTAGTGCCCCAGCGAGCACCAGACTCGCTCCGGTATCCACGCAATCTCCGCCTCGAAGTTGTTGTATTTGGCATAGACGAGCGCATCCTCAGTACTCACCGCCCATTCATTCATCGCATGCTGGACAAAAGGCATGATGTGCTGTCCATAGGCGGAAGTCATCATGCAAACCCAGCCTTCACCGATGCCTTGCCTCAGCCAATCATTGAATCCTCGATCGTGCCACTCGGCCGCCGTGATGAGAAGCCCACTCAAATGAAAATTCCCGGGCACATCGCGATTCTGATGTACCTCGAGAATCTCATCATAGCCCGAATTGTCGCCATCACCCCGGAACACATTCGTCCAGGTCAACCCTTGATTCCCATGATGCACAAACGCTGCGTTCCCTGTCGTTCCCCGCGTTTGACCATCAGAGACTAACTCATCGGCCAGCTTCCCCTCAGCGTCATAGAGACGCAGCCGTATTCCTTCGATTTCACCGAAACTCTCTGGTCGTGGTAATGTCAACTCTACCATGCATCCAGTCTGAAGTTTCTGCACCCTCGGCGAATCTCCAGTGATACTGACGTCATCTCTTCCTACTTGGCAAAGCTCGATAGCAAATGACGCATTTTCATCGAGAGAAGCGGCCGTCGTGAAGCGGAAGTGAAGGCTGCTGTTGTTCTCGACAAAAAAGAGATTGCATAGATCGAGGTTGGGTCGAACTGCGTCCCCTGCCTCATCCCGCCCAACATAGGAGTTCCTGGGCCAATCCTTTGGATCGCCCCGCAAGCTTTGCGGTAGCGCCCAAACAGATGAGACTAAGAATCCAAAAATCAATAGAAAAGAAATCATCCAGCTTTTCATCTTCTTGTCCTGCAATTTGTAGCGTCAGACTCTCATTATATGAATATACAAAATATAGTTATGTTTCGCAAGGAAAAAATATGTCTGCTCCAAAAAAACACTGTCGAACGGACTGTCTGAAATCCGTCAGCTTCGTCGGTGGGTCGTTTGTGCTTCTGGCCACGGTTTGAGCCCGTGTCACTTATGCTAACTTCAATTTTTCGCTTGACTTTATGTTATAAATTCCTTACTATTCATTCAACCGTCCCGAATCGTGCAATTGAGCATTTCCGGCGCCACTCCAACTTCAGACCTACGAGGTCTCCAATGATGACTCTTCTCCGGGTTTTCTGGGGAATTCAACTTCTCGCTCTGCTCGGGAGCGAACTCCTCGCTGGGACAACCGGAAAATTAGCCGGTTTCGTGCGGGACGCCGCAACAGGCGAACCCCTCATCGGTGCCAATGTACTGATTGATGGAACGACTCTGGGCGCGTCGGCTGATGTCGAGGGCTACTTCTTCATCATCAATGTCCCTCCCGGAAACTACTCCATCACCACGAGCTATATTGGGTATGGGCCGCAGAAGCAGAGCGAAGTCAAAGTGCGAACCGACCACACGACCGAGCTGAATTTCTCCTTGCAGGCGACCACGATGGAAATCCAGGAGGTGCAGGTGGTCGCTGAGAGAGCGCCGGTCGAGATGGATCGCACTTTCGCTTCCTCGACGGTCGAGGCGTCGGATATTGAAGCCATGCCCATCACGAACATCAACCAGGTAATCGAAATTCAAGCGGGAATTGTGGATGGCCATTTTCGCGGTGGCCGCTCGGGCGAAGTCATCTACCGCGTGGATGGCGTCTCGGTCACCGATGTCTATGACGGCAGCTTCGGCACGGAAGTCAACAACAGCGCCATTCAAGAATTGCAGGTGATTTCGGGAACCTTCAACGCTGAATATGGGCAGGCCATGTCCGGCGTGGTCAATATCGTAACGCGCGAAGGTGGCGAGTCCTATCATGGGAAGCTTTCCGCCTTTGCCGGTGACTACATTTCGACCCATGATGACATCTTCATGCACATGAATGATGTCTCTCCGGCAGCGATTCAGGACTATGAGGTCTCGCTGTCGGGTGCTGTCCCTCACCTAAGAGCCGTGACCTTCTTCGCGAATGGCCGCTACAACTATGACGATGGCTGGCTTTATGGACGACAGCGTTGGGCTTCGGAGCATCCGATTGCCATTACCGATTCCGGCCCCACTGCACTTCTGACTGCCGGCGACAATGAGATTGTGGCCATGAATTATGACGAGCGCTATTATGGCCAAGCCAAGCTGACATGGAGTGCAACACCGAAACTGAAAATCAGCGCCACTTCGGTCTACAACGACCGGAACTACAAGGACTACGACCATTGGTGGAAATTCATCCCCGAAGGAGACTACCACCGTTTCCGCAAAGGACGCACGCAAATCATCCAGCTAAATCATGTGCTTTCCGCGAATCTATTCTATAATCTGAACGCCGCGAACAATTTCACCTCCTATCGCCACTATCTCTATGAAGACCCCTTGGACTCGCGTTATGTTCATCCGGTGTATCAAGATATTAATCCATCCTGGACATTGAAGGTCGGCGGCACGAAACTCCAGCACTTCTACCGCTTCACAGACAGCTATGAGATGAGTGGCGATCTCTCGTGGCAGGCAACGAAGCTTCACTATCTCAAGACGGGATTCGAATTCAAACACCACGAAATCTTTTATGAGGACTTTTCGCCGGTCTATTACGGCGACCCTTTTGACCCAACAACCACACCGGACAATCCCAAGCCACTGGTTTTTGATCCCTCTATCCCGCCGTTGACTGACCCGGCCCACGACCGTTATCGTCATTTTCCCGTTGAAGCGGCTGTGTATGCGCAAGACAAGATCGAGATGAATGAGCTGATTGTCAACATTGGGATTCGCTTTGATTACTTCGATCCCGATGGCAAAGTGCTCTCGAATCCCTACGACCCGAATCCTTATGACCCCATCGATCCCATAGCTCGCTCGCAGACTTTGGAGGAGAGGCTCTCGTATTGGTTTCGAGATGTGAATCCCAAGGTGCAGATTTCGCCGCGCGTCGGTATTGCCTATCCCATTTCGGATCGCGGCGTCCTCCACTTCGCCTACGGGCACTTCTTCCAGCGTCCGCGCTTCGAATATCTCTATACAAATCCCGAATTTGAGCTCGATTCACGCACGGAGAATCTCTTTGGCAACGCCGACCTGAATCCTGAGAAGACCGTCACCTATGAATTTGGCCTCCAGCAAGAGATTATTCAAGACTTGGCGCTTCAAGTGGATATTTTCGCCCGCGACATCCGTGATCTCACCTCGACAGACAAGATCGTTGCTCTCCAAGGAGGCTACAAATACAACCAGTATGTGAACCGCGACTTTGGGCAGGTGCGCGGTATTACGCTCTCCGTGGACAAACGCTACGCCAACAATTTCTCGACCTTCGTGGACTACACCTATCAAGTCGCCGAAGGAAATGCTTCGGATCCTCAAGCGGCGTACAACGCGAGCAAAGGCGATCGCGAACCCGAAAAGGAGCTCGTTCCCCTCGATTGGGACCGGCGCCATACTCTGAACGCGACTCTGAATTACTCGATTTTCGATAATTGGGGCTTCTCTGTCATTGGCAAGTTGGGAAGCGGCCTGCCCTACACGCCGGAATATCAAGGCATTCGCACAAGCTTCGAGAACGACGGCCGTAAACCGGCCTTTTGGAATGTGGATTTGACCGCGTTCAAGAGTATTCCTTTGAAACGGCGTGGATTGAAGCTGACTTTGGAAACAAGTATTCTCAATCTTTTCGATACGAAGAACGAAAACGATGTGTACCGGGACACGGGGCGCGCCACCTATTCCCAAGAAGAGCTCCTGGCCTACGAAGTTCCGCAAATCAATACTCTGGGTGAATACTGGATGCGTTCGGATTGGTACTCACGCCCGCGCCAAGTGCGCGTGGGGCTGTCATTTGAATTTTAGAGGCCGCTTCATAAAAGGTTTGATCGTCGCCTTTGGGTCTCCCAGACCCACGATGGCGCCATTGCGGCTCTGGAGAACCACAACGGCGCACCGAGCATGCTTCAAGTCATTTCTTACAGTAAAGGCACAATAATGCGTCGCGTGTTGTTCACGAGCCTTTTGCTATGCTTCGCTGTCCATCTTTTCTCTCCCTGCGTTTATGCCCAAGAGACCAGCTACAAGGGAGATAAGATATATCGTTGCTCCAACCACATGAGCGGCAACAAGGTGCGAACGATTTTTTATAATTACGGCCTGGTGGGCGACATCGGCGAGATTTCAGGTGAATGGCCGATCGGCACGGGCAACGAATATGTGGGGGATGTGTCGCCATTGGTGGGTGTCGAATTTGTTCATCCGCGCGGGGATACGCTTCACTCGGTCGTTACCAGTGATGGTCCCCGGGGGAATGGTGACGGCCAAGGAGGAAAATACTGGGGATTTGAACCCCTCGCTGGGTTCGCTGCGATGCCTGGGGGGGATGTGAAATGCCGAGTGGCGCTGAGCAATCAGGAGGACACCTGGCCCGAATACTGGCCCGACAAAATGTATTATGACCCGCGGGATCCGGGATGGCGGCGAGATAGCTACGATCCCGGTTGGAGCAGTCACTGGAACGGTTACTTCGGCAAGGACCAATTCAACGCCGACCAAGAGACCTACTTCCAGATGGATGACAATTCGGACGATGAATGGTTTCTTCGCACGGATGGCGAAGGGAACAACTACTACTTCCATCCCGATTCCACCGACACGACTCGTCGCGGCTGTGGCCTTCGCGTTGCCGTGCGCGGTTTGCAGTGGTCGCACTTCCTCGCGGAGGATTGCATCTTCTGGCTCTACGAGATCACGAATGTCGGAACGACTCCCTTCGACAAAGTTTCTTTTGGCATGGTCGTGGGCACGCTGTCCGGCGGCCGTCAGGATTCCCGCGACGACTTGGCCTGGTTCGATACTCAGAATGACATCACCTATTCCTGGGACTCCGACGACATTCCCTCGCCCGGCTGGGTGTGTGGAGATATTCAGTGCGTCGGGTATGTCGGATACGCCTTCCTCGAATCGCCGGGCAATCCGTATGACGGCATTGACAACGATGGTGACGGCGACCCGTCAAGTCCTGTTCTGACGACGAACCTGCTCTATGATATGACTCAGCCTATGTCGTTTGGACCGGGCGATGAGCTCATTTTGATAGACTATTACACCTACGAGCGGCGCGACACTACTTTCCCTGATACGGGAGCGCTCGTTTACTGGATCCGTGACCAGCGTCACGAGCTCCATGCCGGTCAAGTCGTACAGGAAAACGGCCGCAATAACATGGATGATAATTTCAATGGTCTCATTGATGAACGCCTGCCCGACCATGCGAATCTCAAGTATAAAGACTACCTGGCCGGTATTGGTTTGTCCGACCCGCTGATTGACGAGGCACGCGACGACAGCATTGACAATGACCGTGACTGGGACCCGCTCACGGACGATGTCGGCGCGGACGGTGCTCCACTGACCGGCGATGAAGGCGAAGGAGATGGGAAGCCCACGCCGGGTGAGCCGCACTTTGACCGAACAGATGTGGATGAATCCGACCAAATCGGCCTCTCGTCTTTTGAGTATTTCTCACCCCCTGGCGCCGTACGTATGAATGACGATGATGGGCTTTGGGAGCGTATGAAACCCGGACGCTTCGATGAAGTCTCTCCGGTTCCCGAAGACGGCGATTTTGTCTATGGCTCCGGCTATTTCCCTCTCTTGCCCGGCCAGACCGAACGCTTCTCGATGGCCTTGGTCTATGGTGAGGATTCGACTGATATCTTCATCAATAAGCTCACGGTTCAGCAGATTTACAATGAGAACTACAATTTCGCCCGCCCGCCGGATAAACCGACCATCACCGCCGTACCGGGCGACGGCCGCGTGACACTTTACTGGGATGATGTTGCTGAGCGTTCCTATGATCCGACAACGGGCTTCGACTTCGAGGGATACAAGATTTATCGCGCGACCGACCCGGGCTTTAATGAAGTCTTCACGATTACCGATGGACGAGGGCGCAAGATCTTCAGTCGTCCTATTGCGCAGTTCGATTCGGACAATGACATCAAAGGCTTCTTCCCGCGGGCCGTCAACGGAGCCTCGTATTACTTGGGTGAGGACACGGGATTGCGCCATGTCTGGACCGATTCGACGGTCGAAAATGGACAAATCTACTATTACGCTGTCTGTTCCTACGATCACGGGGACTCAGCCAAAAACATTTTCCCCGCCGAGACGAGCAAGTATATCCTTCTCGACGAAGGCGGCAACCTAACGACCGACATCAATACCGTGCAGGTCATGCCGCGAGCCCCTGCAGCGGGTTACACGCCTGCCGAGGTCACGCCGGTGGAGCATCTTGCCGGTCGAGCGACGGGGGGTATCTATGTCGAAGTCGTGGATCCTCGAGAGGTGAAAGACGGGCATGAGTACGCCGTCACCTTCGATGACAGTGCCGGCAGTGCCTATCGCTACAATGTCATTGACCTCACGGCTGCGATTCCGGATACCGTGCTATGGCACGAGCCCTTCATCATCGAGCCGGTCAGCGATTGGATATACGATGCCTTCGGACCTTATTATGATTCTCTTTTCGGATTGCCGCCCGGCATCTATGATGTTCAGCGGTATTTTCAGGTCTATCTATCAAGCGGGGTTGGCGATTCCGCCCTCTTTGACGGACAGCGGCTCTATTTCCTGCGACCGCGCAATACGGTAATGATTCCGGAATTCTCCGGTTGGGCGGAACAATCCGGCAGTGACAGCCTGCTGAACTTCACTTTTGGCGTGGCTAACTACCCAGATGTTTTCTTGCAGGGCATTCCTTGGGTCGCTGACTACGATATTATCTTTTCTGATCAAATTATTGATACCGCGGCCTACTTCAACTGGTATGACCTTTTTGTTCTTCCTGAAACACCGGTCTATTTTACCGCGCAGAACTTGAACCGCGGCAAACGAGTGAAGTTTTCCTTTCAGGAAAAGGATACAACCCGAAACGGCCGAGTGGATCATGCCGAGGTGCTGTTGATTTTTGAAAATGACTCCGTGCTCACTTGGGCAATTGAGTTCACTCGTGATGAAGACAATGTGCTCAACCCTCGCCCCGGCGATACGCTGCGCATCCGCCTCTATCAAGATTTCACCTCAACCGACCGTTACGGTTACAGTGTGTCGGGAGCGAAGATTGAGCCGGCCAGTGTTCAGCTTGACCGCATCCGTGTCTATCCGAATCCCTATCTCGCGACCACGACGCAGGAGCCGGCCAATCCCTATAGCTCGGGTCGCGGGCCGCGTCATGTGACTTTTATCCATCTGCCGCAAATATGCGAGATCCGCATTTACACCGTTCGCGGAGAGCTCGTGCAGACCATTTATCACAGCTCTTCCATGGATGATGGCACGGAAGAGTGGAATCTTCGCTCAAAAGATGGTCTTGATGTCGCCTATGGCGTCTACATTTATCATGTCGAGTCAAAATCGGGCGGGGGCGAAACCATCGGCAAACTGGCGCTGATTAAATGAATCATCTCAAACCCTGTCTTGTGGCCTTGGCCGTCTTGATAATCTTGCAGCCTGCCTTGCCACAATCGAAAGTCGGCACGACGGCGGCGCCTTTCTTGGGTATCGCCGTCGGCGCACGCGCTCTCGGAATGGGAGGAGCCTTCGTCGCTGTCGCGAATGATGCCACCAGTCTTTACTGGAATCCCGCAGGAATGGCGCGCCTTTCGGGCTACGAGGTTGTCCTTGTGCATACCGACTGGATTAGTGATCTCAGCTTCGACTTTGTTGGCGCTGTTTTCCCACTCCAAGGTGCAGGAGCTCTCGGTGTTCAAACCACCATGCTCTCCATGGGGGAAATGGAGGTTACGAACGAGCTCCACCAGGATGGCACGGGTGTTTTCTTCGACGCCTCCGATCTTGCTGTGGGCGTCTCCTATGCCCTATCGCTGACGGACCGCTTCTCCATCGGCTTCACGGGAAAATACATTCAACAGAAGATTTGGCACGAAAGCGCCGAGGGAGTTGCCCTCGATATCGGGACTCTCTACACGACTCCCTTGCATGACATGCGCATCGGCATGGCGATTTCCAATTTTGGCACGGACATGCAAATGCGGGGCCGAGATATGCTTGTGCTCTATGATCCTTCCTCAATCAAGGAAGGCAACAATTCCGAAATCTTGGCCGAGCTGCGGACGGAGAAATGGCCTTTGCCGTTGAACTTGCGCGTAGGCGCCGCCGTAGATTTGGTCACGAAGCCCAATCATCTGCTGACGGCCGCGGTGAGCGCGCAGCACCCGAATGATAACACCGAGTCTGTGAACCTCGGCGCCGAATACTGGTACCAGAAGATGCTCGCTCTTCGAGCGGGATACAAATCCCTCTTCCTGACGGATTCGGAAGAAGGTTTGACGATGGGGGTCGGTTTTGTTCCACCTCTTCGAGCCGGATTCGGGCTGCACCTTGATTTTGCATACGAAAACTTCAATCGTCTCGGGAGCATCTACAAGTATTCACTCTCTGTCACTTTCTGAAAATTGTATCGCCGAGACGGGTTCTTAACCCGTCCGGAACAGTGTGCGGTGTCGGCTGCTTGCAGCCGACCCACACTTCCCGCCGTGGCGGGTGTGTCACCACAGCTGTCTCAATGTTTATCTTTGAAAATTATTTATTTGGAAATTAGCCGATTTACGGCGGAAACGATGAACGCGA
>DYHQ01000033.1 GCA_020724065.1 Candidatus Puniceispirillum sp. | reverse complement strand
ACAAGGACGAAAAAGTCACGCACTACTGCGTCGTGGTTTGCCAATCTTTTCTTCTGACATTCTCAAATGGTTCCCCACCCCTTGCACCGTCTAATGTGAAACGAGCGAACTCTACTTCCGTTCAGAAGAGAATTCGCTCGTCAAAAGATGCGGTAAACCGCGGATCCTCGACCGAGGATAACTCACTTACTGGATACAGATACCTGATTACTCCAATATATCACATAGACTTGGCAAAGTCAAGAGGATTTTTGCAGGAGGAAATCTTCACAAAGCATGCATCAAGAAAATATCTACTTATCACTCATTGGGCGCAATCCGAATAACAATATGGCAATTACTTGGCAATGGCGGTTCTATGCTTTTCGAAGGAATCAGTCCCAGCACCAACTGGCTGATTATTTACTCTTTATGATGCTCGCCCATCTCAACACTCCGCCCGGCTACAGATGTCCGGTTCGTACCCTGCGGCACCGCACATCTTGTAGCTCATTATTTCTTTGAACACCTCGCGAGGACCCTGCCGACCCGACCACCCTCGTCATCCTTGATGCAGCTTGGGATGTAGACGGCTTAGCGAACTCAGTCCCGCTGAGATAGTCAGCAAAGTGCTCGGGCAGGGCACCCCGATGCGACATCTCGCTTCGCTTGGGTCCGATGCGCGACGCGGCTTGCTATGTAACAAATTGGGATGGGCTTAGGTCATTTCAGAAATACCACCTTCTTCGTCTCCGCAAATCCCGGTGCCGTCAGGCGAACAAAATAGATTCCGCTGGCGAGCGAAGAAGCATCGAATTGAATACTATGGTTTCCGACCTGTGCAGTTCCATCAAAGAGCGTCTCGACCAACCGCCCTTGAATATCGTACACCTTCAATGCCATATGCCCCGGCGCACGCACATCATAGCGAATGGTCGTCAACGGATTGAAGGGATTGGGAAAACTGCCCAGCAGCGCGTAGTTCTGCGGAAGATTCACAGAAATGGAACGCGCACCGGTCATCGGATGGCCGAACCATTCCAGAATCCTCTGAACGACGACGCGATGATGCGTCGTTCCACTGCTCCCACAGGACGCCTCCAGTGAAAACGCGCAGTACACAATTTGATAGGTGGTGGAGTCTCCGTATCGGATGGCCGCATTGCCGCGATTCCCATCATAGGTGTAGATCACCGATGCGCCACCCAAGGGAAGAATGCGCGACTGCAGCAGATGTCCATTGTTGGAGCAGGACCCGGCAAGCAACAAATTCGTTCCATCCGAAATCTCATCTCCCGCCACACCGGACAACTGCCGCCCACCGACGGAATCGAGCCCTTCCGTCTGACAATGGAGATAGTTGGCGTAAAAAGCGTCATCGTACAAGTCGCGATCAATCACCCGGCCTGTGAGCGCCAGTTTCCCTCCACCATCCAAAAATGCCGCCAAACCGGTCTGGTCGTCACCGGTCAGAGTCGCGTTGTCTTCATTCCCGCACGACCAGAAAATCTCCTGATACTCCGACATCGTCGCCGCATTCAAAGCGCCGTCCGAAAGGACTTTCCATTCATCATAGACGACCCTGAGGCAGTCAAAATCAGCTTTGTATTGTGCGTCGTAATTCCCTCCATCATCATCGTCCACAAATAGCAGCGCAGGTCGCTCAATCCTCATCTGAAAGCTTAGCGAAATCGCCGGGCCGTTATCCACGCTCATATCCAGCATGATTTGGGCCCAGTAGGCGCCTGTAATGGCTCCGTCCGCAGAGATCACGGCGGGCGAGCTCGCGTTGTTCGCGGATTCCCCGCCGTCCAGATCGCCGAAATGCAGCGAATCGTTCGTGAAGTGCAGGTACGGATCATCTGTGCGAATCCGACCGCGAACATTGGCCGCCCCCACCCAACCCGAATCATTCTTCACGGTGACGACAAGGTTGCCCGTCTCATTGCGCTCGAGCCGTCCGTCCCCGTCATTGTCCCCGGAAAGGCTCGCGCTCACAAAAGACAGATGTGGATAGCGAGATGCGAGAACATTCACTGCGCTGATGCGCCCCTTCCCTAATTTCGCGGGGTCTATTCCCGGATTCTCCGCGCTAATATCTTCGCAGCTATTGAAAATCAGCGTTTCCATCTCGGCATTTGTGAACTCCGGCATCAGAGTCCAAATCAAAGCCGCTGTCCCTCCGGCGTTCGGGCAAGCCATAGAGGTTCCTTGCCAACTCGACCCACCATAGCCATCAATGACGGTGGACCTGCAGCCGGGAGAACCGCCAGGTGCGCAAAGGTCCAGCCAAGTCCCGCGGTTGGACCAGGAGGACAGGCGATCCCCGTTGTCCGTCGAAGCGACGGATATCACATAAGGATAGCAAGCTGGATAATGGGGGATTTCGGTGGGTTCATTGCCCGCCGAACCGAAGAGCAGACAGCCGTTGTTCCATGCCGCTTCAATGGCATCCCGTTCCGATGGATCGGGATCGTCATCTCCGTAGGACATCGTGATGATCTTCGCTCCCATAGCCGCGGCATAAGTAATCGCAGGAACCGCCGCACTCACATAACTCTGGCCGTCCGTCGCTCGATATCCGGAACGAATCGCCATCGCGGTGAAATTCCATCCCGTACCTGCAACCCCGATTCCATTGTTCCCTCGTGCGCCCATCAGTCCCAGAGTATGCGTACCGTGGGGCTCGATGCCAAAGGGGTCGTAATCCGGAGAATCACAATCCTCTCCTTGAGCTGACGCACAGCGATAAGGATTGTTATCCACGAAATCCCACCCGATGAGGTCATCTATATAGCCGTTTCCATCGTTATCCAGGCGATCCTGGTCGTCCGGATCCCCGCAGATGTCGTCATAGACCCAGGGAACCTGATCTCCATCAAGATCTTCTCCAGGATTCACCCACAAATTCGGCGTCAAGTCGGGATGATTCCAATCCGTTCCCGTGTCAATGGCGCATACAATAATGGTCGAATCACCGGTTGAGTAATCCCATGCCATGTTGCAGCCCATCTGAATTTTGTCCCATTGCTGAGGCCAATAGGGATCATTAGGATTCCGATAAACTCGTTTCAAGAGGTTCGGATGGGCGTACTTAACCAAGGCGTTCGCCTCAAAATCCTCGAGCATCGGAATGACTTCAATCGTTTCGGGGAAATAGAGAACAAACAGACGACCGAAATCGGGCGGATACTTCAGCCGTGCGAGTATCTGGTCGGGCACGAGCCTTTGCATCCGATTCACCCGATAGGTGGCAAGCAGCTCATCAATAGAAGGAATTCCGATGGAAACGAGCCCATCATCCAGGGTCACCGGCGTCGCCGCGCCCACTGATGCCTTGAAATTCACAATTAACTGTCCCGGTATCCATTGCGCTCCGTCATAGGGCGTGCCAAAAACCAGGCAAGGCACCAGCAGTGCGAGTAGTGGCCCAACAGCCTTGCTCCAATGAAATCTCATGTCAAATCCTCCACTGTGGTTAAACCATGCAGCTATAGCAGTTTCAATAAACTAGAATTTACAACATCATCAGGTCAATGTCAACTCACTTCGGAGAACCGTGAACCCGTGCCGGCCAGCTTGCTGAGCCATAATACGGCATGATCGTAAGCGATTTCATGCCCAGCAAGCCGGGCGCTACGACGACTCAACAAGCGTACTTTTTTGCAGCAAGCACTAACGCCAAATTACAGATATAGGCTCCTTCTGTTTGGCCCGGCAGGTGGAGACACCCACGGCGACAAGCTTTTCGCCGAGCCAGGTTCTTAACCTGGCCGGAAGTTCAAATGAGGCAACCTTGCGAGAAATGGGCTTAAAAACAGCGAGTGAGAAGATACGAAGAAATGCTTAGAGAGGGAAAGACCCTGTCCAGCTATTTCTGCACGGTCTTCGAGGGCTGAACGCGCGGGGTGACAAAAATCATAATCTCCGTCTTGTCAACCGTTGTAGAATTGTAGGTAAAAAGCCGCCCGAGCAGCGGGATCGCGTGCAGCAAGGGCACGCGCCGTTCGAGATTGTCCGTCTTGGAACGCATGACCCCGCCGATGACGACGGTCTCACCGTCATTCACAAGAAGCTTGGTCGTTATCTCCGAAGACAAGATAATGATTCCCCCTGAAACCGTCGCCTCCCCGGAAAGGTCGCTCACTTCGGGATGGAGGTCCATCAAGACCTGATTATTTGGATTGATATGGGGCGTCACCTGCAATTTGACCGCGACATCGTAGAACTCCGTGACAATGTTCCCCGCCTGGTCAATGGTGTTAATCGGGATTTTCTTCCCCGAAAGAATTGTGGCTGTCTCATTGTCAGAAATCAAGACGGATGGCTGCGAAAGCACTTCTGCCTTCCCATCCTCCTCCAGGGTCTTAAGCATGGCCTCCAATGCAACTCCTTTTTGCATGCGCCCCACGGTGAAGGTACCCGTCGGTTCGCCGACACCAAGATTCACTTCAGCGCCCGCTTTCGTTGGTTGCAGTGGATTGTCCAAATTCCCCAGCGACCAGTCAATACCCAACTCCCGTTTGGCGCGTGTGTCCACCTCAACGATCTTCGCTTCGACCAGCACCTGATTCATCTGCCGATCCAGTTCCGCGATAATATTGCGAGCTACCACAATATTGGTTGGAATGTCCGTCACAATCAGAGTGTTCGCGCGGATGTCGGCCTGGGCTTTTCCACGCTCCGACAGGAGTCTTCCGATGACCTCCCGCAACTGCTCGGCCCGCGCATACTTAATCTGGAAAATCCCCGTTTCCAGCCGCTCGTTGCGAACCGCGTTTTGAATATCCTCAAGAGTCGCCACGCGAATGATTCCCAATTCCTCAACCGCCACAAAATCATTCATTTTTAGAATGTTCTCGAGCGCTTCTCTCCACGGAACATCATGCAGGAGCACCGTGACCGGTCCCTCAACTTTCGAGCCGGCGACAATATTCATCCCCGAAAACTCCGAAATACTGCGCAAGACCGTTCGTATATCGGCCTGCTCCACATTGAGAGAGATTCTCCGTTCTGAGCCTGGGTAGGGCGCACTCTGCTGCCCAAGAAGAGCTCCAGCACAGAGCAGCGCGACAAACCATGCGTTGATATAGACGATCCGTTTCATGATTCCTTCTCCACTTTAGCGCCCATTCCCTATTTGCTTCCTTTTCGTTGTTCGTTAGCGCGGACGGTCAGAGTCACCCGCTCCACTTCCCCGAAATCCACAAGCTGAAACACCGCTTTTGTTTGCGTCACACTCACGACTTTTCCTCGGAAAACGGCATCCCCTTCACGAAGGAAGAAATTTCTCCCATCCTTGTCCCGAACCATCGCCAAGAATTCCCCAGTACTCCAAACGACTCCAGTCAATACGGCTCCATCCAAACGCAACAGATCAGTCACAATGGTCTCTCCTCGTCTCACTTCTGAAATGAGAGGACGAAAAGGATCTCGGCGACCGCCCGGATTATAGAAGAACGGCGTCTCTCTCCGAAGATACGACCGCCTACTGGCTCCTCCCGTATGCGCGGCTGGCGATGCCGGCTGCGCGCGTAAGCCCGTTGTTCCGATTGTATCTGTCAACGCTGACTCGCCACTCAGGGGAGCCATTTCAGCTTGCGACAGTTCTTCAGAATAGGCACTGGTTGCCATGCCCATGACTCCCGCGACCATGAAAAGCAGTGCGAAACCCAAAATGCCTCGAACTTCAGTATCACTGCCCGAGCGAAAGGAGCGGATCCTCCTTTCAGTTTGACAGCTTGTGAAATCGAGAATGAATTGCCACCGACTCATCATCATTCCTTCTTAGCTTCTCTTTTGTTGCGGATTCGGCTTGGGGGCAACAGGGGGCGGTGACACCGTCGCCGGCATCCCAAGCTGCTTGAAAATATAGATGGTTGCCACGAACTCCGCCTCGACGGTGTTGGAGGAGCGCTCTTCGCGAGGCGCCCAGGCTCCCATCCGGACCTTTGAGATATTCACAATGCGCGGCAGGGAAGCAACCTTCGAGAAGAACTCTCCCAAGCGATGGTAGGTCGAAACCGTCTTGACCTGAATCGGATTCTCCCAGTAGTAGGGATGCTCGACCGGTTCCATTGGACGGAAAAGAAGGAAGGTGACTTCGCTGCTCAGCCCGGCCAGAGTGACTTTTTCCAGCAAGTCGTCCATTTCCTTTTCGGTCGGCAGAAGCTCCAAAGCCGCTCCCCAATTGGTCAGCAGTTGGTCATAGTCTTCCTGAAGCGAACGGAAATTCTTCGCCACGCGTTTCCCTTTTTCCAAGCGTTCGCGTTCAACTTTGAGTTTCTCCGTGGTCTGCCGAATCTGGTCTTTCCGAGGAAGAAAGACATAATTCGAGTAGCCGTAGACAAGGCCGATAGCCAAACCGACCAAGATAATCCACTTCTGCGTCGCCGGATCACGAAGTCTCATCTCAGCCTCCCCCTCCCGTGCCAATCGTGACGAACTGAGTCAGATTCACTGATGGGCAAATGAAATTCCCGCCCGCCTGCACGGTGGCTCCTCCCGACCAAGAGAACGCCTTGTCCTGATAGTAATACCCTATCGTCACATCCGCCACATACTGATAACTGATTTTGCCTGTGGTCGGATCGCGCCCGCTTCCAAGAAAGAGGCTCCCTTCAAAATGGCCATTCTCGTCCGTGTAAAACCATCGGTCGGGACCCATATACGGCGTATCGCTTTCCTGATCCGACTCCAACAGCACCGCGACTCCCGGCACACCCTGGCTCTGGGTTTGGTCCGTATAAACCCACCCAGAGACTTTCGCGGCATCCGAGTAGTCATTGACGCTTTCCGTGCAGCTCGACAATGTGAGGAAGATTCCAACACCTATGCCGATGGTCAGCGTGCCAAGCTTCTTCATCATCTCCTCCAGAGAATCGCATTAATTCAAATGTTGTCTCAATTCCTTACGAGCCATTCGTTTTCCCTATTTCTTCGGGGCTCGGGGATGGGTTGTCGCGCGCATTTGTTTGACGGCGTTCGCGCCTTTGGCGATCGCATCCTGTTTCTTCGGCAAGGACGCCTTGGCCGTCGAATCTGACTTGATCGCCGCTTGCAGTGTGAATTTCGTCACACCGGCATGAGCAATGTCGCCCTTTTCGGTCACCATCAGATTGACATCCGTGAAGTAGGATGACGCGACCAAGTTGCTCATCAGTTCGGCGACCCTTAAGTTCGAGGAGGTCACTCCCTCCAACACCACCGATGTGATTTCTTCTCCCCCTTCTTCGCGCACTGAGGTCAACCATGTCAGACTGGGTAACGCTCGATTAATCTCATCGAGCAGATGAATACGCAGGAAACGGTCATGGTCGAGTTGCTCAATGAGATCAATGCGTGTGGCAATGTCGTTTCGCTTGGCCGTCAGTTCCTCGACCACCGCGATCTTATCTGCATAAATAGCCGCTTCGCGCCGAACTTCCTTCAACCCGCCTTTCAGGATTCCGAGTTTGTTTTCTTGCACCACCGTCGCAATCACCATGATAAGCAGCAGAAAGGCGAAAGCTATAATCGGCAGAACGACGGTGGCTCCCGCAAGATAACCTTTCTTCCCTCCTTTTCGCTCCTCGGCGGGAAGCAAATTGAATCCGGGGTGCAAGTCACCCAAGCCCCGCAAGGCAAGGCCCACCGCCATCGTCAAATCAGGCGCCACATCTCGCAGGTCGTTCTCTTGTCCGTCCGTTGCGGGGACGGCAAAGCGTAGAGGATCCGCGACCTCCACTTCAGTCGCCAGCCTCTCCGTGAGCGCCGCGACGACTCCCGGCAAGTGAGCTCCGCCTCCGCAAAGGAGTACCCGTGTCACAGAACTTTCAGCAGCCGGACCGAAATTCGATGGAAACGAGCGAGCCACGGCGTCCGCCAGCTTTTCGCCCATCTGCCGTGCCGTGTCTTCCAGAGCGCTCTCATCGCTCGACGACAATCGCTCGCGGGAGAGAATGGCCACGGCGCGTTCAAAAGAAATCCCGCGCTGGCGTATCAATCCCTCGACATAGGTTTTGCCCGCAACATTGATGTCACGCGTCCCCTCAAATCGGCCCGCTTGGAACAGCGTCACGGTTGAAGCTTGAAAGCCGATCTGAAGAACGGCGATGGTGGACTTCTCATCCAAATCGCCGTTTTCAACAAGAACCGCTTGAAGGGCAAAGGGCTCGAGCTCGAAGAGAACGGGTTTGCAGCCAGCATCCCGAAGCGTGTCCACGACCGAGTGAACGAGATCGTTTTTTGCCGCTACCAGAAGAACTTCCATTCCTTCCGCATCAAGCTCCCGCGGGAGGGCCGTGTAGTCCAAGGTAACCTCTCGCGCATCAAACGGCAAGCTTTGCTCGGCTTCGTAGGCAATCGCCGCCGCCAATTCGTCTTGCGACATCAGATCCGTCGTGATTTTCTTGATCATCACCTTCTTTCCATACAAGGCCGCCGTTACTTCCTTCCCGCGTACCCCGATGGATCTGGTCGCGGTGGCAAGAGTCTCGCCGATCTGAAAAGAATCCATGATCTGATGATCAACAATGCATCCATAGGGAATCGGCTCGATGCGGACATGCTCAAGCTCGATGCCCCGTTTCCCCTTCTTCAACACCACGACCTTGATGCGCTGGCTGCCGATGTCCACACCGACCGCCCGCTTCGCGCGACCTACCATGTCAAATGCCCTCAATCTTCCGTAGCGACAGGAACCGCTCGCTCCTCCGTGGACTCCCACTCCTCTTTCATGTTCCGACTCGCGCATCCTTTCCGGGAGAGGCGTAAGCAGAAACAAGTGCCTCGCTCCGGTTGACTTTCCACTCCGATACTTCCTCCCAGAGATTCCGCAAGAGTCCCGGCAATCGCAAGTCCCAGTCCCGTTCCCATCGCTTTCTCTGCCGCTCGACCGCGATAAAATTTCTCGAAAATATGTCCCATTTCTTCCGGCGGAATACCCGGCCCATTATCTTCCACCAGCACCACCAAAGTCTCCTCCGAGTCTTGCAAAGAGACCTTGACCGTCCCACCCACAGGCGCATAGAGAATCGCATTCTGCAGAAGATTGATCAGAATTCGCCGCAAGCTGTCTTGAGAAGTGAAGAGAGGTCCCCGCACCTTGCCAAAATGAGTTTCCACACGAACCTGCCGACGCATCGCCTCTCGCGCAAATCCGTTCAACACGCTCTTCACAACGCCCACGACATCCACCACCTCATTGGTGCCGTACAAGTCGCCGACTTCCAGTCGCCGGTAGTCGAGGAGATCCTCGGCGAATTTCGTCAGTCGCTCAACCTCCTCCTCAATGATTTGCACATAGCGTCCGCGTCTCGCTTCATCAATCCTCGGATGCTGATAGAGTGTATAGACATACCCCTTGATCAGTCCCAGCGAAGTGCGCAAAGCGAAATCCAGAGCCGCCCGATGTTCTTCCGCTGCATCCCATAGCTTGCGTTCAAGAACGACCTCCTGAGAGATGTCGCGAGCGATCGTCACAATCGCCCACGGTTCGCCATCGCGAAGCAGAAAGGACTGATGGCACTCGGCCGTCCGCACTTCTCCATCCGCACGCTGGAAAACCACCGTCGTTCGTTGCGGCTGCCCGCGTTGGATCATCATTTCGATAGCGCGGTGAGCCAGCGGAATACTGTCATTCGACAGGACATCATAGTAGCTTCGTCCCAGAAGCGACGGCCCCGTCTCGCTCAGCAAGTGGCAGAATGCGGCATTCGCCGCCAGATATTTCGCATCGAGACTGAGCAAGAATACACCATCGGCAGCCGCTTCGACAGCGTTCCACCAATGCCTCGCCATGTCAGAGGGCCGGAATGCGGCCGTTGTGTCTCTCTCACTCACTGCTGACCTCCGACCTTCGATAGACGCGCAAAACTTTTTCAATACGCGCGATCAGATCCGTAGGGAGGAAAGGTTTGGTGAGATAGTCCACGGCCCCCGCTTCAAACCCCTCCAAACGGTCTCCTCCCTGGCCCTTGGCGGTCAGGAAAATAATCGGCATTTTGCCGATCTCGGGGAGCCTTAGCAAGGCGCGTGCGAGAGTAAATCCGTCCATCTCGGGCATCATGACATCCAGAATCGCCACCTGCGGATGCTCGCGGCTCGCAATCTCGACCGCCTCCGCCGGTCGCGTCGTGGTAATTACACGATACCCCTGCTCGACCAAGTTGAACTCCAGGAGTTCGACATAGCGCTCATCATCGTCAACAATCAGCACACAGGTCTTCATTTGCTCTGCTCCTCAAACGAAGGTTCTCGTTGTGTCGTCGAAGCCGCCATGGCTTGCGCGAAACTCTCTTGACCTGAGGACTCCGCGAGCCCCATCAGTCCCAGCACCTCTTTGGCCAATTCCAAACTCACGTCCTTTTTCCCCGTAATCGAAATTGCCACCATCTGCTCCAAAATATCTATGAGGTTGTTCAAAGTACCGTCCGCGCGCTTGATGAGGTAAATAAACACTTCCGCGGGAATCGGAACCCCTCCGTGGCGGCGCACGAGGATTTCCACTTTCGCTTCAAGCGAGCAAGGGCCGATGTGCCCAATGATTCCTTCCTCGATGGCCGATTTCAATTTGGGCAGCAGGGTCGGCACTTTGCGCGGGTCGGCACGACACGCCATCACCAACCATTTCCCGTTCCTGCCCAACGCTTGATAGGTCTCGAAGAGCTCATCTTGTGCCCACGAGCGCTCGAAGAGGTCGTCAAAGTCATCCACGAAGAGCAAGTCCGGCTCTCGATAAAAATAGCGAAACAGATTCACGCGGTTCTCTTTGAGCGCCTCGAGATATTCGGTGCAGAAGCGACGACCCGTCGTGTAGATGAAGCGCCGCTCGGGCGTGTGCGCGATCACCGAGTTGGCCATGGCCATAAGCAAATGGCTCTTTCCCACGCCCTCTTCCCCAAAACAGATGAACGGATTGGCGCTCTCTTCGGCCTTTCCCTCGGCGATAATCCGAGCCACGGAGAGCGCAAATTCATTGTTGGCATCCCGAACAAAGCTATCAAAGGTCTTCTCCTTTTCGGGAGTCAGTCCGCGACCCATCTGCAGATAACGGTCAACGGCCAACTGATCCCGGCGACGAACCAGGAATCCCGGCGGCTCAATCCCCCGAGCCGATTCTTCCTCCCCTGAAGGAGGCGGTCCATAGTGAAGGTAGAGCGCACGCTCGATCGCCTCACGCCCCGCAACGAAAGGAATGATTTCAAAATCGGTCACGCGTTTCAGCGCGATCATCGCTTCGGTACTCAATGGATCCGCCATCACAACCGCCAGAGTATTGCCGGTCCGGCGAATGGGCAACACGCTATAACCGTGGGCAACCGCCGCCGGCACATGGTGGATGGCTTCACGATCAACCTCGACCTCCTCCAGTTGAAGGAACCGAAAGTGATACGCATCGCACAGAAAAGCCACCATGTCTTCTTCGGTCAGATAACCCAGACTCACCAGATGCTCTTCAATTTCGCCTCCCTCGCGCCACTGCTTTTCCTGCGCGGCCTCGAGCTGGGCGGTTGTGACAAGTCCCTTGACCAAAAGCCGCTCCCCAATCGAGATGGATGACACGGATTCCGTCATAGCCTACTTCCTTTCTTGCTCAGCCGGAACCGAGGACGATAGCTTCGGCCTGCGCCTCACCCCCGTATAGCTGGCTTCCGCATCGGTTTCGAGAAGCCGAGAACCCGAAGTCTGAATGCCACGCATGGCCAATTCCATATCATTCGGATTCGTGGCAGTCTCCATGGCCGTTTCGATCGAAATCATCCCCTTGCGGTATAGCTTCAGAATAGACTGGTCGAAGCTTTGCATGCCGTGCACTCCGTGATCGTCTTCGACAAGCCCTCCGACCAAGGACATCTTTTCCGGATCAGGCAGACATTCCCGGATCGCCGCCGTGTTAACCAACACCTCAACAACCGGCACGCGCCCCGGCTTGTCGCACCGCGGCACAAGACGCTGCGAGATGACAGCCTGCAAAGTCCCCGCAAGCATGGTCCTAATCTGCAACTGCTCATGTAAGGGAAAGAATGAGATGCTTCGATTGACCGCTTCAACCGCATTGAGAGTGTGGAGCGTCGTCAACACCAAGTGACCCGTCTCCGCCGCTTGAAGAGCTGTCCTCATTGTGTCCGGATCCCGGATTTCACCTACCATAATGACATCGGGATCTTCACGAAGCGCGTGTTTCAATGCCTCGTAGAAACTCAAGGTATCAATCATGACTTCGCGCTGTGCAATCAGCGATTTCTTATTGAAAAACATATACTCAATGGGATCTTCGATGCACAGGATATTGGTGCTCCGCGTGGCGTTGATGCGCTCAATCACCGCAGCCAGCGTGGTAGATTTACCCGAACCCGTGGCGCCCGTCAAGAGAACCAATCCTCGGCGAAGATCCGCAATCTTCTCCAGCATCGGAGGTAGATTGAGCTCCTCAAACGATGGAATCTGAGTCTTGATGGCTCGCAGAGCGACAGCCGGAGTCCCCTTCTGAAAGTAGAGATTGACTCGCGCACGACCATACCCCGGCACGGCCAGCGCCAAATCATACTCTTTTTCTCGAAGGAAGGTCTCCCATTGCGATGGGGTAAGAATTTCACGAACGAAACTTTCGATTCTCTGTGCCGTCAATCTCTCCGCTTGGGGAGCGAAAAGCTCTCCATTGATCCGCAAGACGGGCGGTGCCGCGGCTCGCAAGTGGAGGTCGCTCGCCTTCCGAGCAAAAAGCAACTCCAAAAATCCCTGAAACTCGGTGCCTTTATGCTTGTCCTGGTCCAAACTTTATGTCTCTCCTTGAAAATCGCCTTTCTTTCGTTTTCTGCAATGTCTCCTACGGAGTCATGCGCTCCTTCAGCAGCCGTATGCGTTCCTCTACATTTCCAAAGGTCTGCTGGCGTCCATGAATATTCTCAAAATGACTCAATGCCTGTGTCAGATTTCCCAAGGCCTCATGAATCTCCCCCTTAACCAACTCAAACCGCAATCTCTCCTCGTCAGACGGCGTTTCTTCCCCTTCGAATCGCTCTAAGAGTTCCAAAGCTTGCCGAGGATCTCCCTTCGCTAACAGACATTCCGCCAGCGCGAGTCCCGCGCGGAAACGGAGACTCTCGTCTCGACGAGCGCGCTCAAATTCGTCAATGGCGGCGTCCCATAATTTCATTTCCAGATAGACCATGCCCAAATCATAGTGGTCCCGACCTTCTCCCGTGGGAAGTATCTCATCTCTCGCAGCGTCCCACGAGGGCGGGGATATGGATTCCCGCTCGGAGACACCCTGCCCGGGCGTTTGGGGCGAAAAAGCGAGAGCCGATTCGTCTACAACGCAGAGTCCCGTTCCTGCCGTGCCCAACGCCATCAGTCCGTCCGCACTCCCCCCATAATAGGCCGATTCTTCCGCCGCAGAGACCGCCTGCTCCAAGGCAACCTCCTCGCGTGGCACCGCTTCCGCAACGGCCTTCTTGCGCAAACCAATGAATTTCTCCAATTCCGTGATGAGCTCCTGATCTTCGAGCCCCGTCTCTCGAAACAGAGGCATGAGCTCTTCCAGAAGGTGAAGATGCGGTAAATTGCCCTCAATCACTTTGCGAAAAAACAACCGAAGGTCCGATTCCGAGCGGCGCGAGCACAAACGCAAATAGGTCCGCAGCGAGGCCAAAGAATCGGCGTCATAGCCCAAGGTCAGGTAGAGCTCCGCGAGTGTCAGATGCAGCTCGGTTTCCTCGGGAACCAGACGAAGAGTCTTTTTCGTCAAGGCCAGGGCATTTTCAAAGAGACCTTCATGAACATATCCTTCGGCGGCCCGGCGCCACGCGGCAACCGCTTCCCTGGCCGACTTGCATCGGAAATGAACATCACCGACTGCATTCCATATCGCATAGTTCCGCTCTTCCACTTGAGCGAGCTTCTCCAGTTGGGCCAGCACATTCTTCCATTTTCTTTGACGCAGCATATCCCACGCCCGGCGCTCGGCAGGGCGTCGGTGACTCAAGACTTTCATAGGCAGATCCCTCAGCTTATTTGTCTCCAACTTCCCCTCTGAACCGTGTGCGCCCGCGGAGTCCCGGGCGGCCAGTTCGCCGGATCCAAAAGGTCTGTGTCAAATCCCCAATTTCGATTGGGCGCCGTATAGTAACCGCCGTACACCCATGTCCCCACCGCCTTTCGGCTGTACCACAGATCTATAATGCTTCCTCGATAGGTTAGAGTCACTCCGGTCCACTTCTCAAGAAATCGGGGCAGATTCTCAAGACCGCCACTGTAGGTGCTCCCATAGGATGTCTGCTTGTGTCCCGTCATAATGCACGCATTCACCGTGGTCGCAGTCGCTACGCGATACTTTAGTGCGCCGCTCGACTTTGAATCAAGCCACGCACCCGACAAAATGGTGATGGCATCGCAAATGAGCGCGGAGCCTTTCTTGGAGACATTATTGTAGTTGCCATAAACATAGAGGGGATTGTCGGTCGCAATTGTTAGTCCGCCTGCGGGCAATTGGGAGGCATTCCGAATGCGGACCGCATCGTCGGCCCCCGCACCCGAAATGTAAAGGATGCCGTTACTGGGACTCAAACCCGCATTCACCAACGCCCCTACATCCAATTCGAGAACATCCATCCACCGGTTTTCACGCTGATCCATGAACGCGTTGTTGACATAGGCAATGACACCCGGAGGCGGACTCAACGGAGTGCCACCGCTGTCAGTCATCACGCCGTCCACAACGCGAACGCCGGCTTTGTACCAATATCGGGCATCAATGAGTTCCGGCGGATCACCTGGCTGGCCGCGTTCGATGATTTCATACATATCGGCCAAAGGAGGTAACGGCAGTTTCAAGGACTGCACTCCGTGAGCGGAGTCGCGCACCATCCCTCCCCAACGCGTGATGGACTCCGTCGGCCATGACGCTTGCCTCTCATCCAGCCAATAGGAGCCCGTCCACATGTTTTGATAGGTCCCCACCTGATCCTGAATCTTGACATATCCCGGTGGGTCAACATGACTACCGTCTTTTCGGAAGTGCCAAATCTGTCCGATGGCCGTCACATAGGAGTCGCAAGTGATTCCCTTCTCGGCGGCAATGTATAAGTCCGCATTGGTGTGAATCCGGCCAATGAAACTCATGGTCGGCCCGGGCATAATCTCCAGATCCTTGTCATAGAAGACGCCAAATTGGAATAGCGGAATAAATTGATGGTCTATCTCTCGCTCAATCCTTGACGCATGCCGCTTTCCTTGCGCCTGGCAGGTGATCCGGTATTTCTGAATGTATCCGATCAAGCCGACATAATCCCCGGACTGAATGATTTGTTGTGTCAGTGTTCCTATCGGCACGATGGAATAGGCCGTGAACTGGTAACCGGTCAGAGACGGCTGAGGTAACGCGTCCAATTCCGCTTGACTGGGAGCAAGATTGTTGGGAAGCAAGGCTCGCAGTTCCGCCGCTCCCCACTCCACTCCCGCCTCGGCGGCATAGAAAGTTTTCACCGCATCCACATCCTGGGTCGTCACTCGGGCCTGACCAATCGAACGGATCGCCGTCGTCCCCGCCACAAGAAGCAACACGGACATCAGCACGACCGTAAGAACCAGGACCATTCCCCTCTCGCCCTCTCGGCCCCCTCGCTGAATGTTTCTCTCGCCTTTCATCTTTCACCTCACACACATACTCACACACTCTCGTACCTTGCTCATAAATTCCGACCACGAACCCGACTGGAAAGCCAGAACCGGAGATACCCGTCACAGGTATTGGTTCCGTCGGGAAACGACGAATAATAGGGATGCTGTTTATCTTCGAAGCTGGAACGCATAATCAACACAAGTTCGATTTGAGCCACGAGCCACCGCTCTCCCGCGGTCAATGGTCCCGGGCCCCCCGCCACAGGGAGTGGATTGCCGTTCTGGTCGTAGTAGAAGAAGATGAGTCGCTCGACATTGTGTGACAGGATGCGATTCATGGGCGCCTCCCATCTCACAGAATCCCGCGACCACTCCCAAACCGTTTCGTACAGGTCGAGACCGCTGCGCCAGATTCGCACGGTCTCGGTGATGCTGTCGTTATTGCAATCCCCCATCAAGACGAGTTCATCCATCTTGGCATATTCAACATCGTCGCGGATGGAATCGGACCATGCCATTCCCGGCACATCCCTCGTAATATCGTCGGCGGTCCCATCCATATCGGGTGGCCCCAAAAGGCCAATAAGCCGCATCTCTCGCTCCAAGCGTCTCATGATAAGCCGACCATCCGCCTTCGCTTCGTCCTTCGTCCCTTCAACTGACGCGCTGCGCACCACTCCTTGGAACATGCTGGCGGTTACCGTCATCAGAATCAGCGTCAGCGTCATTCCAACGATAAGTTCCAGAATGGAGAAACCGCGCTCACGAGATGACGCAGAATCCTTTGTTGCCCTCCTTTTTCGCCCCAATCTTGCTTTGGCTTCCACCTCTCCACTCCTTCTCACCCGCGTTCAACTTCGTCACATGTTGGCAAAAAAACTATCCAGAGTAACTTTCCGACGATTTTTATCGAAGAAAATGTGCACCGTCACCTTCTTGACCTGCCCCACATTGGTGACCACGACCTCATGACGATAATTTGGGAAATCAGGATACTCTCCATAGGCGCCCGTCTCATTCTGAATCTGAGTGAACCTTCGATTCCGCATGTCCTCCATCACGCGGGTGGCCAATTGGACCGCCTTGTCCTGTTTCTCACTGTACCGGTTCGACCGAGCCATGGCAACAAAGGAGCTGGCTATAATCGGAAATCCCACCACGAGGATCACCGTTGCGAGAAGCACCTCAATGAGGGTAACTCCTTGATCTTTGCGTTGTCTCTTTGCCATCGGTCACCCCTTTCCTGCTATTTCAGAGCCTGAGCCAATCCGAGAGAGAAGCCCCATTGACCCTGCCCCGAAGCGCTGATCTGAGCCGTCAGAAAGTAGCCGTCGGGAAAACGCCAATCCACGCCCATCAAGCCTTGCGGCTTCTGCTTGCCGTCGGTGTAGTTCTGTTTTCCACCCAATGCCGGCTTCACGGCACCAAGAAACTCCACTTCGGTTTCTCGAACACCAAACAGAATCGCTTGCATCGCGCCAACAAACGGAGTCAATTGACCGAAGCGATAGCCCACCGTCAAGGTGGGGGTCAGTTCTTGCCAAACATATTCGCTGCGAAGGACTTTCTGTGAATTTGCTGTTTCGCCTTCGGCCCGAAAACCGATATAGTTCATGCTGAGTTGGAGCTGCCACAGCTCGTCTTGAAAGGGATAGCCTGCTCGCAATCCCCCTCCCCACGCGAATCCCCATTCCGACCGGAAAGTCGAGAAATCCGCAGGGCTGTCGGGGAAACTCAAATTGGCCGTTCCCAAAGCAAGATCCACATCCAACCCCGGTGCAACGCCAAAAGTCGCCCGCAAAAGCCCTCGCTGCGTTTGAACTTTGTCCCCTTGTTCTTCGCTCGGCGCGCCCGTCGCCTGAACCGCATAACACATATTGGAGAATTCCACGGTCATCGCAACGCCGTCGCTCCCAAGGCAGAAAGCCGGCCGCCCCACCAAGCCTCCGGCCCATCCCGCAGACGCTCCCAGAAGCAAAGCAAGACACACCAATCCAGTCATCAGTCCTCCCGCCATCGAGGTTTGTCCTAGCACTCTCATTTCAGCAGCTCTTTTGTGAAGTTGTCTCGCATTTGGCATTGTCTGTTCGCCCCTTCTCCCCCCATTTCATGGGGGGACAAAAGGGGGGTAGAATCAGTTCATGAACCGCACCTCACAACAGATCCATCCTTCTACCGCTGTGCCTGACCCCCGTCTTCGGAACCCGGCGGCGCTTCGGGCGGCATCTGAGGCAACAAGGTGAAGGTCTCTGTGAAGGTCCAGATGTTTCCGTTCTTCGATTCCACTTCGAGCAATACGGGGGTCGCCGTGATATCATCTTCCGTGGTCAGATTGTTGAAGAACGAGACCGTATAGAGCGTGTCTCCCGGACAGCGGATCTCGAATTCGTATGGATAGACTCGACCCGCACTGGCGCTGAGGCGAACGATGGACTCGGAATCAATCGGCCAATGGTTCCCCCCTTCCCAAAGCTCGAAAGTAATGAGGGCATTCTGTCCAATATAAAGCGTCCGCTCCTCTGGGTCTCCATTCACCGTGGCACCAAGGACTTGCATATAATGATAGGGCGCGGTGAAGCGCACATCACAAGAGGCCCAGACAATCGCACTCTGATTGTTTTCGGTTTCGCCCTCGCTGGTGGCAAGCACCTTGGCAACACCGTTCCGACCCGGGTCACCCCAACAGTCGAATGAGCCTCCCAAATTCGGATCCTCGAGAGTATTCCACCAACGATCCAAACTCGGCATGGGATTGCCCCCGTACAAAGTCACGACGGCAAACCCGTTGGCGTCCGTGAAACCCGTCGCTGTTGAAATCACCCCACCTGAAGTCGTAAAATAGACGGCTGTCCCTTCGGTAACGGGGTTATTCCATTTGTCGCCAACGATGGCAACAATGCTCACCGAATCTCCCACCGCGCTCCATCCCACGAGGTCGCAAGGCTCGGCGGCCACCTTAAGATGACTGGTGTTGTAATAGCCGCATCCTTGAGGATTGGTAATATCCTCGATATAGGGCGGTCCCGCAAAAATCAGAATCTCCGTG
>DYHQ01000032.1:6008-18682 GCA_020724065.1 Candidatus Puniceispirillum sp. | reverse complement strand
GCAATCAACAAGTCAAACCACATGCTTTGGTCGTCTCCGATGACAGCAAAAACTCGAAATGAATTTGGAGAGAGAATGAAACGGCTCTCGGTTTATCTCATGGCGGCCCTTGGGCTAATGTTCGTTGGATGGATGATCGGGTGCAGTGACCCTGAACCCAATCCGCTCAAACCAGAAGCCACCTATTGGGAAGGAACCTCATTTACCCAAGAGGATCTGGATGCTCTGATTGGAGCGGGGAGCGGCGAGATTGGCATTGGCAGCAGCCCCTATTTGGTGAAAAGTGACTTGCACATTCCGACAGGAGCGACGCTAAGCATTGAACCCGGAGTGACCCTCATGTTCTATGACGGCGATTCGCTGCTGTGGATGAAGATCGAAGGCAAGTTGATGGCCAATGGGGAACCGAACAATCCGATCGTGTTCACCTCGGCTCATCGGAGACCGGATTACGGTCAGTGGCGGGGTCTCGCCTTCTTGAATCCCAATGAAGTCAGCGAGATTCGCTATTGCGTCTTCGAATATGGGGCCTACTTTGAAATGGACACGAACACGGCCAAAGGACGAGAGGCGCAACTCTACAGCGGAATGCTCGCTGTGATGAATTCGTCGCCCGTTATCGAGAACAATATCGTTTTCTATAACGCGAACAACGGGGTTTATGTCTCCGGCAGTAATGCCCACCCGACAGTGCGCTACAACATCCTTTTCAAAAACGATGCCTCGGGTATTCGAGCTGACTCCTTCACTTCAGGAATTTTCCTCCCGGAGTTCAATTGTGCGGCCGAGAATAGCTCTCTCGATTTTCTCCTTGCAGATTCCCTCTTTGGACGAGAGGATACGGTCAATGAGAACTATGATTCGACCGACTACTTTTTCAATTTCACCCTCTCGCCCGAGCTCTCGGATTGGGAGAACGGAGATTTCAGTCTCCAATCCTGTTCGCCCTGTATTGACGCCGGGCCTCGGGATGTTCCGGGGCCGAGCGGTGATTTGGGGCGGATTGATTTTGGCGTCTATCCCTATGTCAAGTCTGCCGCAGAGCTGAGAGGAATTCAATCGGGAACGCTGAATCCGGAAACTTATCGCATGTCGTGCCATGTGCGCATTCGACCCGGCGAGTCACTGACGATACCGGCGGGCACGGTGATTAATATTGCCGGTTTCTTCAATTTCGAGGTCTTGGGAACTCTCATTATTGAAGGAACTGCCACCAATCGGGTCACCATACGGTCCGCCTCGGAGAATCCCGGAAAAGGCGACTGGGATGAACTCCTTTTCTATCCTCCCAGTACGCCGCAGGACCAACCCAGTCGAATCTCTTACGCAACTTTTGAGAACTTCAATCACGCTGTTATCCGCCAAGCCGGTGCGACCTTTACCGGCTGCATCTTCCGGAATAGCTTTGAATCTGGTTTGGAAGTCTCTACCGAATCGAACGACGGTTCGGCTCCCGTAGTCTTCGACCACTGTCAGTTCGATAATCTGGGAACCTTTGGACTGGAGACCATCTTGTCTTCGGTCATTGTGCGCAATTCCCTGATTGAGAATTGCATTGGCGACGGCATCATCCTGTACGGAACAACTTCTGCGGAAGACTCTACGAGTCAGTTGCACAACAATGTCATCCGGAATTGTGGCGTCAACGGCATCGTTTGCGACACCTTCATGTCACCGCAGATCATCAACAATGCCATCCTGGGCATGGGGTATGCTGGCATTCAGTGCTACAAGGGCTCGAGCCCGCTGATTCTCAATAACATCATCGCGGAGTGTGGCCGTCCCGGAATTGCGGCTCAGACCAGCTCCTTTCCAACCGTACACTACAATGATGTGTGGCAGAACAACACCTTGGGTGATTCACCCGTGATGTATCAGTTTCCCTCGGAATACTTCCTGAATGGGCGATCACTCGGAGCCGACGACAGCCTCAATGCCGATCCCATGTTTGTGGAAGGTTCTCTGGCGGTCTTAGGGGGTGATTCGCCTTGTATCAATGCAGGTCACCCCGACGCCGAATACAATGACACGAATGGGACGCGGAATGACATGGGGGCTTACGGTGGGCCAGGCGGCGGTGGCGTTGGTCCTTCAAGCGCGGGATTTTATGGCGCAAAATTCGTTCGGCGCTAAGCGCAGCATAATATATTGGCTGAGATATTCGGAGTCATGGAAATAGTGGAACTCAGGGGGCAATCCAGTTGCGGACATCCTACTGCCGGAGGTTATAAAAAATGCTTTGGAATCGTCTTCACCGCTTTGTCTTGATTAGTTTGATTGGGGCAGTTTCGGGGTTCTCTTGGGCGGCGGTTGTGCCAAAGGACGGCTCGTCACCCCCCAAGGGCCCTGTGCGCATTGCTGTAACCGATCCCAATAGCCAGAATCGGGTGCACAATGCCGGCAAGGTGTGGATGAACATTACGAACATTGGATATTTCGGCAACGACTCGCCGGGCGGACCGTTCGATCCATTGGAAGATCCTTGTCGGCGGGGAACCTGGGCACCGCAATGCGAATTCCCGGGAGGCTCCGGCCAGCAGTACCTCTACCAGGCGTCGCTCTGGGTCGGGGCTTTGATTGTGGAACAAGGATTCGAGACGAAGCGAGTCTCGGTGGGAACGAATGGGTGGATTTCCGATAGGGTCCGCGGAGATGAAATGTTTCCGGGAGAAGGAGAGCAGGACGGCATCCAGGAGCGCAGCACGCGACCCGGTTACTACAATTGTTTCGGCCAAATGGTCTACGATCCCGACGCGGTTTCGGATCAAGATTTCGGCTCTTCGTATACCGACACGCTGACAGACCCCTACTGGGTTCAAGAAGATGAGGTGGATCGCGTTCATCGTCCCTTGGGCATCAGAATCACCCAGACTTCTTATTCCTTTTCCCAGAGCTTTGCTCAAGATTTCATTCTGATTGACTATGAATTTGAAAACATTGCGAGCAATTATCTGAAGAATCTCTTTGTCGGACTGTATGTGGATTCGGATGTCGGGAGCATCACCGAGCAGCCCGATTGGCATCAGGACGATATCTGCGGATTCGTACGCTATTTTTATTTTGACAGACCGGATGGAACACCTGATTCGGTTCTTATTGATGTGGCCTACATTGCCGACAACGATGGCCGATCCTACGACAATCCCCAAGGCAGCAACTTTCAGGCGCCGAATGTCTCGGGCACTCGGGTTATCCGCGGACCCAACCCACGCCTCGAAACATCCTTCAATTGGTGGATTTCCCATGGCGAAGAAGCCTCAGACTATGGTCCGGCCTGGGAAGAAGCACCGGATTGGACCAAGCGGTTTGGGACCCCCGTGGGGGATGAGCATAAGTATTTTGTTCTTTCCAATGGAGAATTCGATTTTGACCAGGTTTATGTGGATGACGAAGATTATATCCAGAACCATCCGCAGTGCTGGACACCCCAGTGGCTTCCGAGAGATACCTGCATCTGGCAGCCCTGGGCAATTCCCGATGCTGCCAATGCAGCGGACTTGGCAGACGGCTATGATACACGCTATTTGCTTTCCTGGGGGCCTTTGGGTATCTATGAATACACGGATGCTTCCGGGCGGCGAATCTACCGTTTGAATCCCGGCGAGAAATTCAATATGACGATTGCCTATGTGTGCGGCGAAAACTTCCATAATGTCAACAATCCCCAGCAAGACAATACCAATATTGACCCCAGCCTTTTCGACTTTTCAGATCTCAGAACCAATGCCTATTGGGCCCAGATCGTTTATGATAATCCGATGCACGATACCTACCAATGGGATTGGGGCAAAGACCACGATCCGAATGTCATGGATGAGGATGGCTCACAAGGAGATGGCATCTTGGATACCGGAGATGGATGGTACGGTGAAGATGTGGGAACCGATGGTCTCTATGCTGAACTCCCCGCTGGTTGGGATAGCATAGAAGTCTGGTATTGGAAAGGAACTCGGCCAACTTTCGCCGGTTGGTACAGGGGGCCTGACACTAATGGCACCGAACGCAACGGCCGAATTGACGAGATTAGCAATCCTTATCTTGCGGGGCGCAGCGAGGACAAGATCATTCCGGAAGACCTCTATTATTCCCATCCGAAATATCGCTTTTGGGACCAGGGCTGGATGCACGAAAACGATAGGTTAGACGCCGGGGATGGTTTGCCGGATTTTACCGGACCGCCTCCGCCTCCGATTCCCGCTCTGCTGCACCGCTATCCCAATACGCGCAATGCCGCTGAGATTATGGGCGGGAGAGTTACGGCCAGTGGAGCGACGGGGGGCTTAGGATTTGAAATTCAAGGCAATAACATCATTTTGCGGTGGTCGAAGAAACCATCCGAAGATTCCACCTATGTAGATCCATTCTCCCTCGTGCAGGATTTTGAGGGTTATCGTGTCTATGTTTCCAACACGAATGATGCAAAAGATTTCTCTCTGCTGGCTGAGTACGATCGAGTGGACTGGGCCTACTTTGCCATTCACACTGATTCCATGGCAACGATCCCTGTCACGGAAGACACGCTGCCCCAATACGCCGCCATCAATGGAGTGCCTTGCGTCAGCAAACCCGTGGGACCGAATATCGGGATGGATGCCATTCGAATTGACGACTCGACCTATCAGTTCGTCATCCCAGATGCCCGCCCGCTCTGGCCGCGGTATTACTCGGTGACCGCCTACGACTTCGGCGATCCCAAGTCCGGCTTGGGCCCTCTCGAGACTCCGACGACGGCTAATGCCGTTCTGTTGGCTCCGGCCGGCACTCCGGAAAAACCGGTACGCGTCGTGCCCAATCCCTATCGGGCGTACCTGGATTACACCAAATCGCATTCCGGCGGGCTTTCCTGGGAGAATCAGAACGATGGAACGGTAGATTTCTATCCCCAGGTGGACCGGCGGATTGAATTTCAGAATCTGCCCCTCCAGTGCCTGATCCGTATTTTCACCGTTTCGGGGGACTTGGTGGCCATCATTCCCCATAATGTCGCGGGGGATGGAACACCACCGGTATGGGTCTCCGACTACAGTGAGAGTTGGGATTTGAATTCGCGCAACAACCAGCAGGTCGTTTCCGGGCTCTATCTCTACAGCGTGGAAGACAAGACACCGGGGAACGGAGGGAAGATGCAGACTGGAAAATTTGTCATTATTCGCTAAGCTGAACTGCCGCCTTGAGATATTTGGATTAAGAGAGGAATTCTCATGAAGAGATGGGGTTTTGTGGCAACCGGAATTCTCGTCGTCGTGTTGCCTTCGATGCTTTGGGCCCAGGCAAAAGTCGGGACGGCGGGAGTACAATTCCTAAAAATTAGCCCGAGCTGCCGAGCCGTGGGAATGGGGGAAGCCTTTGTCGCCGTGGCCAATGATGCCAGTGCCATTTGGCATAATCCGGGAGGACTCGTGCAGATTAAGGGTCCTGAGCTCATGCTCAGTCTGATTGACTATCCCGCGGGTATCAAGTACGCGTATGGAGGTTTCGCGCACTTGCTGCCGAAGTTGAACGGTGCCGCGGCCTTGTCCTTCATTTACCTCGGGACCGATGAGATGGAGGAGACCACACCGGAAAAACCCGACGGAACCGGCCACACTTTTACCGCCGGGGATATTGCGATGTGTGCCACCTATACGCAGCGGCTCACCAACAAGTTCTCGGTGGGCGGCACGGCCAAGTTACTCAATGAAACACTGGCCGACAAATCGGCCACCGGCTGGGCGGCGGATGTGGGGACATTCTACGACACCGCATGGCGTTCCCTCAAAATCGCCATGCTGATCTCCAATTTTGGCCCGGACATGAAATTTGTGGAAACGCCTTTTCCGATGCCCATGAATTTCACCTTCGGGTTATCCGGCAACCTATATAACAAAGCCCCGCACAGACTCTTGGGTGCCTTTGCGTGGAGCCATCCCAATGACAATCTGGAAATCTACAATCTGGGCGTCGAATATTCGTTTTGGGATGCAGCCTACTTGCGGTTGGGCAAGAAAATCAATGGAACGCGACGGGTGAGTTGGTTTGAGCGGCAAAAACGAGTGGACGCTCACGAAAGTACGGAAGCCTATGATCCATTTGTCGAGTACCCTCTCACCAGCGTGAACGGCACGCTTTTTGGAAATGGGGCGACCATTGGAGGTGGGGCACACTTTGAGCGCCTCGGCCTTTCTATTGATTACGCCTTCACGGGGATTGCCTTTTTGGGGGATATCCATCGTTTTTCTCTGACCTATCAATTCAAGAGGAATTTCTTTTAGGCGAACCGGCGCCGCTCGCGCGCCAGTCGAATCATGAGGATTGCCGACGATGCGTACTATAGGTAAAATCGCCTTCGCAGTGGGATGTCTCGGAGTGGCTCTTTGGGGATATGTCGGGTGCGACCGACTCAAGGGGACCCTGAGTGCCAATCAGCAGCCCGTTGTGGAATTTGTCAATGTCCCTCTGGACAGCACCAGTTTCAGCTATGCTCCGATTATCTATTGGCAGGGTCACGACCCGGATGGATTCGTCGAGTATTATTCGTGGTATGATGATACGACTCAAGGAGCTATTCACGCCTATGAGACGGACAATCTTGCCGATTATGTCCGGACGATTCCTTCGGATGCTTGGACCGACACCGCGGCGACCAAGGCGACCATCTATTTGCTGACTCCGGCCGGAGACACGACACAACATATTTTCTTCCTTCGTTGTACGGACAACGAAGGAGCCACCTCGGAGGTCAAAGCCCGTACCTTTTTCCGTTCGAATGAACCACCTAATCGGCCGAGGCTCTCTTTGGTTCTTGTTCCCGAGAATGCCATTTATGTTGATACTTCTATGATAGATTATCCTGACACTCTTCTGATGGGAGACACTCTCACGCAGACCTATGGCGGGTTTCAGATGCTTTGGACCGGCAACGACCCCGACGACCGGGCGCTCGTCACCATTCCACTCGAATTCAGCTACTTGATTGTTGACACCGTGACCAATCAAATCATCCACTTTCCGGGAGACACAATCCAAGAAGACGGATGGAGCAAGTGGTCGACTTCGAAAACAAAAACGCTTTACGGGTTGGAAACAGGATGGTACAAATTCTACTTGAGGTCCCGCGATGACGGTCTCACCCCCTGCGCCGTGCCTGCTTGGGCGAAATTCTATTGCATCCGCCCGACCTTCCAATACAAATTGCTGGTGGTGGACGAAAATCGGGCGTCCACCGGTCCGACTGATTTCGGCATGGCGAACCCGGATTCCATCATGGAGTTTCACATGGAGAACCTGAATCAGGCGTGGGCAATCATGCCTATCGTGTACCCGGATTGCCTCTTCACCCCTGCGGATATTCAGGTTTGGAAGAATCGGGGGAGCACCACCAGTCGGAGTGTGATACCCCACTCGCTTATTCACCAATTCCAACTGGTCTGGGTGATAGACGATAACCGAGCCAGTCTCGGGGCCGATGTGGCCAAAAACCGGTCCAAAGTCATGATGGCCTACTTGAAAGTGGGTGGGATGGTCATGATTACGGGGCGGGAGGTGTTTGCCGGGTCGTACAATATTGTCGGCTATGAGGAGAGCTTTAACGATTCGAATGAAATCCTCTTCCGTGACTGTTTCAATGTATCGGAAGGCTTTGGAAGCAAATGGAGCGCATCGGATACAAATAACATAGACTTCGGCGGAACGGTGGGAGCCTTGTACGACTATCCGGATCTCCAAGTGGACACGGCGAAAGTCCGCGCACTGAACTGGGGCGGGACGCGCCGATACTACTGCCTCCCGGACATTGACTGGGTCGGACGCGATAGAGAAACGCAGACAATCTATTACTACTATTCCTGTTCCGCTGACCGACCAAACTCGGTGGTCGGCATGGATGTCGCCGTAACCTCCAGTACGGCGGAGGCGTGTAGATTGCAGCCGTCCTCGGCCTATTCCCGGCTGCTCTCGGTGAGCCGTATCTACAACAGGACAAGAGATGTCTTTGGCGAGTTCATGTACTTTGTTGACAATAACAGCGCGTTTTGGGTCAGCACGCCGGCGTGGGCGGGTGCCTGGCAGAACGAGGAGGATACGCTGGAGGTGGACTTCACTTATGTTCCAATCACTCAAAACCACCTAAAGCCGGTCGCGACTGTCTATGAGAAAATGCAGGAGACAATTGACTACGAGAACTATACCTGGGAGGGGCGTGTACTCTTCCGTACAGGACTTACCAGTTTCCCGCTCTATTTCATCCTAAATGACATCCACGAGACTGAGATCTGTCCCATGCCCATCGTTGTCGAATTCCTCGTGCGACAATTTACCTTCTTCTATCAGCGGCGCAATTATACCTATGACTGGGGCGGATAGGCAAGACGGACGACCCTTGAACATGATGAAACGGGGCTGGCCAAGGGATGCGGTCGGCCCCGTTTGCTATTTCGGCTGCTGCGAAGGAAACGGATGGCTTCTTCTTTGCTGAGCTTTCTAAAACGACAGTGGGGTTGGGTCTGGGCGCTGGCGCTTGTCGTTTTGGCGCTCACGATGCCCAGGAATGGCGTGTGGACCATAGATGACGGCATCAAGTTCATCGGGGCTCGCGACACTTTGTCCGGCTGGCATGTGACTCTTTCGGACGGACCATTTCGTGTGGCTCTCCGAGAGTCGGCGGCATATCCCCCTTTTCATCCGCCGTTTGCCATAAGAGAAGATGGCCGCCTTCGGCTGGGATTCTCACCATGGGTGATGGCACTGTTTGGTTGGGCCGCGCAACGCGACTTGGGATTGCTTGCACTTCTACCCGCCCTCGGCAGCCTGCTCGTCTGGCTTTTCATGAGACGATGGCGCGGAAACAACGAAGAAGTCATATTTCTTCTTCCGCTGACATTCTACGGCGTTGTTCTATGGGAACATTCAATCGCGCTTTCTGCGGAAGTGGCCGCATTGATTCTGCTGCTCCGTGGAAGACGCGCGACGCTCCCTTCAATTTCACTGGCGGCACTCCTATTGGCCTTCTCAGCGCTTCTCAGGCCGGAGGCTGCCTTGGTTGTGCCGGTGGTTTTCATCTGGCTCTGGCGACGAGATGGTGTGGGCAGAGCGTTCCCTTTGCTTCTCTCAGTGGGCCTGGTTGTCATAGGCTATCTTGTCACTCGGAGCGATGGCGGCTCGATCATTCCGACGCAACTGCTGTTGAACTTCCGCTTCTCTGCGTCAGCACCTAATAGCTTTGCCGAGGCTCTATTGGAACGCGGCTCGAGTTTTTGGACTTTCTTTCTCTCCATGGATGACAATGTTTGGATAAGTCTTGGACTACTTCTACTCCTGAGTGGAGGCGGCCTGCTTATCTTTCTTGGAGAAAAACGCCGCGCGCGGTATCTGGGCCTACTGGGGATTGTCGCGCTCATCCTTTGGATTGCGACTGTCCAATTTCGACTCTGGACGCATCCCCTGCCGCCCGTAGCCTTGCTATACCGCAACAGCTTGCTCTATGCCTTTCCCTGGATACTGTTTTTGCCGTTTTGTAGGACCGAAGACGGACGCCCTTTTCTGTGGGCGGCTCTATCGCTGGCGCTTGTGATTTTCTTAGCGGCTCCGGTCTCTCGAGGAGTCCATTGGGGACCGAGGCTTCTCCTCCCTGGCTTGCCTCTCCTCGTCTTTGCATATGCCAGCGAGAAGGAACGCATCACCCGGCAGCGATGGCTATGGAGTAGTCTTGTGATATTGACGGTTCTTCAGACTCTGAGCAGTGCCGCCTTGGTCTATGGACGAAAGGTGGAGACGGCGGAGCGAGTCGAGTACTTGCGTGATCGAGTTCGGACTCCTCTCGTCGTTCCGACGCAATCCCAGGTTGCCGATTTGGCTCCGCTTTTTGGGAATGTCGAGATGTTCACGGCGCCGACTCCATCAAGTCTGCGTCGTTTTATTGCGGATGCGAGGCGAACAGGTGCGCACAATTTCTGGCTTCTCGTGCCGCATTCCAAAGAAGAAGAACCGATGAAGAAGCTGATGGATGTGCCGATGCGTCTGCGGGAAGAGCATGTCTTTGAGACGGGGCTTCTTTGGAAGACGACTTGGTGGTTGGGAGAGTATGCGGATATTGGCGATTCGGCGGATTGGGGGAAATTCTATGACGAACTGGCGCGACGCGAGATCGCCAGCGGAAGACTTGAGCGTGCGTTGCCCGAGCACAAATCGGCCACCTCTTTCGCTCCGACCTCAGCGGATTATCACTACAACTACGCTGTGACGCTCGGACGACTTGGCCATCTGGCCGAGGCATCAGACGAATTGCACAAGGCGATTGAAGCGGACTCTCTCCATCAGGAAGCAAGTGAGCTACTTCGAAGAATCAGGGCGACTCCGCCATCCTCTCCTTGAGTTGGCGGGCGGGCTCAAAGGTGGGATCAATGGTCAAAGCCGTTTCGAGCGAGCGCCGCGCGTCGTTCTGCAGGCCGAGGCGGCCCAGGGCAACGGCCAGATTGTAATGTGCCGTCGGGCGAGTCGGAAGGAGAGCGATACTTTCGCGGAATGCCCGAACCGCTTCTTCGTTCCGGCCTTCGTGCAGGGCGCGCGTGCCTTGCCGAAAGTAGAGACCCGCCAGATTCGTTCGCGCATCCGCCATGTAAGGCCGGGTTATCAAGGCTCGCTTGTAGGCGAAAATGGCCGCGGTTGTGTCGCCTTGAATCTCCCGAATCGTCCCGAAATTGTTCCACGCTTCCACGCAGAGGCTGTCGTCCAAGAGTGCCTGCCGGTACTCATTTTCGGCAGCCTCAAAATCCCCTCGCTCATAGGCGAGGACTCCTAAGTTGACATGGGCCAGTGGAAAAATGGGTGTATCAAGCAGAGCCTTGTGAAAAGAGGACGCGGCTTTCTGCGGCTCATTCAGGCTCATGTAGGCATTGCCTTCCATATAGTAAGCCGTGCTTTCAGGTGCCTCGCGCAGACGCCAGGGATTGAACAGAGTCAAGGCAATACCCGGAACAAGCAAAATCAACGGAGTCATCCGGCGCCATTCCGAGGAGCGTCGAAGATTTTGCCAACCCCATTCGATGGCCAAGGCGGCAAGAATGCAGAGAGCCGGTACGACGGGCATGCGAAAGCGCCCGGCAACGAAATAGAGAATCACGCTGACCAAATAGAACACGACATAGCCAGCAAGAAAAAAGGCCGGTTGCCTCTTCCGGGCGACCCATACTCCCAAAAAGGACAAGGGAACCAGCAATCCGAATCCGAAATGGCACAAAGGCGGAAGCCACGGAGCCAGACGAATGAAATGCGCCAAGTGTTTGTTATTCGAGACTTCAAAGCGGTTAAAGAAGAAAAGCGTTTTGCGCAGCAGAAGCCGCGCTTCGGCAAGAGGATGTGCCGCCATCCACCGCCGCGCCTTTGCATAGTAAAAATTGGAGAGCTCACCCGGTTTGAGCTTCTGACCGCTCTCGTGAGCGGCGAGTTCTTGGGCATCCTGCATGGTCCAATTGGTTCCGATGCCGGGGAGTGAAGAAATAATGCCCGAGGCTTGAGGATTGTTGCCAATCCAGAAGTTGACTCCACCTTGTGTGGCGATAAGAACGAATTCCTTGCCGCCAATTGTATTGGTCAAGGTCACCGGCGCGATGGGCAGCGCGATGCCGAGAGCCAAGAAAGCCAATCGTCGCAACCGAAAAGCGCTCCTCTTGCGCCAGAGAAAGTAGAAAACGAGAGGCAAGACCACCAGAAAATTGGGCCGCGCAATCGCCGCGATTCCCCATGTCACGCCGCAGACAAGACTCGTGCGCATGCCGGGCTTGGCCAGGGCTCGGAAGGTCGCCCACAACGCGCAGACCGCCGTCAGAAGCTCAAGACTGGTGGTGACAATCTCAGCCGAGAAATAAATCGCCAAGCCGTTCAGTGCCAGAAGTCCCGCGGCCACCCAAGCAACAAGCGGCGAAAAATAAGTGAAGCCTATCCGGAAAAGTATCCAAACTGCAGCGGATTGCAGGAAAGCGTTCAGGATGCGAGCGATAATGAAACTGTGGCCGAAGAGGGTGTAGAGTGAACCCAAGAGGGCGGGGAAAAGGGGGGCACGAAAGAAGGGGAGTTCGCCCAATGAGCCGCGCGCGAAGGCTTGCGCTGCCTCGTCGTACCACAGAGGGTCCAGCGACGGAGCCCAGAAAGTCGGGTTGGATTTCGCAACCCAGATATAAGCTAAACGGAGTGCAAGAGCAATCGCAGCCAGTAACCATCCTCCGAGGGCATCAAATCGGCGTGTGCGAAACTCATCTTGCATGTTGACAGGAAAATGCTAACTTTATACTCGGTCTTTTGCGCATTTCGGAGAAACGAGCATCGAACACCAACGCGGCTCGCGAACAGAATATACGGACTTCTCCGGCAAGTTTCAAACAGGCTCAACTGAAAAACGATATTTTCCATCTTTGAATAACTCAACGGAGTATGAAGAATGATCAAGAGGCTTGCAGGCATCTCACTTGCGCTTTTCGTCTCGGTTTTCTGGGTGTCCGGGGACTTTGCAGCCGTGCATACGACGGCCCTTGAGCAGGTGCTTGCCCAGACCAATGATGCGGATTTCGTCCGAGTGGTCATGTTCCTGCGCGACCCTGTGGATTTCCAAGAGCTCTATGGCACGGCTCAGGCACTCCGCGGCGAAGAGCGCAGAAGCTATGTTGAGCAGGAACTGAGGGAGAGATTTGAGCGAAACGGCTCCG
>DYHQ01000032.1:4440-5998 GCA_020724065.1 Candidatus Puniceispirillum sp. | reverse complement strand
AGAGCGTCCGGCGCATGCGACCCCTCTGGGTGGCGAACGGAGTCGTTTGTGAGGTGACTCCCGCATTTCTGCGCGCGTGCGAGGAACAGCACCCTGAGATTGAGAGAGTCATGCACGACCGGAAGTTCGAGAACACTCTCGATGGTGAAAAAGACCGCTGGTCTCCGCCAGCTCACTTGGATTACATCGCTTGGGGAGTCAATGACATCGGCGCCGTGCGAGTTTGGCAGGAGTTCGGCATCTATGGCCAGGGAGTTCTTGTTGGCATGATGGACTCGGGGATAGATCTGACGCATCCCGATTTGGTGTCCAAGATTTGGGTCAATCCGGGTGAGGATTTGAACAGCAACGGCGTCATAGACCAAGGGGAAGCGAACAGTGTGGACGATGATAACAACGGCTATGTGGATGATTTCTACGGTTGGAATTTTGACGAAGACATTAATTCGGTGCAGGATGTTCAAGGCCATGGCACGAGCACAGCGGGAATCGTCGCAGGAGGCTGGACGCTATGCGATACCGTTGGAATCGCACCGCAAGCCAAGCTCATGGCTCTGCGCGCCTATCAATGGCAGTCTTCCTGCTGGTTGGCCATGCAGTATGCCATCGAAAACGATGTCCATCTCATCTTGGCCTCTTTGAGCTTCAAATTCACTGAGTGCAGCGAATACCGAGAATGTCCTGATCCTGTGGTATGGCGACGCATCAATGAGATGGAATTGGCCGCGGGACTGGTGCATGTGAATTCAGTCGGCAACGACGGAATTGCGCTCGGAGCGCCTCTCAGCATCCCCGTTCCCGCGAACAGCCCTCCACCATGGCTGTCAACCGCCCAAACACTCGCTGGGGGCGTAACGTCCATTATCGCTGTCTCTGCTTATCAATGGGATGGCAACCATTTCTCCGCTTCCGGTCGCGGCCCTTCAGCATGGTCGGACGGAGATCTTTGCTTTCATCCGTCCATGCCGCACTGCTCCACCGATGACTGGCCGCCTGACCTCCAGGATTATCCCTATCAGGGTGGCACTCACATGGGACTCTTGAAACCGGAGATCTGCGCTCCAACGAGCGTAAGAACGCTCGGGCGAGGTGGAAACTGCCGAGAGGGTTTCTCCGGTACCTCCGCGGCGGCACCTCATATCGGAGGAACGGTAGCCTTGATGATGTCGGCGGCGCCGGGAGTCTCGCCGGAGGAAGTCTGTCGCGCGCTGAAACTGACTGCGCGAGACGCGGGCCAAGTCGGCGAGGACTCGCTCTTTGGAGCAGGTAAAATAGATGCGTATGCGGCGGTGGCGTTTCTCCTTGACAGCTTGGGGGAAGTGACGGGGCTTGTCACAGACGACGCCACTGGACTTTCTTTGGAGGGAGTCCGTGTCACCACATCTGACTCACGCGCCGTTTTCACGGGTGTGAACGGCCAATATCATCTTTTCATCCGCCCCGGGGAGAATTCTGTCCATTTCTATCTCTACGGCTACGAGCAAGCGAGTGAGCTCGTTAATGTTCCCGGCGGCGGAACGGTCACAGTAAACAAACGACTTCCCGTCGCCGAAGAAGG
>DYHQ01000032.1:0-4340 GCA_020724065.1 Candidatus Puniceispirillum sp. | reverse complement strand
CACGGTGGCCCGGGGACTCCGATGACAATCATTGAAGACTATTTTGCCATCGTCCCACTCCCATTTCCCTTTCACTTCTATGGAGATTCGTACGATGCAGTGAGCGTGACCGAGAACGGATTCGTCATCTTGGGCTCGTCCACCGAGGGAGATTTCGCGCATTACCCCATTCCCTCAACTTCCGGCCCGGGAAAACTCTTGGCTCCCTTCTGGGTGGATTTCAATGCCGATGCAGACGGTGCGGCGTACCTCTATTATTTCGATGCGGCGCAGCATCGGTTCATTATCGAATGGGACAGTGCTTCTTTCTATATTTGGCCCGACCGCCGCGCAACTTTCGAGGTTATCCTCTATGACCCGGCTTTTTATGAGACGGAGACTGGCGACGGTCCGGTTCTCTTCCAGTACGAGCGCGCCGATTTCGTTATGTACTGCACCGTCGGAATCGAGAACGACGATGAAAACGATGGACTCCAGTATCTCTTCAATACGGTCCTTGATTCGCATGCCGCTGGAGTGGCGCCCGGCCGCTCCATTTGCTTCTTTCCGCGCCTCACTCCAACCGGACCCACTTCCGCAGAGTTGCCTGATGCGTTCTTTTTGGCTCCATGCTGGCCGAATCCGTTCAATCCAACGACAACTTTCGAATGGACAATGCCGCGTAGCGCTCAAGTCCACTTGGAAATCTTTGACATTCTCGGACGGCATGTCGCTACGGTTGCCGAAGGCAAATGGTCAGCCGGCACCCATCGGGTCACCTTCGACGGCCACCATTTGGCGACAGGCATTTACTTCGCCCGCCTTCGCTGCGATGGAGCCATTATCCAGAGCCGGAAAATACTTCTGCTCAAATAGCCTTCCGCTGCCAAATCCCGACTCTCGAAGAAACCGCGATTGGCACAGTCTATGCTCTGTGCCTAATTGTGCTTGCCCGTTTGGGGGATTCTACCCTCAGTGGAAGTCAAATAGGCAAGAACTATCAGCCAAGATGCTCATCTTGACAAGGAGGAGTCGAAATGAAGCGGTTATCTTCCATGGGAATTCTTGTTGTTGGAATAGCATGCCACTCCCAGGGGCAAGGGGGACAGAAGAGCTCAAAGCCCAACTTGGAGATGGAAGGATTCGACGGAGGTTTTTTCTCGATAGAGAAACCAAGGGGATGGAATGTCGTTACTGCGGGACACTGCGCCACCATGGCTTTTCTGATTCGAGACCCAGTCCAGCCTTTGAGGCAAATCTTCTACTTTGGAGAAATCGGGCCGGTCTATATGGTCGAGCAGCAGAAGCAAATTGATTATCAATATATGGCCATGGGCGGCTATCCCGTCACCTGGTTTGAAATGCCCGTGATAAGTCCTCTGACGCCGAGTAATTTTCTGCGGCAGTTTCATCAGATTGCCCAAACCCAAACCGCGCGAATTTTCATGCCGCAATGTCCTCGATTGGAGAACATCGAGATTATCTCAACGGTCCAGCAGCGCTGTCCGATTGGTGGGGGGAATACGGAGCTCGTCCGGGCGCTGTTTGCAGAAGGTGGCGACTTGGGCGAAGGTCTCTTCTTGGTCACGGTCGCTCCCGGAATCCCGTTCACGGGTGGGCCGTCAGGAGGCGTCGGCTTCGCGTTCCTATTCACCGGGATTACCGCACCGCAGCGAGAGTTTCAGGAGCTTGAGAAGCAGCTCGTCAAATCGGGCGAGAGTTTCAACATCAGTCAGGCGTATGTGAACGACTGCCTGCGCCAGCAAGCCAGCACTTATGCGGGAATTATGAAGGCGGGGAAGACTCTAAGTGAGACTTCCGACATTATCATGCAGGGCTGGGAAAGTCGAAACCGGACGGATGACATTATCGCCGAAAAGAGGAGCGATGCTATCTTGGGGCGGGAACGAGTCTATGATCCGGAAACCAAAGAGGTTTATGAATTTGAGAACGGTTTCTACGACCGGTACCGTCTGGATGCGAATCGCTATGAAATGAGCAATCTGCGACCTTTGCCGGAGAATGACCACACGCTCTGGATGAAAGCTCCTCTCGACGGCCCGCGCCATTTGAAATAGTCGCTCGGCGAAATTTCCTCGCGTGCCCCGCCAATATGCAAAATGCGTAGCGCCCAGCTTGCTGGGCTCTGTGGGATTTCCGTTCTACAAGCGCCATTGTAGTTCAGGAGGATAACACCATCCGGAATGGGAGACGTGATAGACAAATTTCATAGCCCAGCAAGCTGGGCGCTACGGTTTGAAGGATTGCTTGCCAATACCCGATACTGCCATTTGACAACGAAGAAACCTTCATATGTCTTCGATGACCACCTTGAATGTCTCGTGATTCGCAAAATCGGCCGGGCAGGTGATTTCGAGATATTGCTTGCCTAAAGGCCGAGGTTGAGTCTCTCTGGCGAATTTGTACCACCAAGCCAAGAGGCAAAAATGCACGCCCACGCTGCACACCTTTCGCTTGCGTCCGAAGTCGAAGATGCTCAGTTTCTCCTTCACAAAAGTCGGAAACAACTGTTTGAGTAAGATGTCCAAGAGCTGCCCGTAATCATAGCCACGACCGACCAGAACTTGCGCCGCCTCTCTCAAAATGAGCATTTCTTCTTCTTTGAAATTCCAATCCTCGCTTTGATAGCGACAAATCCGATATTTCGTCCTTTCACTCACTTCGAGTTCGCAAATCACACTGCGCGGCACCGTCACCGACAAAAACTTCCCATCTCCCAAATAGAGCATCGAATGCACATCACGCCATCTCCGCTTTTGCGGGGACCGACCTTTCCATTTGCGCTTCTGATACCGCCGAATCTCGGCATAGACGACGGCGAGCCAAAATTCCCACCAACGCGGCTTGGAATCGCTATTGAGCACATCTCCGGGACGAAGAAGCTCCAGGAGTCTCTCTTTTCGTTCTTCCGGTCTCATCTCTAAGCGTACGCCCCGATTCCCGTCAAATCCTCGCCGACAATCAGCGTGTGAATGTCGTAAGTTCCCTCGTATGTATTGACGGATTCGAGGTTGTTCATGTGGCGGAAGGTATGATATTCGTCCGAGATGCCGTTCGCGCCCAAGATATCACGGCCCATGCGCGCGATTTCGAGAGCCATGCCTACATTGTTGCGCTTGGCCATCGAAACTTGCGCAGCGCTGGATTTGCCCTCGGCTTTGAGCTGTCCGAGGCGATGCGCCAGAAGCTGCCCCTTCGTGATTTCCGTAGCCATCCAAGTCAGTTTGTTCTGCACAAGCTGGAAGCTCGCAATCGGCTTATCGAATTGAATCCGTGAAAGACTGTATTGCAGCACTTCGTCGAATACCGCCGCTGCCGCGCCCATCGCTCCCCAAGCAATGCCGTAGCGCGCTTGTGTCAAACACGAAAGCGGCCCCTTTAATCCCGACACGCCCTGAAGCAAGTTCTCTTTCGGAATCTCGACATCTTCGAGAATCAGATTTGAGGTCACACTCGCGCGCAGGGAGAATTTGTTCTTGATTTCAGGAGCTGAGAAACCTCCGCGATTGGTCTCCACGATGAAGCCGCGAATCACGCCGTCTAACTTGGCCCAAATGATGGCGATATGCGCTATCGTGCCATTCGTTATCCACGCTTTGTTTCCCGATAGAACATAGTGCGAACCTTTGTCCACCGCGCGAGTCAGCATACCGCCTGGATTCGAACCAAAATCAGGTTCGGTCAGACCGAAGCAGCCAATCGCCTCGCCGCTCGCCAAACGCGGGAGCCAATAGTCTTTTTGGGCTTCGGTTCCGTAAGCAAGAATGGGGTACATCACCAAACCCGTCTGCACCGATACAAACGAACGCATACCCGAGTCACCGCGCTCGAGTTCCTGATTGATGAGGCCGTAAGCAATCGGGCCGAGATTCGCACAGCCATATTTCTCAGGATAGGGTGCGCCAAGAAGCCCAAGCTCGGCGAGCTTCGGGACGAGTTCTATCGGAAAGTGAGCGTCGCGATTGCAGTCACGAATAATAGGCATCAGGTTATCGGATATGAATTCTCGAACCGTATCGCGCACCATGCGCTCTTCATCGGACAGCAAGTCCTCCATCCGATAGTAGTCAAGCTGTTTGAAAGACATTCAACCTCCTTTGTTCACGCCAAGCTCGTCGCACAAACCAAATCCAAAGCAGGAGGATGCCGAGAGTATGACTGCCCGACATGACCCGTGAGAAAAGCGTATCAGCATAGCCGAAGTGAGTCAGTTTCATCAGAAAGAAGAAGCTCGCAATGCAAAGCCAAACCTCCCAAAACCTTGTGTCGCGATAGCGAGCGGTTTCGTAAATCGCCCATCCCAAACTCGGAAGCACGAACACCCAATAATGTTCCCATGC
>DYHQ01000031.1 GCA_020724065.1 Candidatus Puniceispirillum sp. | reverse complement strand
GGTCTCCTGACCCGCCCGGAACAGATAGCAGGGACGACAGTGACGATGTCCAAAATATGGGCGGGTTTTCTTCTTGTCGTGTGCGGGTGCGTTTTGAACGCTGCCGTGCCGGACTTCGATGAGGCTCATGCATTCTTTCTCTTGGAAGCTCAATGCGCTTTGGGTCCGCGCAATCCCGGCTCATGGGGCCATGACCAGTGCCTGGAGTTCCTAAAACGAGAGCTCGGCTATTGGACCGACACCGTTTTTGTTCAGCCGTTTACCTACTACAGTTCCGACCGAAAGGAGACGCTGGGACTCACAAACATCATTGGCCGCATCGCTCCTGAGAAAAATGCTCGGATTCTCCTCTGTGCTCATTGGGATACGCGCCCGACGGCAGACCAAGACCCTGACCCGAAGAATCACAGTACCCCCATTCTCGGGGCGAACGACGGCGCTTCAGGTGTTGCGATCTTGCTCGAAATCGCACGCCGTTGTGCGCTGCAGCCTCCGCCAATCGGTGTGGACTTTGTTTTCTTCGACGGAGAGGACTATGGACGCGAAGGCGTGCTGGATGATTATGTTATCGGTTCAAAGCATTTTGCCAAGAACATTCCAGCGCCTGTTCCACGCTTTGGCATTCTGCTGGACATGGTGGGTGACCGCGACTTGAAAATTCCAAAAGAGCAAGCGTCGTTCACGCTCGCACGCGATATCGTCGAAAAAGTCTGGCGCGCCGCACGCGATTTGGGCATAAAAACTTTTGACCAAACGGTCGGACGCAGCGTCTATGACGACCATTTGCCGCTGAACGAAGCCGGGGTTCCTACGATTAACCTGATAGACTTCGACTATCCTCCATGGCACACGCTACAGGATATTCCGTCGGCATGCAGCCGACAGTCGCTGAATGATGTCGGTCGCGTTCTCTTGCAGGTCATTTACACGGAAAGACCCTAAAGGAGGCTGAAAGATGAAGAGACAATCTTTTGCCCGCTCTTTGCAGATATTGGTGACCCTGATTATCCCTGCGCTTCTTGGCTCAATCATCTTTCTCTCGTGCGCGGAAGGAATAGATGGCTGGCATATATACTACAGGGTGACGATTGAGGAGATTCCGGAAGCTCTGCCAGTTGGCGTTGTTCTCTATTTTCCAATTATTGTTCGGGTGGAACCGGTTGAGCGTCCATTGCCCGATTCCCTTGGTTGTCGGGTCGTTGACCCTGAGGGTGCGCTCTATCTCGATTTCTATCTTTACGACGACGGGAATGCGTTCGACCATCCACCCGTCAGCGATTTCCTCAGTCTCCGTTCCGGTGATAATGTCCCCGGAGACGGCCGCTTCACGCGACAAATCACTGGCCAAGATTTCGCCGGCGTACACGGCGTCTATGTCCTTGAGTTTCGCACGCCTGACGGTTATGGTGGGGCAGACGACTCTGTCGAAATCCGTCCGGTCGAAGCGCCCTTCTTTACCGAAATCACGCCCGTAGTAGACAGCCTTCCTTCCGGCTTCGAGCCTGTCGAATATGAGGTGCACATTCAGAAGCCCACGCCCGGAGATCGTGTTGATTCGGTTTATCTCGAAATCTCCTATTCGGAACGACCCGAGACAATCCTCCGGCGGATTTCCTTCTACGGGAGCGCCGGTGATACGGTCTGGACGCTGACTCTAACGCCTGCGCATTTCTGGGGAATTCGCACTGGTCTCTACGACTTCGATTTCGTTCTGTGGGACCGATTTGGCCTATCGGCAGACACCTCACACGATTATGTCGGTGTCTGGAATGGCATCCCGACTGTTCTCAATTCCGCTCTTCCCGACACGATTTGGCGACCGCGCATAGGCGAGCCGAACGACACGACCGCCATTTCCGTGCAAGTGAACGACTCCGAATCGCTCATGGACATTGCCGAAGTCCGCTTCGAGGTTCGCAAAGTCTGGCAAGACTGGCAGCCCTCACCCGATTTCTATTTGCTCGATTCAGGCGGCCCGTGGGATGCCGTCGCCGGAGACGGTATTTATTCCGTTCCCTTAGTCACTTCACCCAGTGATTCTTTGCACGATAATCTCTACTATTTCCGTTTCTACGCGAGGGACAAGACCGACCAGCAAAGCGACTATCTGCTCGACAGCGTCCGCGTCATCGAGCGCACCGGCATCACACCTGTTGTAGGGATGGGTCTATGACCCGTCCGCAATTTCCGCCGAGGCAGATCCCCTGATCTGCCCGGAAATCCCGGAATCCACACGGGTTGGCTCCGCCTGCCCGCAATCACAGTAGGAGGGGAAACAATGAAACGCACATTCATTCTCTTGCTCCTGCTCGCCCATGCCAGCGCGAGCCTCGCTCAACTTTCGGGACCACTCAGTGGCGCTCTCGGCCCCGGAACATTTCATGTCATTGATACGATTTCCGTGGAATCAACGGACACGCTTCGCCTCTTGCCCGCCACGACTTTCATATTCGATGGCCTCTATCCTTTTCAAATTCATGGGACTCTCCTGGCGGAGGGCACTGAAACCGATTCCATCATTTTTATGGCCAGTAGCCAGGGTAGTCCCGGGCGCTGGCGTGGTTTGCAGTTTTTGGGCATGACGAGTTCAGGCGGAATGATGGCCTACTGCCTGATACAGCATGGTAGAACGGGAGTGAGTTGTTCATCGTCTTCGCCAATGTTCACGCATTGCAGCATACGCAACAACTCTGGTTACGATGGCGCCGGTGTGTACTGTTGTGAGGGATCATCGCCGACATTCATGAATTGCACCATCAGTGGAAATGCTGTGGATGGATTCGACTTTGGAGTAGGTTTTGGTGCTGGAGTATTATGTTGGGGACAAAATACATCTCCCACCTTCACAGATTGCAGTATTGATGCAAACACGGCGTTCGGCCCAGGCTTCTTAGCCTGTTGTGGTGGTGGGGTTGCATGTGAGATGGATGCGTCACCGATTTTCACGAATTGCACAATTAACCATAACACAGCCGTTTCGCAAGGAGGGGGGGTATACTGTAGCTCTCATTCATTCCCATTTTTCACGAGTTGCATCATTAGTGGGAATAGAGCAGCCGATGGTGGTGATGGGCCTGGCATTGGTGGCGGAGTCTGCTGCACGGAAGGATCATCGCCAAGCTTTGTAAAGTGCTCAATTATAGGCAACTTTGCTCAGGAGGAAGGTGATGGAGTCTATTGCTGGTTGGGATGGTTCGGCGAACATCCCCCTTCACCCATCTTCAATAGCACGATCATCGCCTTCTCTGAAGGCGAGGGTATTTACTTTGACTCGATAGCGGCAGAGAGTCGAATCACTCACTGCAATATCTTCGGCAACGGTGGTGGTTCCTTTGGCGGTAGAGTGCCTGCTGGAATTGGTGACCTTGTCACGACCAACGCCAACGGCGACTCCTGCGACATTTACATGAACATTTTCCTCGACCCGATGTTTGTGGATGCGGCGGCGGGGGATTATCATCTTCTGGCGGGTTCGCCGTGCATTGACGCCGGCGACCCGACATTGCCGTTTGATCCCGATAGTACGATCGCGGATATAGGCGCGTTCTATTTTCACCAACTCGCGGCAGAGCCGCTCGTCGTTCTGCTGCCGACGGCTTATGCGCTTCATCCGAATTGGCCAAATCCGTTTAATTCATCAACGATGATTCGCTACGATGTGCCGCAAGCAGGCAAAGTGAGCCTCACGATTTTCAATTTGCTTGGGCAGAGGGTAACGACGCTTTTCGACAGTCGGCAGCTTGCAGGTTCATACACCGTGTCATGGGACGCCGCGAATATGCCTTCGGGCGTCTATCTTTGCCGGATGGACGCGGCGAGCTTTGTGCAGACGAGGAAATTGGTGTTGGTGAAGTGACTACCCCCCTTTTGTTCCCCCCACACTGTCCAGCCCTATGGGCGCAGTGCACAGCGTGGGGGGAGAATAGAACAGAACACGAGGCTCGACCTCCGGTCGCGGAAGAGGTTCCGAGCGAATCGGGGGATTCGCCACGGCGGAGAAACGGTACGGACAAGGCAGGCCTTGTCCCTACAACATCACAATCCGCCGCGACCGTAGGGGCGCGGCGTGCCGTGCCCGCAGGATTTCGGCCAGGTTGAGAACCTGGCTCGGCGAAAAAATGGAGGAAATGTCACAGATGGAGCCATCGAATATCCGCCATATTGAAGGATCACGATATGTGACCCGCGTCGAGGTGAATGGGAATATCCTCCAGGAACGCCCGGATGCACTTCGCTGGGAGCGGGATCGGGACGAAGTCAACGCCCGCTATGGGTACGCCATTCACCATCTCCGCAGAGCCGGAGCCAAGACGGTCTTGGATGTGGCGAGCGGACTTGGAGACGGAACGCGACTTCTTGCGCAGGCCGGATTTGCTGTTTCGGGCGTCGAAATCTCCGCGGAGGGAATCGCGGTTGCCCGAGCTCGCTATCCCTGGCTGAAGTTCGACGAGGCGGATATTCTTTCCTATGAGCACGAGCCGGTGGATGGGATTGTCGCGAGCGAGATCTTCGAGCATGTCCAGGATGGTCGCGCTTTTTTGCGGCAAATGAACAGAATGCTGAAGCCCGGCGGCGTGCTCATCATCACGACACCCAATCTCAAATACTCGACAGGAACGAATATCTTTCATCTGCACGAATACACCGTGGCGGACCTTCGCGCACTGCTGCCGGGCGTTCCAATCCGCTCTTTCACAATCACGCTCGTTCGGCCAGCAAGAATCCTGCGCAAAATTCTAGGCAATGACCGCTATTGGCGTGTGTGTCTTCGGTTGTCACGCGTATTCCCGTTTCATCAGCTCCCCAATTACGCCCAATATGTCTGCATGTGTGTCAAGAAGACCGACTTTGAACGAGCTGTAGGTGTGGCTTGAACTGGCTCAGATGAGTATCGAGGAGCAGTCAAGGTTCATCTGTTTCTGATATCAAACTAAGCTTGACAAGATTCGAGATGTTTTGTATATTTGCCATCATGATTGAGCGCCTGTAAAACACATGCAACATTTCAACATACGGACTTGCTTCGGGCTTTCAGCGATCACCTTGTGTGCAGGCATTGTTATAGGTGCACGAGCCGCTACACCCGCTGATGATCTTTATGCAAAAATGGAACGCCATTTGCGCCAGTTGCGTTCATTGGAAGTGATCTACAAGGCAGAGGGTGCCGCGTTTCCAGAGGGCGGACAAGCTGGCCGCATGGTATGGAGGCGACCAGACGGTTTCTTCCACAACACTCCCGAGTGGGCGCTTGCCCAGCGCGGGTCCGAAAGATGGCGTTATCTCAAGGCCCAACAAACTCTTATCCTCGAAGATGTTCACGAAGACGACCCACTGATGCCCGAGCAGGTGCTCTTTGCCTTGGGCAAGAGCGTCGCACCGGAAGGCTTGGAGACAGACTCGACCGAGGAGAACGCTTCCAAACTGACGGTCGCCGCGGCGCTGGATGAAGAAAGCAGAACTATTTGGCTCTGGATGAAAGAAGGTTCTTTGACGCCTTTCAAAATGTCTTGGCCGCTCGCCGACGGGACGGTTGTTAGCTACCGTGTTGAAGCCTGGCACGAAAACATCCTCGCCCCGGACAGCCTTTTTCTGCCGCCTGAAGCCTCGCATGTAATTAATTTCCGCCAATCTAAGGAATCTGGGGGAACGAGGTAGAGGACATGGCGGAAGGCAGCAAATGGACGCGAATTGTCTTCAGCCTTGCGGTTTCGCTTTTCTTTCTGTATCTTACTTTTTGGGTCCCGCATCTTGGCTCATTACTAAATGGCCAGGAAGGACTCGGCGGAGCCCTTTTCGGTCACGGGCGCTTCGACTTAGCTGAGCTTTGGCTCGCTATTACGACAGCCAAGTGGCTGTATATCGCTGTTATTTCTGTTCTTTACCTATTGGGCCTTTTCTGGCGAGCCTGGCGGTGGCATCTGTTGATGCGACCGGTATGTTCAATTCGCTACGGGCAGACTTTTGCAGCCATGATGGTGGGGTATATGGCCAACAACCTGCTGCCCCTGCGGATGGGCGAGGTTTATCGGGCGCAAGTTGTTTGGCAGATGTGCGGCTTGTCACGCTCGAGCGCCTTGGGCACGGTGGTGCTTGAACGCATCTTGGATTTGCTCTTTTTTCTGCCGTTCGTTGCCGGAGGGATGGTACTCTTTCCATTGCCTCCAGCTCTGAAGCAAGCAGGTACCATTGTGGCTGTCGGAATCCTGTTTCTGGTGGCCTTCCTGATTTGGATGGTGGTCCAGAGGCAGCGGGCACTGGCAGTTGTGCGAAGCGTATTTGCGCTGGGACCCGCGGGTCTCCAAGAACGGGTCGTATCGCTCTTCGACAAATTCACAAGCGGTCTTTCGGCACTGCGTGATGCGAAGCTATGGGCGCTCCTGACCGTGCAATCCTTAGCTCTGTGGGTTCTCTATTGGCTCGTGACCTATTTGATGCTGGTTGCAATGCATTTGACAGGACCCGAGATGCCGGTCATAGCGAATGACCCTTTGGCCACCTCGCTGGTTCTTTTGGTCATCACGACGATTGGCTTTTGTACGCCGAGTGCTCCAGGGGCCGTTGGCACCTATCATGGCGTAACCGTCTTGGGCCTCAGTCTGTTCGGGGTTCCGGGAGATCGCGCGGCAGGATTCGCTATTCTTTTGCATGCAATGAATTTCCTGCCTTTAACGGGTATGGGGCTTTTCTTCTTCTGGCAGCAGGGTCTTTCTTTTCGGCGGCCGGTATCGGCTGCGGACCATTCGAGTGTTCCTCACTTGTCGAGGTGAGCCGTGGAATATAGCGTCACAACTCCAAAAATCTCAGAATATCTGCGCATTCTCTTTCGCGGGCGCTGGATTATCTTCATGTCCTTCCTGACCGTAGTGGCCACAGCGGCCTACCTTACCTACAAAATGGAACCGGAATACGAGGCTTCCTCAACCGTTCTCGTTGCCCAGGAAGACATCATGGAGGCGCGGGTATTCAATGCCCCCATGGCCTACTATGCGCAGCAGACGCATGTCGCCAATCAGGCGGAGATTATCAAGAGCCATTCGTTGGCGGAAGAAGTGATCCATTCCCTGGAGGCCTCGCCCTATCGGGACGAACTCGAAGTCATGGGGCGAGGAATCGAGAAGGGAGAGATCACACTCGATGAGCGTGTGCAGCGACTCCGCAAGAACATGAGTGTGGCCAAGGTGAAGGATACGGACATCCTGGTTGTCACCTATCGAGCCCACTCGGGTTTTGAAGCAGCTTTCCTGGCGAACGCCATTGCGGAACAGTATTACAGGAGTTCGTTTCAGGAAACACGGGGCGAAGTAACGGAAGTTCGGCGCTTCTTGGAAGAGCAGCTTCAGGATGTCCGCGCGAAGCTCTCGCGCTCGGAGGAGTTGCTCAAACGCTACAAGGAGAACCAACGGGTCGTGGCGCTCGAGCCCGAAACGAAGAAGCTTGTCGAGCAAGCTGCGACTTTCGAGTCCTATTACAACCAAGCGGAAACCGACCTTAACGCCAATTTGCGCCGATTGGATTACCTGAAGAAGCAACTCTCGGAGACGAAAAGCACGCTCGTGGAGGATGTGACCCAAATCACGAGTCCGTTGATCGAGCAGCTCCAAAGGGATATTGCCGAGCGGCAGTCGCGCGTGGCAAGCCTTCTCGCGGCGCCAAGTCCCGGAACGGATATCACCGTCACCGCGCTTGAGAAGGAAATCGAACAGATCAAGAACCGTTTAATTGAAGAGACTCGGAAAATCGCCAGCGCTGGAGTGGCTTCCATGGATCCACTCGCCACCTCTCAAGATATCTTCAACAACATTCTGGAGACGGAAATCGAGGTGCGCTCGTTGACCGCGCGCGCCGAAGCGCTGCGTGGCATCGTCGAGAGTTTCAATGCCCAGCTCGAGACTCTCCCCGAAAAGAGCCTGGTTCTGGCTCGTTTGGAGCGCGATACGAAACTGAATGAGAATCTCTATCTCATGCTCCGCGAGAAGTATGAAGAGACCCGCATAACGGAAGCGGGCAAGATGCCGGGGGTGCGGATCATTGACAAGGCGAAGCCTCCCCAGAAACCTACGCGCCCGAACAGACGGCTGAATATCCTCGTGGGCATTTTCCTCGGTTTGGGTCTTGGCATCGCCATTTCCTTTGCCCTCGAATTCATGGACGACTCTATCAAGACACCGGAAGACATCGAAAAACTCAAACTGCCCCTCTTGGGAGCGATTCCGGCGGTAAAAATCGCGGAGGTGGCGCGCCGGCTCAAACAGGAAGGCAGGCCCTACTCCGTCGAGGAGTTGGACCGTCTTGAATCGAAGCTCGTGACACATTTCTCGCCTCGTTCACCGGTTTCGGAAGCCTATCGCTCTCTGCGGACGAATATCCAATTCATGGGTCCCGACCATACCAAGAAGGTCTGGTTGGTCACTTCCGCGGCGACCAAGGAAGGAAAATCTACGATATTGGCCAACTTAGCGATTGCCGTCGCTCAGACTGGCGTCCGAGTTCTGCTGATTGATTCCAACCTGCGTCATCCGGTTCTGCACGAGTTCTTCGGTCTTGATGAAGCGCGAGGACTGTCAGATATTCTCCGGGGGTCCCTAAGTCTTGACCAAGCCGTAAAACGCACAGACATTGAGAATCTCTCACTGATCACGGCAGGTGAAATGTCGGCTGGTTCTTCTGATCTGGCCGTATCCAATGGGCTCAAGCATTTCATTGAAGAAGCCAAGAGCAAGTATGACTTTGTGCTCATGGACAGTCCTCCCCTCCTCGCTGTGACCGACGCGGCTATCCTGGCGTCCGGGGCGGATGGGACGCTGCTCGTCGTTGCTTCCGGTTTTGTTAGTCCGCGCGAAGTGCTCTACGCAATCTCCCAATTGAGTCGCAGCAATTCGTCTTGCCTCGGAATCGTCTTGAACGGCCTGGACATCAAGAAAATCTACGGGTCCTATTACTATTACTTCCACTACCAATATCATCCTTATTACGATATGGATGAGAAAAAGGAGCGCAAACGCAAGAGAATCGCTCCGGCAGACACTGCGACTTAGTCCCCATCAACTTGATTACATCCAATTTCGGTTCGTATCCCGCTGCAGAACCCCTCGTTGGCGAGCCCGGCTTTGCACTTCAATCGCCTGCCAAGATCAATCTCGGACTGCGAATTCTGGGGAGCCGTGAGAATGGTTATCACGATATCGAGACCATTTTTCAGGAGATTTCGCTTGCCGACCGCCTCGAGTTCCGTCCGTTGGGTTACTGGCGATTGACTTGCACGGAGGAGAACCTGGGATGCGGAGACGACAATCTCATTGCAGAAGCTGCCCGGAAACTGGCCGAAATAACGGAACATCCCTTTGACGGGGCAGTACATCTGGTCAAGCGAACTCCCGTAGGCGGGGGCTTGGGAGGCGGATCGAGTAACGCTGCGGTAGCCCTTCTGGGCCTCGCAAAGCTTTGGAACCTCAATGCAGAGCCGAGTTTACTGGAGGAAATTGCACCAGAAATCGGCGCCGATTGTTCCTTCTTCTTGCAAGGGGGCCTTGCGTACGCAACGGGGCGGGGAGACCGGCTGGAGTGGCTTCCTGGCGCGATTCCGGGAACCGTTGTAATTGTGATTCCTGAATTTTCGGTGAGCACGAAGTGGGCGTATGAGCATGTGGAGATATCCTTGACAAAAGGGGAAAAAAGTAGTATTTTGAAAAGTTTAATTTGGCAATCTGACCCCCTGTCCGCTCTCCGGCGCGGTGCCGTTAACGATTTTGAGCCTGCCGTCTTTGCTCGCTGGCCCGAATTGGAGGACATAAAGGCCTCATTGTATGACGCTGGGGCGGATTTGGCCGCACTATCAGGCAGTGGGGCAACTGTTTTCGGGGTTTTTCGGAGTCGGCGTCGTGCCGAGGGAGCCGCGACGCATTTTCGGGGCCGGTACCGGACCTTGGTCTGCGTCCCCGTCGCTAGAGAACGCGCGAACTCGCCGAGCTGTTAAGGATCGTTTTTGAAGTATCGCAGCAGATAGGACATCTGTGGAGGTTGCAATGAATCAGGAGAAAGGATTGGAAATCACCGAGGTCAACATCAGTTTGCGTGAGGAAGACAAGCTGAAGGCATTTGTGAACATCACTTTTAATGATGTCTTCGTTGTCCGAGGTTTGAAAATCATCTCAGGGAAGGACGGACTCTTTGTGTGTATGCCGAGCCGAAAGGTCGAGGATGGTTCCTACAAAGACATTGCCCATCCGATTTCGAATGACTTCCGTCAAGTTCTGGAAGGCAAGATCCTTGCTGAATACCGGCGGTTAGTGGCCGAGGCGGCCCAAGTGCCCAATGCGCCGGGGCACGGCCAAGAATAGGGCGTTGCCGCGACCAATCCTTGGGGCGTAGCCAAGTTGGCAAGGCACGGGGTTTTGGTCCCCGCACCGGAGGTTCGAATCCTTCCGCCCCAGCTGTAAAGTGAGAAATCTCGTGGGGAATATGAAGGGACATACGATCAGAGAACTTCGTTTAGGAATCCTCCTATCGCTGTTGGTTCCGTTGGTTCTGCAGGCGCAGATCTCGCCAGCGATGGAACCCTACAAGGTTGCGCCTGACCTGGCAAATATCGCCAATCTGTCTGATTTTAGAGAGGCCGTCGAGCACTATACAAGAACGGAATTCTCTTTTTCCGAGGCTCAGAAGAAAAAGCTGGTGGAGAATGCGTTCGTCGTGACTCCTTCTAATGCGGAGCAGTTCTTCCATATCTATGAAAGCTCCCATTTTGGAATACAGCCTCGCATTCCCAACTTCATTACCTCCGATTGCGTATTGCAACTCTATCATTTGTTCTATAACTTTACTTTGCGTGCCGTCGAGGTCGAGGAACTGCTGCCTGCTCTTCGGAAGCTAACGCAGGAGATGCTTGAAGAATCAGAGAGGCAGTGTGAAGAAATTGCCGATCCCGAGCTTAGAGCGGCTAGCCTAAAAAACATTTCTTTCTTCGGAGTGGCTGCCGCGTTGTTAGACAGTGAAGATACATCGCTGCCGGAAGTCTGCATTCCCGAGATAGAAAGCGAACTTCAGAAGATAGAGAGGCACGAAGGCAGAGAAGGCCCGAGCATATTCCCTTTCCAGCACGATTATTCTCAATACATCGTGAGAGGCCATTACACGAGAAGCGAGGAGCTTCAGAAGTTCTTCTTGGGGATGATGTGGTATGGGCAAAGTCCCTTTCCGTTTGAATTTCAAGGGATACGAACCGAGCAGCAAGTCCTTCAAGCCCTTCTTATCACTGACATCCTCTTCAATTCTATGGCTGAGAACGAGCCGCTCATCCATTTGTGGGACAAGATCTATTCCATAACGACTCTGTATGTGGGTTCCACTGATGACCTCAATGCCTATCACTTCCGAGAATTGATAGAAGAAGTCTATGGAAAAAATGCAACTCCAGAAGACTTCTCGAACCAATGGAAGCTCAACCTTTTCTACGAGAGAGCCAAGAAGCTTCCTCAGCCAAGGATAGTCGCTCAGGCAATTGGAATCCCTTCGGGCCTTCAATTTCGATTTATGGGACAGAGATTTATCCCAGATTCCTACATGATGCAGAAACTCACCCATTGGCTCCAAAGGCCGTGGCCAAAAGGACTGGATGTCATGGCCGTTCTGGGATCCAAGGAAGCTGCCATCCTCCTTGATACGCTTTATGGAGAGCCCAAAAAATGGAGTGAATATCTTCAACGGAGAGAGAAGCTTGTGGGCGAGTTCGCGAGCATACCGGAGGATGAGTGGTACAAAAGTCTCTTCAGTGGGTGGCTCTATGTTCTCAAAGCCCTCCTTGAAGAGAAAGGCAAGGGCTATCCCAGCTTCATGCAGAATAAAGCCTGGACAGACAAAGAACTCAATACAGCTTTGGCCAGTTGGGCGGAACTCAGGCACGATGTGATTCTCTACGGAAAACCCTCTGGGGCAGAGGGTGATTATGGTGGAGAAGAAATTCCTCTGCCAAAAGGATATGTAGAACCACTCTCTGAGTTCTACAACAGACTACTGAAGCTTGTCAGGCTCAACAAACAGATACTCCTAGACAAAGGCTTTCTTTCACAAAGGGTAAGGACGACATTCGACCGATATGAAGGTCTCCTCTCATTCCTCAGGATTGTTGCAAAAAAGCAACTTGCAGGAATGGTGCTGAGTGACGCAGAATACGAGAGAATTCAACATTTTGGCGGGGAGATGGAGAGCATTTCCATTTCCCTGGTTGAACTTGGAGGGAATGCCTTCTACCACAGAGCCTGGTATGAGGTGCTGGGTCCCGACCGAGACATTGCCTGCATCGCGGATGTTCACACTTCCGAAGGAGACTGTCTTGAAGAGGCCGTCGGGCACATCAATACAATCTATGTGGTGGTTCCGATAGAGGGCAAGCTCCATCTGACGAGAGGGGGAGTCTTCTCCTACTACGAATTTCAGTACCCAGCCGCACATCGTTTGACGGATGAAGCTTGGCAAGAGATGCTCATGCGTGGGCGCGCTCCAGAGCCACCGGCTTGGACCTCGTCTTTCATGGCAAATTGACTGTCTCTCGCAGGATAGAGTGATAGGATAAGTTCGTTTCATATAATGTTCTCGTTCGGGGATAGAGCCGGTTCCCTTGCTTCTACCTCCAGAAGAAACATTAGTTGACAGCAAAAAAAGGGAAAACCAAAAGGAGTGTAGAATGCCAGGTAACAGGCTTTATGTAGGCAATCTGGGCTACGCGGTAACCAGCCAGCGATTGCAGGAACTGTTTTCCGGTTATGGGACGGTCAAGGAAGCCAATGTCATCGAAGGCAAAGGCTTCGGCTTTGTCGAAATGTCGAGCGCCAAAGAAGCTGAAAGCGCCAAAGCCGCTTTGGACGGGACGGAGTTCGAAGGGCGCACCATTCGCGTGGATGAAGCGCGTCCACCTAAAGAACGGCCAGCCAGGAGATTCTCGAAGTATTAATCGTCGCCGAGGGCACACCCTCGCCACAGTCCAAGCGCGTGAGAGGTTGGGGCAATGGTTATCAGCGGAATAGGGAACCGCGCGTGCCTTGTCATGCCAGTCATCTTAGTCTCACTATTGGCATGGCATGATTCTGCATGGTGCTGGGATCCTTCGATTGATACGATTTGGACCGTCACGAGCTGGGGCGGCAGAGTGGAGTGGACTGGTCATGGTCGGGCAATAACCTGATTGCATTTGACCGAGTGGGAACCGACGAGTTCTTTGATGTCTACCAAATGACGCCCCAAGGCACGGATATCATTTGCCTAACGGAGTATCCGGGCGTGGTACCGCAGAAGCATAATGGACAGCCTGCGTGGCATCCAAGTGGCAACTACATCGTGTTTCAGGCGGAAAAAGATGTCAACTTCGACCCGAACGACCAGCACTATCAGGACTCGGAGTTTTCAAAGCCGGGAATGGGATGGAATTGTGATCTTTGGTGTGTGGATCTGCGCGATATGTCATTCACTCGGTTGACGAATCTCCCGACACGAAAAACCTTCTTCGATACGACTCACACATCGGGCGTGCTGCATCCCCATTTCTCCCATGATGGCACTCGGCTGCTTTGGTCGGAATGCCTGAATGGAGAGGCGGACATCGGAGATCGAGGAAACTGGGGACAGTGGAGACTGAATCTGTCGAAGTTCGTCGTTGACACGAGCGGACCGAGATTGGATAGCACCATTTATTTTGAGCGCGGGGAGTTCGGCGACGGAACTTTTTACGAGAGCCATGGATTCTCGCCGGATGACAGCCTGGTCATCTTTTCGGGGAATCTGCAACCGGAACAACATCAAGGCTACTTGGACATTTACACGATTCATGTCCGCAGCCATGAATTGACCCGATTGACCTTCACGACAGAGGATGTCTGGGACGAACACGCGCATTATTCCCCGAACGGGCAAAATATTGTGCGGATATGCAGCGAAGGCTACGCTTTCGACCCCGACCAATGGCAGAACACCATGAAGACGGATTACTGGCTGACGGACGAAGATGGTCAAAATGGTGTTCGATTGACCTATTTCAACGATCCGATGCATCCTGAGTACACCGGCGCGCGCGTGATTGTCGCGGACAATTCATGGTCTCCCGAGGGAGACAAGTTGATTGCATGCGCCGCATGTTTCTCTGACACAACACCCTTCGCGAAAATCTTCATGATCGAGTTTGCCGAGAGTCCTATTTCAGCAAGAGGCTTTTCAAACTCTCCTGAAAGGTTTCATCTGCTCCGGAGTTACCCCAATCCGTTCAACGCTCAGACTGTAATTGGCTATCAGCTTCCTTTCCGAGCGAATATGACTCTCATGATTTTCGATCTGCTGGGTCGGGAGGTTTGCCTGTTGGTCAACGAAACTCAGAGCCCGGGATTGCATTCCGTGATTTGGGATGGAACAGACAAGTCAGGAACAAACGTGGGCACAGGGATTTATTTCTGCCGAGGAGAAAGCGGCAGTTCCGCCGCCACGACAAAGCTGGTACTTCTGAGGTGATGCAGTAACAGGTCGAATTTCCTATGCTAACGAGCTATCTTCGCGCGGCGATGCGCCGAGCAAAATATGAGATTCTATCGGACGACGGAACCTTCTATGGGGAGATACCGGGATTCGACGGTGTTTTTGCGAATGCAAATACCCTCGAGGGGTGCCGCGAGGAATTGAAAGAAGTATTGGAGGAGTGGATTCTATTCCGGATTTCGAGGAATCTCTCTCTGCCCGTCGTGGAGGGAATCGAGCTGAGTGTCAAGGAAGTTGTCTGATGCCTCACTTCGGCTCGATTAAGCGTGCGGATCTGATTCATTGTTTGCGACGAATGGGCTTTGAATGACCGTATTCTGGCGGGAAACACCAGTTCATGCTCAAGTTTGACATCACTTTGCGGTTGCCAAATCCTCATCAGAAGGTCATCGGAAAGGAATTATTAGCCCGAATCCTGCGACAGGCCAGAATTGACAGGGAAGAATGGGAAAAACTGTAGGGTTCAAGGCGCGGGCAATCGCGCGGTGATGATTCACCTCGCTGTTCGCGGCAAAGACCGAAAATCAGAAACGCAGGGCTAAACGAAATCTTCTGAAATCAGCGTAAACAATCTTCTTATCGTTGCATAATGTTGTCTTTGAGAGGTTCGATTCTCAACCCTGCTTCTACCTCCAAAAGAGACATTAGTTGACAAAAGAAAAAGGGAAAGCCAAAAGGAGTGTAGGATGCAAGGCAGCAAACTCTATGTGGGAAATCTCGGTTATTCTGTAACGAATCAGCAGTTGCAGGACTTGTTTTCCACCTACGGTCAAGTTCGGCAGGTCAACATCATCGAGGGCAAAGGTTTCGGCTTTGTCGAAATGTCGAACGCCAAGGAAGCTGAAAGTGCGAAAGCCGCATTGGACGGAACGGAGTTCGAGGGACGCGTCATGAAGGTTGATGAGGCTCGCCCCCCAAAAGACAGACCTAAGAAGAGATTCCCAAGATATTAGGGCGGTTTTTCCGCGGATTTCTGGATAGAGCATGACGGCAAACGCACAGCTGAAGATCTTTGGTAACTCGGCCCATCCGGATTTGGCAAGGCACATCGCGCGAGCAGCCGGCGAGAAGCTCGGTTCGGTGATTCTGCGGCGCGGATATGTCCTTGGGATGGCGAGCTTGCTTTTCTTAGGCACAAGTGCCAATGTAGCGCTATGTTGGGATTCACTGATTGATCCCATTTGGACCGTTACCGACTCCGGCGGACATCTCGATTGGTCGCATTCCGGAAATAATCTGATTGCTTTTGAACGAATGGGAGCCGATGGCTTCTATGACATGTATCAGATGAATCCCGAGGGATCTGATGTCGTATGTCTGACGGACTATCCTGGCTTGCTCCCGCAGAGGCACAACGGGCAGCCGACATGGCATCCGAGCGGCAACTACATTGTTTTTCAGTGCGAGAAGGACAGCAGCTTTGACCCCAACGATCGCCATTTTTGGCCTTCGGAGTTTTCGATGCCCGGAAAAGGATGGAATTGCGATCTCTGGTGTGTAGATATGCATGACCTGTCCTTTTCTCGATTAACAAACCTGCCGACGCGGAAGACTTTCGCCGATACAACTCGCACATCCGGTGTTCTTCATTCGCATTTCTCCCACGACGGGACAAGACTTCTGTGGTCGGAGCTTATCAATGGGGAAGCCGACCTACAGGGGCGAGGAGATTGGGGACAGTGGAGATTGGATGTATCGAAGTTCATTGTAGATGAGAATGGTCCGAGGCTGGACAGCACCATCTATTTTGAGCGCGGAGCCTTTGGGGACGGGACTTTCTACGAGAGCCATGGATTCTCCCCAGACGATAGCGTCATCATCTTCTCTGGCAATCTGCAACCGGGACAACATCAGACCTACATGGACATCTACACGATCCACTTGGAGAGCCATGAATTGACGAGGCTGACTTTCACAACGCAAGATGTGTGGGACGAACATTCCCAGTTCTCCCCTGACGGGGAGAGGATTGTGTGGATTAGTAGCGAAGGATATTCTTTTGACCCGGATGACTGGCGTAACACGATGAGGGCAGAGTATTGGCTGATGACCCAGAGTGGACAAAACGCGAGACGGCTCACCTATTTCAATGATCCTAACCACCCGGAGTACAATGGCGACCGTGTGATTATGGCAGACCCCTCGTGGTCGCCTGAAGGGGATAGGTTCATGACCGGTGGTGCGTTTGCGGCTGGCCCGAGAGTCTTATACAAAATCGTTATGATTGAATTTGCGGAAAATGCCATCAGAGAGACGGACTCCTATGGTCCGCCCGAGGGATTCAGCCTGCTTCGGAGTCACCCGAATCCCTTTAATGAGCAAACCATGATTGAGTACGAAATGCCTGTCCGAGCCAATGTGACGCTGAGTATTTACGATGTGCTGGGACGGGAGATTCGAACGCTGGTACATGGAAGTCAGATGGCTGGCCATCACCATATGATTTGGGTTGGAAGAGATTGTTGGGGAAACCGAGTAGCCTCGGGCACGTTTTTTTGTCACGCCCCGCGCGATGATTTTTCAGCGACGACGAGACTGCTGCTGGTGAAGTAGAAACTGGCGTGATATGGAGCGGGACAGCATTCGAATACCTGAATAAAGCGAAATGGATTCTCACTACGCGGAGGAAATTGGCTGAAGTGGGAAACGAGGAGCTCAAGATTTTCACCGGCTCGGCCCATCCGGGCTTGGCCAAGAGGATCGCCCAGGAGGCGGGCATGGAGCTCGGTTCCGTGGAGCGAAAACGCTTTTCGGATGGGGAGATCTGGGTGAAATTCAATGAGAATGTCCGGGGGTGCGATGTTTTCTTGATTCAACCCACTCAGCCGCCCGCGGACAATTTGCTGGAGCTGCTCATTCTCATTGACGCTGCCAAGCGGGCTTCCGCGCGTCGAATCACGGCCGTTATCCCCTATTTTGCCTATGCTCGCCAAGACCGCAAGGATCAGCCACGGGTGCCCATTACGGCGCGCTTGGTCGCGGATCTCATTGAGGCGGCGGGGGCCGACCGGATTCTGACAATGGACTTGCACGCCCCGCAAATTCAGGGATTCTTCAAGATTCCGTTCGACCATATTCACGCTTCGAAGCTCTATGCGGATTGGCTTCGAGAAAATCCAATTCCGAATTTGGTCATCGTGGCCCCGGATGTCGGTTCGATAAAACTAGCCCGCTTCTACGCCAATCAGTTGGACACCGGTTTCGCCGTCGTGGATAAACAGCGCGAGCGCGCGAATGAAGTGGCCGAGGCGAATCTCATCGGGGAAGTGGCTGGCCGGCCGGCGCTAATCGTGGATGACATGATTGACACGGGCAACACTTTCGTCGCCACCATTGGACTACTTGAGCGGGAACATGCCACCGAAATTACCGCCGTTTTCACACATCCTATTTTTTCGGACAATGCGGTGCAGAACATTGAGGCGACGAAGGTCAAACAGGTTTTTGTGTGTGACACACTGCCGACGCCGCAAGAGAAACTCTTTCGCAAAATCCATCTGGTTTCGACGGCCAAGCTGTTTGCCGAGGCGATCCTTTCCATTCATCATAATCGCTCACTGAGCTCTTTGTTTGTGCAGCAGTTGAAAGCGTGAGCGATACAATGTCCTCCGCTTGATAGGACTCCGGAAATGCCAAGAATCAAGAAGCGTTGATAAGGGGGTACTTTTCATGAGGTATGTTTTCCTCTTTCTATTCGCAGCCGCTGTTGTCGCCCTTGCCGACGACCTGGTTCGTACGGATGCGCGTTCTGTGATGTATATCTATCATTCGGGACAACGCATCTTACTACCCGAGGGACAATACTTCAGTTGGATGTCAAGCACCTTGTTTGACAACCATCCGGACACGGTGGTCACCTTCGTCCAGATTTATCGTCGCCCGGCAGCCTATTGGAGTGCGGTTCGGGCTGCCCACTTCATAGATTCCATGCGAGTCACCCGCCATGCTCCTCTCGATTCCATGTACAAATGGATGCACATCAGAATGGGCAAGAAGCATAATCAGGGGAATCCGTTCGTGGACATCTTCGAAGCGGGGCGCCCGGGCGGATGGTGGTTCAGTGGACCCTATGACTTTAGAACTAGCCCCGAGGGCAGCCTTTTCATCTTTCCTGAATGGGGAGTGAATGGCCCTAATCTTGTGGATCCGCTTCGCGATTTAGGGCAGTCGGGTGACTCCACTTTCCCTTATTTGGCTTTCCATTATTGGATTCATCAGCCCAGCGAAACGCTCTATTTCTATCCCGATTATCCAACTCCAGAATGCAAACTCTC
>DYHQ01000030.1 GCA_020724065.1 Candidatus Puniceispirillum sp. | reverse complement strand
ATTGCGCAACGGCAACAATTCCAACCAGAGTTTTGCGAATACATTCCTTGATGGAACCGCTTTGAAGCCTCGGTCTGAAAGAGTCTCGCGTTTCGCGGCGCAGTCTGCTTTCGGCATATCATATTTGTGATATGTATAGTTGGAAATGTGCCAGCGAAAGCCAAATTCTCTAAGAAATGGGAGATAGGAATACATGCGCGTTCTCGCGCTGCTATTATCCTTTCCTCCTGCGGGGACAAATAAGACAAAAGATTTTGACATCAGGGGGATTTGTCGCTTTCTGAATGCCAATTCATTGACCTGTCTTCCCAGTCTGTCGAATTCCCGCAGCCATGAACTGCCGCAATTGTCGTCTCATTTCTCGCGGTGACCTCTTGGCGGTCGCCCGCAATCGCTTTCGCCGAATCATTATTTGTGGCAGAAGTACAAAACATTCTCTCCAACTTCGCAGCACGGAGCCAAGTTGTCGTCGGCGAATGAAGTGACCGATCATGAAAAGATCTCGCTGAAGTCGGTAGAGCGTCAGGGAGATTGCCATGAGAAAGGGCAGATCTTTTGCATAGGTAAGGATTTGATTGCGCCGTCTGCGTGTGAACTTCGCATCGGGTTCTTGGATTGAAGTCGGTGAGCGATGATGAAAGACGAGCGCATGGGGCACCAACAAGAATCGCCAGCCGTGCCATCGTGCGCGCAAACTGAAATCTACATCATCCCACTCGGCAAAAAAATCGGGATCAAGATTACCGCATTGCCCAAAGACGCAACGCTTGATCAAGGCGCATGCGAAGCAGGTTCCCCAGATTTCCGTCGTCTCAACTGGCGCGTCAGTGAGTGAGTGTCCCTGCAACGCATCCTGGGCTCGAAAATGAGGCAGGAGCGAGATTCCCGCGCTATCCAAGATGCCGGGATCTTCTGCCTTGACCATGAGGGGCTGTGCACCAGCCAAATCTGTGGCGCCATTTTTGAGCTCGGCGAATAGCATCGCGAGCGCACTTTCTCCCATGACAGTGTCATTATTGAGCAGCAGGAGCCAGTTGCCATGCGATGCTTCGAGTCCCTGATTGATGGCGCGAGTGAAACCGACATTCTTCTTGTTCTCGATGACTCTGGCGTCGGGAAAGCGCTCCCGCACGATCTCCACGCTTCCATCCGATGAGCCGTTGTCTATGAGATGGACCTCCAGTCCGATACCGGGCACCTTCTGTGCAAATACTGATTCCAAGCAGGGAGTGAGATAATGCGCGCCGTTGAGGTTGGGAATAATAACGGAGATTACATCCGTGGCCATCTCATTCATCGGAGAATCTCTTCACATGCTCTTTCCAGTTGATGTAGAAAAGGCGGCATTTCGTTGGGGTTCGTTGGAGGCAGAAGAGGGCGATAGCGTGCGCCTTTTGGGCACCATTTCTCTATTTGGAGAGCCACATCGTCGGCAGGACGAAAGAAAACGACTCCCGGGGTTTGAACCGCATGGGCGATATGCGCAGGGCCGCTGTCCGTCCCCGCGAAGAGGCGAGCATGCCGGATCAAATCGGCCACGACAAGCACCGGCAAATCAAAAGCCAAGAGAGGATCTCCGCTCAGAGACGATGCGATGTTGTCCGCCAGGTGTTTTTCATTGCCCGCACCGAGAAAGACCAAACGATCCGTGAAGTTGCCAAGCCGTGTGATGATTTCTTGCCACTGCTGGACAGCGAGGTAGTCAGGAGAAGAGGTAACACCGCTCAAGCCTATTGCGGCATAGTTTCTGTCGCGGAGATTGTTCCTATCTCGATATTCTTGCGCAGCGGCTTCCGTTTCTTCCTCGAACCAAAGCCCAAGTTCTCGTGAAGCAGATCCATCCGCACCAAGCATGAAGGCGAGTTGGAGATTAAGCTCGACAATATCTTGATTATCTTGGTATGGAACCGTTCGGTTGAGAAATGGGGCTGAACCGTTCGTTTCAAATCCAATTCGCTCTTTCGCTCCCGAGAGGAAAGCCAGAAGTCCATTCCGAAAGAATCGTTTGAAGAGCACGGCATGAGTAGGATGCCGCTTTCTCAATTGTGAGACGAAGGACAAAGTCGGCAGAAGCCCTCGATGTTCGCCCCGTTTGTCATAGACAATGATCTCATCAATCAGCGGGCAGTTCTTCAACAGCGCTGCACCGGTCGAGTCAAGAATGAGTGAGAGATGAGCTTCGGGGAAAGTCTGGCGGATTGCGCGAATTGCCGGCACGGCAACCAGAGTGTTGCCAATCGAGCCGTTGCGAAAGAGGAGAAAGCGCGCTCGGCTTACCGACATATCAGGCTGTTCTTTCATAGAGTCTGTGGGCCCTGTCAAAGACTTCATCGCTGGTCAGCGACTCGATGTCAGGCTTCTCTGAGCGAGTGCCTCCAAGAGCAACATGACGCGCGTCTCCGGGTGGCGTCCAGAACTCGGAGGGTTCAACCCCGAAGAGAGTCAGAGTCGGCGTCCCCACGGCGACCGCCAAATGTTTTGGCCCGCCATCGTTCCCGATGAACAACCGGCATCTCTTCAGGCACGCCGCCAGAGCACCCAGTCCTTTGGGACTTATCATACGCGCCCGGCTGTCCTGAATGCGCTCAACGACATGGCCGACGGCTGCCTCTTCTCCAGGACCGGCGAGAAGAGCCACGGCCACATCATGCTTCTGAATCAATCGCTTCGCGACTTTCGCGAACTGTTCAGGAGGCCATCGCTTGTGTTCGCGCCGGCTGTGCACGCCGAGAGCGATGACATTGGTTTCGGAGCCCCAGCCTTCTTTTCCCCATAGATGAGAAGCTGCCAGTTCATCTTCGGGGCAGAGAAAGAAATCGAGGGAGGCGTCTCTCTGGGCCGCATCTCCCCATAGGTTTGAGAGTTTCAGTTTGTGTTCCGCGCTGTAAAGCGGCTGCTGCGGATCTTGGCATGGAATGCAGCGTGTATAGGCCCAGCGACGGCCTCGGTAGCCGATTCCAACTCGAAGGGGCGCCCCGCTCATTCTGGAGAGGAGAGCGCTGCGTGGATCTGAGAGGAAATCAAGGGTGATTTGGGGGTGCTGGTGGCGCACAAGTTGCAGCACATGCCAAAACTCAAGACTCTTCCGCCGAGGCGGAATATCGAAAATCTCTGACACCGCCGGATTTCTCTCGAAGACTCGTCTTACACTATTTTCGGCAAGAACAACAATGCGAGCCTGAGGCCGCCAAGCTCGTACATTCCGAAGCGCGGGCGTGGCCATCAGGCTGTCACCAACACGACGGAAAAGCAGCGCGATAATCGTTGGTTTCTCTATGGAAAGCGCGAGCGAGGCTTCCATTCGCGTCACGGCATCTCCGAAGAGTTCTCCGCCGACTCTATCTGTGCTTTGGCGAATTGAAGTTCGTAGAGTCGGCGGTAGCGCCCGTCTCGTGCAAGGAGTTGTTCATGGCGGCCCGCCTCGACAATTCGACCTTTGTCCACGACATAGATGCAGTCGGCTTGTTGAATGGTGGAAAGGCGGTGGGCGATGACCAGCGTCGTGCGGCCCATTAACAGTCTGGAGATCGCTTCTTGAATCAGGGTCTCCGATTCGGAGTCGAGAGATGAAGTCGCTTCATCCAGTACAAGAATTTGCGGATCGCACAGAATGGCTCTGGCAATCGCGATGCGCTGACGCTCCCCTCCTGATAGGCGCGACCCTCGCTCTCCAACGCATGTATTGTAGCCTTCCGGCAGCGCACGGATGAAATCATGAGCATTGGCGGCGCGCGAGGCTGTTTCCACTTCTTCGTCCGTCGCTTCGGGTCTGCCGAAGCGAATGTTCTCCTTGACCGAGGTGTTAAAAAGAAGCGTCTCCTGAGTGACAACACCGATAAGCTGCCTCAATGAGTTCAGCGTAATCTCGCGAATATCGAGACCGTCAATCGTGATAAATCCGTCGGTGGGGTCATGGAAACGAAGGAGCAAATCCGCGAGAGTGGACTTCCCGCCTCCCGATGGGCCAACCAAAGCCACGATCGAGCCGTGGGGAATTTCGAGCGAGCAATGCTGTAGTACCGGCTGTCCTGAAACATAAGAGAACGAGACTTGTTCGTAGCGGACACTATCGGAGAATTTCTCAAGGGTACGCGCATGAGGACTGTCCGTGATTTCCGGCGGGACATCCGCAATTTCCCACAGGCGGCTCAGAATCGCTCTCCCTTTCTGCAGTTCGTTGTACATTCGGGCGCAAGTGGAGATAGGACGCATCATCGCAAAGAGAGCGCCGCAGAAAACGACAAATTGTCCTGCTGTAATTCCTCCCGTCGAATGAATCACGAGGCTGCCGCCGTACCAAAGAACCAGAATGCCGATCGATGTTGTAAGGAATTCTGAGAGAGGTGCGGCAAGGCTGTCCAGGCGCATGAATTTCAAATAGATTCGGAAGTAGCGATAGCTCTCTTGGTGAAACCGCTTGATTTCGCGCCCGACCGCACGAAAAGCGATGACAAGGCGATGTGCCACAAAAACCTCTTGAAGGAAATGCACAATATCCGCCGTCTTTGCCTGAGCGCGTCCGCTGTAAGTCTTCAACTTGTCTCCCATGCGGGCAATCAGCCAAATCGCCGGCGGCACCACGACAAAGACGGCGAGAGTCAGTTGCCAACTGACAAGAAGAGCGATGGCAAGAAAGACAAGGGCTACGCTCGCATTCCGAAGAAGTTCGGCGATGCTTGAAACGGTGGATTGTTTGAGCGCGCCGACATCATTCACCACACGAGAGATAAGCTCACCTGTGCCGTAGCGTGAGAAGAAAGGCAGGCTGTGGCTCTCGATTCGCTCAAAGAGGTCATTCCGCAACAGCATCACCGTCTTCTCCTCAACTCGGACAAAGACGATCTTCTGCAGGTATCCGGTGGAGGTCTTGAAGAACATTAAGAGAATTCCTGCCAGGCATATCCACCCAAGGATTCGGTCAGCAGGATTTTCTCGAAGCAAACCCAATAAAGCCAACTTTGCCTGTCGGCTGGCGTCTCCAAGGGACTGCTCATGACGAATTGCTTTGCCATATTCATCGGTTAGCTCTCGACCGAATTCTCTCAATTGATAGCCAAGAGGGATGTCAGCCCTCAATTGACTTCGTACCGCAGCATCTTCGGCTCGCGGAGTAAGTACAATATCAAAAATCGGATAGAGCATGGCAATGGAGAATCCGCTGAAGAGGGCAAAGATCCCCATAAGCGCGAATCCCAGAAGAATCCGTGCGATTTGAGGGCGCAGGTATTTCAGAAGTCGCCCATAACCTTTCATTGCGGTTCCACCTGACTCGAAAGTTGTTTCAAGAGGGCATATTTCAGAAAGGTGTAGTAGGCTGACATCCAGGCGATGACAAGTCCAGCAAAACCATCCAAGAATCCGCGTTCCAGAAACAGGGAACGAACAAATGCCCACGGAGCACGCGCTCGCAAGTCAAAGAACGAGGCCTGTCGGCCCGCTTCAAACATCGTTTGAGCGGCGGTCTGAGCGTAAGAAAATGTCTTCTGTGCATGATGCCGGATGTCTCGATAGGTATAGTGATACAGGTCTCCCAGGAGACGAGCCTTGCGGCCGGAGAATTTCACATACGCATGAGGTTCACATCCTCCCCATGAACCGCACGACCTTCTATACATGAAGAGGCGCCATTCGGGATACCAACCGCTGTGATTGATGAAACGATTGAGGTAGAAGGCATGCCGATTGAGTTCGAATCCATCATATTGGTTCAGTCGGTCTCCATTAGTGATGATACTCTGCCTAAGCTCGGGACTGATTTCCTCATCAGCATCGAGACAAAGAACCCACTCTGTCTTGGCAGCCGCGACACCGAAGTTCTTCTGATCCGCAAAACCTGTCCAGGTGCGTTTCAACACCTCCGCACCCATCTCTTCTGCGATGGGTACGGTTCGGTCCGTGGAACCCGAATCCACTATAATCCTATGTTGGCAGAAGTCGGCGCTGGCCAAACAACGGCGAAGATTTGCCTCTTCATTCAGCGTGACGACCACGAGCGTTACAGGTAATTTCTCGGTGTTCAATGATTCTTGGCTCCCGCTTGCCGATAGACAGCAAGCGTCTCTTCTACCATTCGAGCTCGCGTGAACTCGGTCAGGGCCATTCTCTTTCCCTCGGCGCCGCGTTTTTTTCTCTCGGGTTCATTGGAGAGAGCGTGTCGCAGCGCTTTCGCCAGGTCGTCGCCGTCCCCGACGGGCACAATCCATCCGTTCCTATCGTCTCGCACGATATCAGGTAGAATATTCACATCTGTCGCGACGATAGGGACTCCCCATGTCATGTACTCGAGGGCGACACGGCAAATGGCCTCTGAACAGAGAGATGGGATCAACCCCAGGGATAGCTCCGCCATCACTTCTCGGACATCTTCAACTTCTCCGGTGAAGATCACTCTGTCCGGAATCCGAAGTCCGTGCGACAGTTTCTTCAAGTCCCCTGCTGTCTGTTCGCGGGCATTCGGCCCAGCAACGACCAATCTCGCATTTGAAAAATCGGCCGAAATGCGGGCAAAGGCCTCCAACAGAAAACGATGACCCTTTTCGGGGGAAAGCCGCGCCACAACTCCGACGAGCACTGCGTCGTTTTTGATTCCATGGCGCCGTCGAAAATCTCCCGAAGGCGTGTATCGCGCAAAAGTCTCACTGTCGAATCCCGGGTAAATGACTTGCACTTTTTCAGGCTGAAGGTGGAAGCCCTGCAAATAGCGTTGTCGAGACGCCGAGCAGGTTACAATGATGCTGTCGGTTACTTTTTCATGCAGCCATCGGTTGACGAGGTTCTTCTTCGGCGGTCGTGGTTCGCCGACAGTGCGAATGAGTATTGCCTCCGCAGTATCGCACTTTCTGTTCATTGACAGAAAGAAATGCCCTGGCGGACAGTGTGGATTCAGGACATTGGGTCGAAACTTCCGAAGAGTTTGCCGGGTGAGTCTCTGGGTTCGGCACACTTCAATCGGAGTGACGCTATTAGGATTTGCGCTGGCATCATGGGGAATTCGGTCTCTGGCCAACCAGGATGCCATCGGGGAGTCTCGCTGGGCCAGGACAAATACCTCGTGTCCCGCTTCAAGCAGACCGATGGCGAGTTCTCGACAATGCCAGGCAAGTGCATTGGCAAATCGTACATAAGCTGTCAAGAGGATGCGCAGAGCGTCGCTCCGTTGGTTGTTCCGGCAGAAATATAAAGCCTATGGATAAGATTGTCAAGTCACTGCGCGATAGCCACTTGCAATAGTGTGCTCCGCTCTGTATATTTTGAGTCAAACGCAATCAGAGAATTTGACCAAAGCACGAGGGAGATTTCATGTCCAAGATGTACCGAGGGGTGCTCGGTTGTCTCATTTTCTGTGCGTCGCTTGCTCTTGCGCAGCCGCGTACCATTACCATTCTCCATGTCAATGACATTCATGGGCACTTCTTGCCGGAGCCGGCAGTCGAACGAGGTGACAAGGCGCTGGTCGGCGGATTCCCGGCGCTCTCGCATTACCTGAGGGTGGAACGAGAGCGGACCTCCAATTCAATTCTCCTTGATGCCGGCGACTTCATGACCGGAAATCCAATTTGTGACATAGAACATCGAGGTGTGCGCGGCGGCGCCTTGGTGGAGTTATTGGAAATGGTTGGCTGCAAGGCCGATGTTCTTGGCAACCATGAATTCGACCTCTCGCAGGAGAATGCACACAAACTCATGGCAATATCCGCCTACCCTATTATTTGCGCCAATCTCATTGATTCAACAGGGAATCTGTTTGTTCCGGCCGCGACGGTTATCTATGAAATAGGTGGCGTCCGCATCGGAATTATTGGGCTTATCTTTGAGCAACTGAATTACTCGGCGAGTCGGACGAATTTGAAAGGACTTCAGGTCAAGGACATTGCGCAGACAGCCCAGCGCTACATAGATGAGATGGATCCGGCAACGGATCTCATTGTTCTCCTGACTCACAATGGAATTGACAATGATCGCGAACTGGCCCGCAAGGTGCGTAACGCCGATGTCATTGTTGGCGGTCACTCTCACACGCGCTTGAACGAACCAGTGCGTGAAAACGGAATCCTAATCGTTCAGGCCCGCTGCCACCTACAAGAGTTGGGAGTACTCGATTTGGAAGTGGCCGGTGACACAGTTTATTCTTGTCGAGGGCACTTGATTCCTCTTCTTGACGAAGGAACGCAGCCTGACTCGCATGTCGCGGCTTTCTGTGATAGTTTCAAGTCCATCATTGATGCCGACTATGCTCAAGTCGTTGGTTATCTTGCTGCGGACTGGATTTCTGCCTATAACGAAGAGAGCAATGTGGGGAACTGGATCTGTGATCGTCTTTGCGAGGTTTTTGGCGTGGATGTCGCCCTGATCAATGCGGGAGGTATCCGCACGAATATTGCCGCAGGCCCCGTCACGAAGCTGCAGATCGCTGAGCTGATCCCGTTTCACAATTTCATTGTTCTCTTCTCAGCTAGCGGCACCGACTTGAACAAGTTCGCCGAGAATCAGGCGCACACCCACGCTTTCCAAGATCACGGAACCCTCGAGATGTCTGGCATGACTATGACCTATCGTCGGAGTGAAGGGGAAGTCAAGGTCACCGCTTGCGATGTATCGGGTAAGCCGCTCGACTTGAAGCGCGAGTATCGTATCGCTTCGATTGACTATGTCGCTGTCAGTCAGTATGAACGGTACTTGGGTTTTCAGCCACAGGACATCCAAGAGACCGGACAACTTTTAACAGATTTCGTCGTTGCGCAGATGCAAAAGACGGACAAGCCCATTCTCTCGCGAGTCGAGGGTCGTTTGCGTCAGAGTCCTTGAGCCGTTTCGGTCAGCTTGTCCCTGTCGGAAGATGCTGACTCTCCAAGAGTGCTACCACATGATGCCGAGCTATCGGGCAAAGAGAAGAAATATTCCTCCAAAATGCTGAGAACATCGCACGCGTTCGGCAGGCGAATGACTCTGTTCCTTATGACGGCACTATGCGGCAAATCCCTCAGATAGCCAATGGCATGTTTTCGAAAACGGCGCACCGCATGCTCTTCACCGAATAGGTCCATCATCCACGCCATCTGTTGATTGACGGCTTGGAACCTCTCGCGAGGCGTTGGAAGCGGCAACGGACCTGAACCGGAAAAAAGAGCATTTGCCTCCCGGAAAATGAAAGGATTTCCTATTGCACTGCGGCCCACCATGACGGCGTCACATCCTGTTTGTTTCTGAAGAGCGATCGCGTCTTCCGCTGTCTTCACATCACCATTCCCGATGACAGGAATGGCAACTTTTTGTTTCACCTCCCCAATCCACTCCCAATGCGCGGAGCCTGCGCGGAACTCGCTGCGAGTCCGCGCATGAACCGTGACCCAACTTGCGCCGCCCTCTGCAGCAGCCCGCGCGACCTCTACGGCGTTCTGAGAGTGTTCGTCCCACCCGCACCGTATTTTCGCAGACACCGGCAATCGAGTCGCGTTCACAGACGCTTCCACGATCTTGCTGAGCAGTGGAATATCTTTCAGAAGCGCCGCCCCACCGGAATTTTGCACGATTTTTCTTACTGGACAACCGAAATTCAGATCCAATCCATCGGGCTCCAGTTCCTCGAGGATTTTGGCGACTTTGGCGGCCACAATTGGACTCACGACGAAATACTGAAGAACAATCGGTCGCTCTTCTTGGGTGAATCTTGCCAGTTCAAGGGTCTTTCGATTTCGCCGGAGTGTCCCTTCCGCCGAGAGCATTTCAGAGAAGACAAGACCCGCTCCATAACGCCTGGCGATGCGTCGCATCGGCGAGTCCGTATACCCGGCCATCGGCGCTAAAGCCACGGGAGATTCCAGTTTTAAGGGACCCAATTGAGTAGGCAAAACGCTCATCTGCGGTTCTTTCGTGCTGTGGCGATGAGCTCGGCGGAGAACCATTGGAGTGGAGTGGGGGGGAGCAGCCAAGTTCCATAGAAGCCGACTGCCTCGAGTCCGACTTCCGCAAACATGCGATGGAGCTCAGGTACGGTGTAACAGCGAATTCCGTGTTTTTCCGGATTCTCCCCTTCTACGACAATCATACCATCGGGCCGGACAAGTTCCCAAATGCCGTTGAGTCTTGATGTGGTTGGCTCGAATTCGCCTCGGTGAAGGAGGATTCCCTCGGTTGTTTCCAACCACTCGGGCCCGATATGATTGGAAGCGGCATAGGCATGTTGCCCCGTCAACAGAAGCCGTCCGCCCGGACGGAGAGCACGGGCGATATTCGCCAAGGTTTGCTGATTCTCCGCGTCATTTCCGAAGCCGTAGCTGCAGCCCAGAATTACAATCGCATCGAAAGCGCGCTCAAAGGCAATCGTTCGCATGTCTCCAACCTGAAAGCTCGCGGAGACCTTTCGTTTCGCCGCCAAACGCCTGGCATGTTCGATGAGTGGAGGAGAGATGTCTATTCCGAGAACTTTGAGTCCGAGCTCAGCAAAAAGCAAACTCTGGAATCCTGCACCGCACCCGAGATCGAGAAGGTGCTCACCCTTCTGCAATTTGAGAATTACCCTGCAGAATGTCACAACCTGTTGGTTTTTCATCATGCAGGCGGGATCATTTCCTTTCAGCCGGATGTGCCAGAATTCGGCCCAGAACTCATCCCAGCTTCTGGTAATGCGTCGAAAACCGCGGCGGACTTCCGTTGTTCGCCGATTACGCCTCTGCGAAGAAACTAACGGGTTGTCAGGTAGCCTTGCCATAGTCTCTCCAAAGCATCCGCCAAAGGCGCCGCCAAGTGTTGCGGCGTATCCGTCACCTCCGGCTCGTTATCTAAGACCGCATAAGGTACTTTGATGTTTTGCAGAAGGAGAACTCCTTGTTTGTCCGGCGCAAGCTTGTGCCAATCATTAATCTTGTAATAGAACTCCATTTTGTCATCCGGGAGGGAGTGGAAAAGGATGGAATCCGCCGCCTCGGGTTTGAATCGCCGCCGGTTCTTTCTCACGGATTCTTCATAGGAGACATTGATGTAGAGAATCCCCGCATGCTTCAGGATTTCCGTTGAGAGTACGGAGAAAGCATGCGCCAGAGCGTTTTCTCCTCCACGGGCAAACTCGACCAGAATTGTCTTCTCGGACATATCCGTGGTTCGAAGGAGTTTGGCATAGGCGATATTCATCTTTTCCAAGAAGAAATCCCAGAGCCAGGGATCTTTGAACCAGTATTTGTCGTCGGTGTAGAGTCTTGCGCGGCCGCGCTTCGTGAAAATATCGTCCTCTTCGAATTTCTCCCAGATGTACGGGAAATCGTCCACCTCGATGATTTGCCCGATACGATAGCGGCGCTGCCGCTCCTCGAGGCTCAGGTTCTTGAGGAAGTCAATGACCTCGCTTTTTCCAGCAGCAGGACGAGCCGTGAGGATAATTGTCTGAAAAGTCCTTGTCATCGGATCTCCTATGAAGAGTCTATCTGTTGTCTGCAGTGATTCAAATAGGAATGTGGCAAAAAGGAGGTCATCAAAAGGCAGGAAGCGACCTCCCTAAGGTCGCTTCCTGCCGCCATTCGAATTCTTCGAGAAAAAAGCCGAACAGCTTCTCCGTTTACGGTACCGTCGAAGAAACAACGCGATAGAACTTCAGTGTCGCCGACGAAATCGCGCCGATATCTATGAAAGTCGTGTCGGAAGTCGAACCCTCTGAAGTCCCATAGCTGCCGAAAGGTGTCGTGTCGCTATAGATACGATAATAGGGTGCGCCGGTCGAGGTCCAGTACAAGCTGGCGTCATTGCTTGAGCGGTAGACCACGATCGTGGGCGGCGTTTGATAATACCCCACTGCTCGAACCATTCGGTCGCCGGGCTTGCAGTTGTCACACGCATCATTCTCGTTGTACCACTGCAAGGTACATCCGTCATAGAGAAAACTGCGGCCACTGTTCGGGGTGGTTGTGTCCCGTGAAAATGCTTCATAGAAAAGCGTGTCCGGATTGCCGACGGCGATGAAGAAATTGCTATTGAGCACCAGAGGTTCGCCGCTGCCGTCGCGAATCACCACATCGGCCCAATAGGTCTGCCCCGGCGGCAAACCACCCACCACATTCCCGATTGAACCAGTCGTGTCACGGAACAAGAGACTGCCGGGCAAACCAGCGCTCTCGCTGTAGACCTCGATAAAAATGCGGCTATGGGCTGAGTCTGGACTGATGCGGGACACACTAAACTCTGCACCGCATAACACGAACGGCGTGCTGGACGGAGTGAACCGGACGGCCCAGCGGAATTCCTCGGCTCCCGCCCAGTTGTAGCGCTCCGCGCTGCCGTCGTCATAGGAAATCGTCGTGCCGCAGAACGGATACAACTGAAAATCATAGATGCTTGTTGTGGCAACTTCGTTATCAACGGCTTTTGCTCGCAAGTAATACTGATAGGAGCCATCGTCCAGCGGGCCAAGCGTCGCTGAGAACTCATTGGGATTGCCGGTTGAATTCATCGTCGTCGAATCCCAACTGCTGGCGCCAAGGAGGCGATGAAAGGCTTTCATCGTGACGCCGGCCTGATCGTCAATGGCGCTGGCCACGATCAATACCGTGCCAGGTTCTCCATCATCCAGAGGATCGTGCAAAATCTCCATGGGGCCAGCCGAATTGATTGTGAAGTTGGCGTCGGAGATGTCGTAAACGCTCGGTGATGAAACACTTGAAATCCGCGCGCGGGCGGTTGTCGTGGAAGGGCTGGTGACGATCCAATCTTGCAGATAGTTTGTGAAAGGCACCGCTGCATAGAGGACCTCCCATGTGCCGGACGGGTAATCGCGATTCAATTCAATCTTGACATTCCCACTGATGCCGCCTCCGTCCCAGGTGAACGCTTGGCTCTCGGTCTGCGTCCAGACTTCTCCGCCGTTGGGATCGTAGACAGTGATGAAGGGGCTTGCGATGGAGAAGTTGTTATTCGAAACATCTGTAATGCTCGGTGTGCTGACGCTGGTGATCCGGATGCGGGCTTGTGTGGTCGTTGCTCCGGTAACCGGCCACGGCTCAACTCCATCGTTCGTCGTGCTTGCAAAGAGAGTCTCCCAGCCGCCTGAAGGGTAAGTGCGCTTCAGTTCGATCTTGATAGTTCCCGATACTCCAACAGAGGACCATTTGATAGTGTCCGTCGTTCCAGTGTACCAGGTCTCGCCTCCATTAGGCTCAAGCACCGTGATGCTCGCGCTGCTGATGGTGAAATTCGCGTTGGATGTGTCACCGATGGATGGGTCGCTGTAGCCAACAACACGGACACGGGCCTGAGTGGTCGTTGGAACCGTCACAAGCCAAGTCTGAACACCGTCATTGGCCGTGTTTGATGCAAGGGTTTCCCACGGGCCACCCGGGTAGCTCCGATTGAGATGGATATTCACATTTCCAGAAAAGTTTACGCTGGTCCATCGGACCGTGTCCGTGGATCCCACCACCCAAACCTCTCCTCCGTTCGGCTTGGTCACGGTGATAGTACCGGCAGAAAGGAGTGCCAAATTGACATTGATTCGTCCGGTGCCAAGCAAGCCTTCCCATCCCGGATTTTCGTCGTAGATGTTATCCACATGGTTGATAATGGCATCCATGATTTCGACCCGGTCCCATGAGTGATACAGAGACTTCAGCAGGCCGGCCTCACCTGTCACACACGGGGCCGCCATCGAAGTCCCATCCAGATAGGTGTAGGTGTTTGTGTAGAAATCAGAGTATGTTGAGTAGATATTCACGCCTGGAGCAGACACATCCACCCAACTTCCGTAGTTGGAAAAGGATGCCTTCACATCGGCATTGTCCGTTGCCGCCACATCAATGCAATCTCCACGCTGGGCAAGGTAGTCCTGAGCAGAAGAATTTTCATTACCTGCCGCCACGCAGAAGACAATTCCAGCAGAAATGGCGGCATCTACAGCGGCGGGAAGTCCTCCAGTGCCGCTGGAGCCCCAGGAACAATTAATGGCACAGACTCCTTTCTGACGAGCGTAGTCAATTGCGTCCGCGCAGAAATCCATGGCCACATAGCCATAGCCGTCTGACTCCAACCAGCCAACGCGAAGCGCCATGATCCGCGCCCCGGTATAGCCCGTGCCACCCCCGGCGATACCTGCCACGCCCAAGCCATTGTTCGTCTGAGCCGCTGCAATGCCCGCGACATGCGTTCCGTGACCTGCGAAGTCTTTCGGATCAGCGTCGGGTGTGCTGCAGTCTTCGCCGCCCCAACAGCCGCTGATTCCTGTCACCCAGTCCCAACCGACCGTGTCGTCCACAAGTCCGTTGCCATCATCATCGTAACCCGGGGTTCCGCTTTTCTCCGGCCAGTTACGCCACATCATCGCCCGGAGATCAGGGTGGCTATATTGAACTCCCGTGTCAACAATTCCCAGGATAGCAGTTGTGTCGCCACGCGTCACATCCCATCCTTCATAGGTATCAATATCATGGTCGCCGGCCGTATTGCGGATGTACCACTGGTACGACCAATAAGTATCGTTTGGGGAGTATGAGACTCGGTGGATACCAACCGGCTCCACATGCTCGACGACGGGGGCGGCCGCGTATTCCGATAGCAGCGCCTCTAAGTCTGCCAGTTCATCTATCCAGAAACGCCAGTAGCCTGGAAGGTCCAACTCAGGTGCTTCTTTGGGGGGCGATCCGGTGAAGAGCCTTTCGACTTGAACCACTTTCCATTTTATATTCAAGCCGGTCAAATACGCGTCCGAAACCCGAGTGAACAGCCCCTCAGAAACCGGCTCTAAATTCGCAGCACCTGGCCAGAGCTTCACAATAAAACGATTCTGCGCGTATTCTGTATTTTCTTCGATGTACCTCGCCTGTGCAACAAGTGTCAGGCACAATAGGACTAAACAAATGCTAATCATGCGTGGCATAACAAATCCTCCAAAACTCAAATAGAACGACACCTCAACGGCATGCCCTTGTTCATCTCTTCGTAGCCGACTTTTCACGCACAACAACTGGTATTCCAATAAATAACATATGATTAGATGCCATTGTGAATGCAGACATTCAACCTTAAATTTACGCAAATTTTTCGTGAATGTCAAGGTTTTCCAGAATATTATGGCGCCTGCTTTGCTCCTGCCTATTTCATGTCCGAAACAGGAGAACCCGAGAACGCGGCCCAAGAAGCACAGTGGGTGTGAATAGTGCAGACTTGTATCGCCTCGACTATTGGAGTATGCCTGCTGCCATGAGACCTGCTAACACCACACCCATGATGCTTTCTCCCGCAATGCAGCCCGATGCAATTGGAATAGTGTACATGTCGTTCCATTTGGCGGCCCGTTTCTCAAGAATCCAAACAATTAGTGCGCCGAGGAACATCGCAAAACTGGTATAAGCCGGGATGGTCAGCGCAATACCGAGAGCGGCTGGCGAGGGTGTATAGGGTTTCACTTTCGGAAAGACGCGATCAATCACCACGATGATCACTCCGCAAGTGAAGGCAATAGCCATGGCAATCACGGCGCTTGGAGGAAGCGTGCTGAGCCCCTGCGAAAGCACTTTGGCGACGCCAGCCCAAACCAGGGCAGAAGGAGCCGGGAATTTTTCACCGCCCAACATGTTCGCATCGGGCACGAGAATGAAATAGGCGGGCACGGCCATAAACGCACCGGCAAGCACTCCGAACAACTGTCCGATAAACTGCTTACGCGGATTGGCGCCCACCATGTGCCCGACTTTCAAATTGCCGACGGTGTCGCTGCAACTGGCTGATGCTCCGGCCGTGATGCCAGCCGTCATGAGGTTCGTGGTCATATTGCCCGGAGAAATGACTCCATAAGTGAGTTGTGTCACTTTTCCAAGTGCGCCAATAGGATTGATGCCGATCTCCGCGCCAGCGCGGGCGGCGACAGCCGCCAGGAAGAAGGTCATCAACACGGCGAGGACACCCATATACCAAGGGATGGTGAAAAGCCATCCCAGGAACAACATCGCCAGAAAACCGGTGATCAAGAAACCCGGTACAAACCATGTCATCGGCACCTCGATGTCGTCGAGCACGCCCTTTCTGCCGTTGTGCCGATTGCCTCGAATTCCGCTGAAAATACTGCCAAAAGTTTTGCCGAGCGTTTTCCACTGGAAAGCGAGCGCAAGCAAACCGCCTACTACGAGAACTGTCGCGCCCGGCCAGAGCGACCACGCGCTAATATTGCGAAATCCACCAATGACTTGCGTGCGGCTTGCACCTGGTTCAAAACCCAGTGCCTTGACAATTTCCGGAGGCTGGTCATCCGCAATCGTCAACTTCGATTCCCAGTAGATGGATTTGGAGGCCTCGACGAACAATACATTGGTGCCGAGGCTCTTGTTAATCGTATCGCGAACGCTGACGACGCCATGGAAAGGATTGGACGAGCCATCCGCGAGTGTAGGAGCATTGAGGTCATGTTCCAGGTCAGCAAGGCTGGAGTAGGTCACAGGCTGCGTCCAGCGATAACTCAGCGCATCCGAGCGGATTCCTGATGACATTTCTGGATTGACATTGGCCTCTTCGAGCAACACCGTAAGACTCTGACCTTGCTGTACCGTGAGGGGCATTTGGATCCGAGCCGTTGCGCGAATCTGTGGCGCAGGATGCTTGATGATCTTTGCATGAATCAAATTGGGTGCCAGAACCGCATAGTTCAGCAATAATCCGAACAACATACTCAAGCCCACTTTGATTCCGAAGAGGGCGCCAATGCCAACAAAAATGAGGCTCGGTTCAAGGCTAAGCGTGAGCTTACCCAAACCGATGCGCCCGATAGTAGTCGGCATATTCACAAGCCCAGGAATCCAAGCGAGGCCGTCCCGCAGTCCAGCGACGAGAATTCCAAGCCCTCCAGCGGTTCCGAGCGCCTTGGCCTTTTTCATGGCTTCACCACCATGAGAGTGCATCGCTTTCAGAGTTTCACCCGTGGGAATGTTGGCGGGAAAGCGCAGCTTATCCACTTGAATCATCTGGCGCTTGAGCGGGATGCCCATGAAGAGTCCAAGGTAGAGGATAACGCCAATCAAAAGAGTGAGGTGCCACCAGACGAAGGTGTAGCCGGTGAGCATCGTTAAGGCGGGGACGGCGGATACGAGACCCGCCGATGAAATCCAACTGGCCGCCACGGCCACGGTCATCATGATGGTATTTTCCATCATGCCGAAATCGCGTTTAGTCAGACCAATTCCGCGCAATGCCTTGAATACGGCGAAAATGACAATCACCGCCGCGATGTCCACGCCTAATCCCCAACCCGATTTGAGACCCACATAGAGGTTCGATAGCGACATGAGCCCCCCGAAAATCATGCCCGCAATAATCGCGCGAGCCGTCAGTTGCGGCTCGCTGTCTCCCTTATAGACCTTCTCGAACCATTCGCGGTCGCGCTCTTCGAGAGTCTTTTCCTGAGTTTCAAGAGATTCTGCCATGTGTTTCTGCCTTGTCTATGAAATGAAAATCCCTCTTGGGGGACTATGTTTTTCGCGGACTCCCCTCGCAGAAGCTGTTCGATGACCTTCTGTCCTATTTGACGCCCACGAGTCTCTTCAGCACTTCGGCCGATGCGGTGGCAATATCTCGATGCAAGCTGCCGCCATGCGCATCCATGGTCACGACGACAGGGAAATCCTTGACCTCAATGATCCACATCGCCTCGGGCACGCCAAACTCCAGTTTCAAGACATCCGTGACTTTCACGACCGACTGTGCAAGGAACACGGCGGCACCTCCAATCGCATGAAGGTAGCAGGCCCTGTGCTCCACGCAGGCCGTGGAAGTCTTCGCGCCCATCCCGCCTTTGCCGATCACGCCCTTAAGCCCGAAATGCTTGATGACATCGGCTTGATAGGGCTCTTCGCGGCTGGAGGTGGTTGGACCAGCGGCAACGAATCGGTACTGCTTCGTCTCCAAGCCGCCGACAACGGGGCCGCAATGGTAGATCACACCGCCTTTCAGAACTGCCTTAAGGCGTCCATAGACTTGGTGTTCGGAAGGCGTCGGATTGGCTTTCCCGATGAAGTTATCAATCATGTATTTGTGCGCCGCATCGCGGCCGGTAAGGATGACTCCCGAAAGAGACACTTGGTCGCCCACTTTCAGTCCAAGAATTTGTTCATCGCTGATTGGTGTTGTTAGCCTAATCATAGCTCACCTCTCCTTTTTTCCAGCTAAGTCGCCCTCGTCGGTCCGCCCAGCAAGCATAGGACACCGAAACGAAAAAGCACGCCGGTACCCGATGATTGGCACCAATCTTGACGGCCAAGATTGTCGTCTTTCCTCCAAAGCCCATCGGACCGATGCCCAACTGATTGGCTTCGGCAAGAATTCTCTCTTCCAGCGCGGCGAGTTCAGCGTTCGGGTTCTTGTCGTCCAATTTGCGGAAGAGTTGCTCTTTGGAAATCAGGTAGCCGGTACCTCGGTCACCGCCGATGCCCACGCCGATAATCCCGGGGCTGCAACCGTAGCCCTGTGCCTTATCAATGGCATCCAGGACAACACGGCGCACTCCCTCAAGATCTCGACCTGAACCGAGCGGCGCATGAGGCAGCCGATACTGCGCGCCGACATTTTCGCATCCGCCGCCTTTCAGCATGAGGTCAAAGCAGAGTTCATTCTTTTCCCATTCATGAAAATAAAACATGGGAAAGCCCAATCCCGTGTTGTCGCCGCTATTCTTGCCGGTCAAGGAGTCCATGGAATTCGGGCGCAGGTAAGTCTTGGCCGACGCTGTGCGAACCGCCCAAAGCATCTGCTCGATGAGCATGTTCTGACTGTAGCCGAAAGGCGAATGAACATGGAAGGTGATATGGCCGGTATCTTGACAGATAGGAGCTGATTTCTCACGGGCAAGCTGGATATTCTCGAGCACGGTCTGCATCGCATTCCAAGCGGCCGTTCCCTTCGGTTCAATCGCGGCCGCTCGCTCAATGGAGGCGACGACATCCGATGCCAGTTCAGTCGAAGTTCGGCGCACGAGTTCGAGCAGTGGCTCACGCAAATCAATGTCCAAGGGTTTCACGATTTCTCCTATTCGAGGATCTTCAAACTTGGATAGTATACAAATTCCAACGGATATTTGCAAGCAAAGTCTCTTCTTTTCTACACAAAACAGCAGGTTTCCCCATCGAAGGAAAACCTGCTGCAAAGGTGGGAGCGCGACAAATTCTTCTACTTCAGAAGTATCATCTTTTGCGCCGCGGCAAGGTTCCAGAACCGAAGGGACTAACGCCCTGACCG